>JAIYAA010000367.1 GCA_027489295.1 Sphingomonadales bacterium | reverse complement strand
TGGACGCAGGGCATCGTCAATCCGCCGGTGTGGCGTGCCTCGACGATCCTGTACGACGACATCGCGGCGATGCGCGAGCGCGGCAGCGCGGACACCCACCACAAGCTCTATTACGGCCGACGCGGCACGCCCACCCAATGGTCGCTCGCCGACGCGCTGACCGCATTGGAACCGGGTGCCGAGGCGACGCTCCTCTACCCCTCGGGCGTGGCGGCGATCACCACCGCGCTGCTGGCGGTGCTGTCGCCGGGCGACGAGGTGCTGCTGCCCGACAGCAGCTACGAACCGACGCGCGCGTTCGGCAACGGGATGCTCAAGCGGCTGGGAATCACCGCCACCTATTACGACCCGATGGTCGGGGAGGGCATCGCGGCGCTGTGCAGCGAGCAGACCAGGGCGATCCTGCTCGAAAGCCCGGGCAGCCTCACCTTCGAGGTGCAGGACGTGCCCGCCATCGTGGCGGTGGCCAAGGCGCGCGGGATCGTGACGCTGCTCGACAATACCTGGGCCGGGCCGCTCTACTTCCCGGCGATCGAGAAGGGCATCGACTATTCGATCCTGTCCTGCTCGAAATATGTCGTCGGCCATTCGGACGTGATGCTGGGATCGGTCACCGCCGCCCCCGGCCACTATGAGCGACTCCGCGCGACGACCTATCAGCTCGGTCTGTGCGCGAGTCCCGACGACGCCTATCTGGCATCGCGCGGGCTGCGGACGATGGAGGTGCGCCTGCGCCAGTCGGGCGCGAGCGGACTCAAGATCGCGCAGTGGCTGAAGACCCGGCCGGAAGTGGCGCGCGTGCTCCACCCCGCCCTGCCCGATTGCCCCGGCCACGACCTGTTCGTGCGCGATTTCAAGGGCAGCGCCGGTCTGTTCTCCTTCGTGCTGAACGGCGGCGACGATGCCGCTCGCACCGCGCTGATCGATGGCCTGCGCCATTTCGGCATCGGCTTCAGCTGGGGCGGCTATGAAAGCCTGGCGATCCCCGCCGATCCGCAGCGCATCCGCACCGCCTCGCGCTGGCAGGCCGAAGGGCCGATGATCCGGCTCTATATCGGGCTGGAGGATCCGGACGACCTGATCGCCGATCTCGAGGCCGGCCTCGCCCGCTTCGCCGCCGCGCGCGGATGATCCGCGACCTGCTCGACCGGTTCGCCGGCATGGGGATGCGCATCCCCTCCCCGGCCGAACTGGGCGAGATGGCGGTGGCGACGGGCCTCGCCGCGTGCGCGCTGGCGATCGGCGTGCTGGCCGGCCAGCGCATCGGTGCGCAGATCGCAGGGGTCTGGCATCGCCTTGCCGGCGAGCATGTAAACGGCATCCAGGCGCGGCTGTGCCGGATCACCCGCTGGCTGACCACCGCGTTGCTGCTGTCGCCGATCGCGGGTGCCTGGCCGTGGCATCCACCCGCGCTGCTGCTGCTCGGCATCGCCATGGGCCTGATCATGGCGCTGGCGGTGGTGGAAGTGCTGCGCGGGCTCGGGCTGCCGCGGCTCGCCACCTGGCCGATGGGCACGATCGCCTTCACCTCGCTGCTCAGCAAGACGATGGGCGGCCTGGGCGTGATCGAGGCGCTGCTGGCGCGCATCGGGTTCGACATCGGCACGCGGCGGCTGTCGCTGCTGTCGCTGCTCACCTTCGTCGTGACCGTCACCATCATCTACGCGCTGGTGCGGATCGCGAACCGGCTGCTCGCGCAGTGGATCGGGCGGGCGCACGGGCTGGACGCGACGCAGCGACTGCTGGGCCAGAAGCTGGCGAGCATCGCGATCCTCACCGCCGCCTTCTTCGTCGGCATCGACCTGCTGGGGATCGACCTCACCACCTTCGCGGTCTTTTCGGGGGCGTTCGGCCTGGCGATCGGCTTCGGCATGCAGAAGACCGTCGGCAATCTGATCGCCGGGATCATCCTGCTGATGGATCGGTCGATCAAGCCGGGCGACGTGATCGTGGTGGGGGACAGCTTCGGCTGGGTGAACAAGATCGGCGTGCGCGCCGTCTCGGTGATCACCCGCGACGGCAAGGAGCATCTGATTCCGAACGAGAATCTGATGACCCAGGAAGTCGAGAACTGGTCCTACACCGACCGCAACGTGCGGGTGCGGATCGCGGTGACGGTCGCCTATGGCTGCGACCTGGAACTGGCGCAGGCGCTGATGCTGCGCGCCGCGACCGAAAGCCCGCGCGTGCTCGATACCCCCGCCCCCAATGTGTGGCTGACCGCGCTGGGCGAGAACGGCGCGGCACACGATATCCTCGTCTGGATCAGCGATCCCGAAAGCGGCGTCGGCAATGTGCGAAGCGACGTGCTCAACCGGTTGTGGAAGCTGTTCGGCGAGCACGGGATTACCGTGCCCGCCCCGCGCCGCGACGTGCGGATCAGCGCTTCGGGCAGCTAACCGTCACGCTGTTGCAGATCACCGTGTTCCTGCCGAGCGACACCGCCCAGTTCAGCCCCCGCGGATCGGGCGCGCCTTCGTAATAATCGGTGCTGATGAACTGCGCGCCCGACGCGATCGCCGCGTCGAGCCGGCTGCGGTCATGGTTGCGCGCCTCCAGCGTCTCCGAATCCGCGCGGGTGCGGACCATGAAGCCCGCCTTCACCCGGCGGGTGACCAGGGCTGCATCCTTGGTCGGGCTCTGCATGTTGAAAAAGGCCGCCTCAGGCGCGTCCTCGGGATACCAGCCGAACATCATGCGGCCCTTCAGGCTGGCATGGCCCGCGCGATAGCGTTCCTCGTTCGCGTCCGACGTATCGAGCACGAGCAGGAACTTGCCGCGCGACGCGCCCACCGTCGGCCAGCGATGCGCGAGCACCGCGTCGCGCAGCGTCGGCAGCGTGCCCCGGACGTCGTCCGGCGCGATCACCCGCTCGCGGCCGATCGTTGCCGCGATATCGGCATCGAGCGCGTCGAGCGCGGCCGCGTCGAAGCCGAGGTCGGTGGTGCGCAGGCCCGGGATCGGCCGCACGTCGCTGGCATTGACCAGCAGCATCACCGGCAGATGCCCCGGATGCGCATCGGACCAGCGGCGGAAGATCATCATGCAGGCACGGAAGGTGCGGCAGTGCGTCTGCCAGTCGAGACCCGGCACGTGGATCGTCTTGGCGCCGGGCGCGGCCATCTCCGCCCGGATCTCGGCGGGGCCGTCGGCATAGGGCGCGGCATAGGCGCCGCCCTGCGGATCGGGCGCCACATCGATCTCGAGCTGGCGCAGGCCCAGCGCCAGCTGGCTCTCCAGCGGCGGGTGGCCATAGGCAAGGCCATCCCACTCCTTGGGCGCCAGCGCACGGATGCGGGCCTCCACCTGCGGTAGCGGATAGGGGCGGTAGCTGTTGTGCGATCCCAGCATCCGCACCTGATCGAGCCGGAGCGAATCGAGGCTCCTGTCCGCATCCGGCGTGGCGCCGCCCGGTGCCATCGCCATCAGCAGCGCCGCCGCGCCGATCATCCACCCTGTACGCATCGTCATTCCTTTGTCCGCGAACCCTAAGCCCGTGCCTGTGGCGGGCTTTCGTTCCGGAACCATGACAGTGCGCACACAAAAACGGCGGCGATCCGCTGGGGATTGCCGCCGCCGAGGGAGCTAGCCGTTTAGTTGCCGCCGGTCGGAGTGGCCGGCGTGGTCGCCTGGGCCGACTGGCCGCTGGTCTGGGCCTGCGCCGCTGCCGCCTGGATGCGCTGGTTCAGCGCGGTATCCGACGCCATCGCCTGGCTGATCTCGTTGAAGCGCTGCGGCTGCAGACCGGACGCGGTGATCGCGGCGACGAATTTGGTGTTCTTCTCGGCGGTCGGGATGCTCGTATCGGCGTTGATCTTGTTCACCGCGAGCGCCGCCGTGGCATATTGTTTGACCTCGGTATCGTTCACCGCCGAGGTCGACGCCGCCGTGCCGGCACCTGTCGTTCCCTGATCCTGCGTCGCCGGGGCGGCGGGTTGGGCCGGGCTCGTCTGGGCCGGGGTCGTGGTCTGGGCAATCGCGGCCGAAGCCATCAGTGCGCTGGCAGCAGCCAGGCTCGAAAACATCATTTTCATCCTCAACTCCTCGCAACGATGAAACTCTTTTGCACCCCTGTAACGTGACAATGGGCATCGGGTTTTCCGCTTCATACCCGTTTCACGATGGGCTGTTGCTCGGGCGGGACGGCATGACCCGCGCGGGGACGCGGTGCATCTGAATCACACCGCTGGAAAGTCCGGGCATTTTCGCCTATATGCGGCGAATGCAGACAGTGTCGGCCGCCCCCATGCCCATCCCCGGGCACATCGATCCCGTGCCCGTGCCGCGTGCGCTCGCCGCGCGCGAGGACGGCCGTACCGACCTGATCGGTCTTTCCCGCGACGGGATCCGCGAGGCGCTGACCGCCGCCGGACTGGAGCCCAAACAGGCCAAGCTGCGCGCCAAGCAGCTGTGGCACTGGATCTACAATCGCGGCGCCACCGAATTTTCGGCGATGACCGACATCGCCAAGGCGCAGCACCCGTGGCTGGCCGAGCGCTTCGTGATCGGTCGGCCCGACGTGGTCGAGGCGCAGGTCTCGAACGACGGCACCCGCAAGTGGCTGCTCCGCTCGCCCGACGGGCAGGATTACGAGATGGTGTTCATCCCCGACGCCGATCGGGGAACCCTCTGTGTTTCCAGCCAGGTGGGCTGCACGCTCAACTGCCGCTTCTGCCATACCGGCACGATGCGGCTGGTGCGCAACCTCACCGCCGGCGAGATCGTCGGCCAGGTGATGCTCGCGCGCGATTCGCTCGGCGAATGGCCGAGCCAGCCGGAAGGGCGCCTGCTCACCAACATCGTGATGATGGGCATGGGCGAGCCGCTGTACAATTTCGACGAAGTGAAGGCCGGCCTCCAGATCGTGATGGACGGCGACGGTCTCGCGCTGTCCAAGCGCCGCATCACGCTTTCCACCTCGGGCGTGGTGCCGATCATGGCACGCGCCGGCGAGGAGATCGGCGTCAATCTGGCGGTGTCGCTCCACGCGGTCACCAAGGACGTGCGCGACGAGATCGTGCCGCTCAACAAGAAGTATGGCATCGAGGAGCTGCTCCAGGCCTGTGCCGACTATCCCGGCGCCAACAATGCGCGCCGCATCACGTTCGAATATGTGATGCTCAAGGACAAGAACGACAGCGACGCCGATGCGCGCGAGCTCGTCCGCCTGCTGCGCAAGTACAAGCTGCCCGCCAAGGTGAACCTGATCCCGTTCAACCCCTGGCCCGGCGCGCCGTACGAATGCTCGACGCCGGAGCGGATCCGCTCCTTCTCGAACATCGTGTTCGAGGGCGGCATCTCGGCACCGGTACGCACCCCGCGCGGGCGCGACATCGATGCGGCATGCGGCCAGCTGAAGACCGCGTCGGAAAAGAAGAGCCGCGCCCAGCTCGATCGCGAGGCCGAAGAGAAGTTCGCCGCGCTCGGTTGAGTCGAACCGCGATTCCTCGGTAGGGTGCAGCGATGCCGCTGCTCCTGCTCGCCCTGGCGCTTGCCGCCCCCGCCGATCGCTGCGTCGATGCGAAGACGACGGTGGACATGAACATGTGCCTGGCGCGCGCCAGCAACGCCGCCGAGGTGGAGATGAACCGCTACCTCGTCGCCGCTCGCAAGCGCGCCAGTGCGGACGGGGTAACGGTGGTCAAGGCGTTCGACGAGGCGCAGGCGCGCTGGCTCGCCTATCGCAAGGGCGAGTGCGATGCGGTTTATGCCCATTGGCAGGATGGCACGATCCGCGGCGCGATGCTGCTCGGCTGCCGAATCGAGCTGACGCAAGCGCGCACCCGCCAGCTCTGGAAGACCTGGCTTACCTATATGGATTCGACGCCGCCGATCCTGTCCGAGCCCAGGCTCAGCCCGGACGGAACATCCTGAACAGCGCGTCCTCGCCGATCTCGAAATAATCGGCCGGCCCGCCGCCGCGCAGGATCGGGCGGGCACGGGCGGTCTGGTAGACACCGTCCTCCAGCATCGCCCGATCGATATGCACACCGGTGACCTCGCCCAGGACGAGCCAGGTGTCGATGTCGGTGCCTTCCTTGGTCTCCAGCCGGATCAGCTGGGTCAGCCGGCACTCGAACTGTGCCGGGCTGGCCGCCACCCGATCCGGCCGCACGGTGCGCGACGGTAGCGTCTCGATCCCGGCGAGGCTGAACTCGTCAACCTCGGGCCCGACCATCGCGGCACTGGCGTTCATCACCTCGGCCAGCGGGCGGGTGGCAAGGTTCCAGACGAATGCCTTGGTCTCGGCGATATTGGCGACGCTGTCCTTCCAGCCGATCGAGGCGAAGCCCAGGATCGGCGGGCGATAGTTGAACAGGTTGAAGAAGCTGTACGGCGCAAGGTTGCGGACCCCGGCAGCCGAGACCGTGCTGACCCAGCCGATTGGCCGCGGGCCGACAATGGCATTGAGCGGATCGTGGGCGAGGCCGTGGCCGGCGGCGGGTTCGTAGAAGTGGAAGTCGGTCGGCATCGAGGCTCCGGGATTTTTGCGGGCAGCGTGAAACCGATTCCGCACGGCGTGCGAATATCCTACACGCGACAGGTCCAGGGAAGGAAGCGCACATGGCCGAAGGTCCACCGCACGGGCCGCAACTGATCTACCGCCACCGGCTGATCACCCGGCTGTGGCACTGGATCAACGCGGTCGCACTGCTGATCATGGTCGGCAGCGGACTGATGATCTTCAACGCGCATCCCCGGCTCTACTGGGGGCAATATGGCGCGAATTTCGATTCGGCCTGGCTCGAGCTGCCACGCTTCCCCGGCTGGGTGACGCTGCCGTCCTATTACAGCCTCGCCGGTGCGCGGCACTGGCACTTCTTCTTCGCGCTGGTGCTCGCCTTCGGGCTGCTGGTCTATCTGCTGTGGAGCCTCGCGAACGGCCATATCCTGCGCGACCTGCGCATTCGCGCGCGCGAGCTGGGGCCGGGCCACCTCTGGCAGGATTTCAGGAACCATCTCGCGCTGCGCTTCCATGATCCCGAAAACCCGCGCGCCTACAATATCTTCCAAAAGCTCGCCTATGTCGGCACGCTGTTCGTGTTGTTGCCCGCGGTGATCTTCTCCGGTCTCGCCCTCTCGCCCGGTATGGACGCCGCATGGCCCTGGCTCACCGCCATTTTCGGCGGCCGGCAATCGGCGCGCTCGGTGCATTTCCTCGCGATGGCGGCGATCCTCGTCTTCCTGCTCGTCCACCTGACGCTGGTGCTGCTCGCCGGGCCGATCAACGAGCTGCGCTCGATGATCACGGGCTGGTGGCGCATCCCCCCGGAGGAACGCCCATGATCCTTACCCGACGCACCCTGATCGCCGCCGGTGCCGCCGGGCTGCTGACCGGCTGCGACCGCTTTACCGACAGCCCGGTGCTGGCCAGCGCGGAGGAAGCGCACCGCTTCCTCCAGCGCTCGGTCGGGCGCGGTGCGCTCGCCACCGAATTCCGCCCCGAGCAGCGCAGCCCGATCTTCCGGGTGAACGGCACGCACCACCCGAACACGCCCGAATACAATATCTGGGCGGGTACCCGCTTCGCCGACTGGCGGCTCAAGGTGGGCGGCATGGTCGCCCGGCCGATGCAGCTGACGTTGGACCAGATCCAGCACATGCCGCAGCGCGCGCAGATCACCCGGCACGATTGCGTCGAGGGATGGAGCGCGATCGGCAAATGGCAGGGGCCGCAGCTCGGCACGATCCTCAGCGCCGCCGGGCTCAGCACGCGCGCGCGCTACATCGTGTTCCACTGCGCCGATCGCTACGGCGATGGCGGCTATTATGAATCGATCGACCTGATCGACGCCTTCCACCCTCAGACGATCCTCGCCTGGGCGCTCAACGACCATCTGCTGGATGTCGGCCACGGCGCGCCGCTGCGGCTGCGGGTGGAGCGGCAGCTCGGCTACAAGCAGGCCAAATATCTGGTCGGCATCGAAGCGGTCGCCTCGCTCGCCGGAATCGGCAAAGGCAAGGGCGGAACTTGGGAGGATTCGAGCGGCTATCAATGGTACGCCGGCATCTGATTTTCGATCGGCATTGAACCAGCACGGCGCTACGGCGTTCGTTGCTGATCCGTAACGCGTTTCAGAGGGGGGCCCCGCGGAAATGCGCGCCGGATACCACTGAAACAAATGCCGCATACGGGATCGCCATGGCCTTGATTGATCGTTTCTTCGACCGCGCCGTGCAGCGGGGCGAACTCACCCTGATCCGACCCGATGGTAGTTCCCGCAGCTTCGGCAGCCCCGACCCGACGCTAAAGCCAGTGACGATGCGGCTCGGCAAGGGCGCCGAGGGCCGGATCGTCCGTGACCCCGCGCTGGGCGCCGCCGAAACCTATATGGACGGCAGCCTGAACTTCGATTCCGGCGACATCCTCGACCTGCTCACCCTGGTGACCGCCAACAATGCCTGGGAGAAGGGCACCGCGGTGCTCAACCCATCCATGCTGAGCCGCGCCACCGGCAAGGTCGCGCACTGGCTCGGCCGCAAGAACATGGCGCGCAAGTCGAAGCAGAACGTCGCGCATCATTACGATCTGTCGGCGCGGCTGTACGATCTCTTCCTCGACGCCGACCGGCAATATAGCTGCGCCTATTACACCGATCCGGCGAACAGCCTGGAGCAGGCCCAGGCCGACAAGAAGGCGCACATTGTCGCCAAGCTGGCGATCCAGCCCGGCATGCGCGTGCTCGACATCGGCTGCGGCTGGGGCGGCATGGCGCTGTACATCCAAGCCAAGACCGGCGCCGAGGTGCTGGGCATCACCCTCTCCGAGGAACAGCTCAAGATCGCCCGCGAGCGCGCCGAGGCGGCCGGGGTTGCCGACAAGGTGAAGTTCGAGCTGATCGACTATCGCGCGCTGGAGGGTCAGTTCGACCGGATCGTCTCGGTCGGCATGTTCGAGCATGTCGGCACGCCGCAATACCGCACCTTCTTCGCCAAGTGCCGCGAGCTGATGACGCCCGAGGGCGTGATGCTGCTCCACACGATCGGGCGCGCGGGCGCGCCGGGCTATACCGACGCCTTCACCCTCAAATATATCTTCCCCGGCGGCTATATCCCGGCGCTGTCGGAGATCGCGCAGGGCTATGAGGGGCTGCGCTACTTCCTCACCGACGTGGAAGTGCTGCGCATGCACTACGGCCACACGCTCAAGGCCTGGTACGATCGCACCGTCGCCGCCCATGATGCCATCGTCGCGCTGTACGACGAGCGCTTCTACCGCATGTGGACCTATTATCTGGCGGGGTCCTATGTCAGCTTCATGAATGGCGGGCTGGTCAACTACCAGTTGCAATTCTCCCGCTCGCGCACCGCGCTGCCGATCACGCGGGACTATATGCTCGAGTCAGAGGCGACGCTGCGGCAAGGCTGACGCGTCCCGCGCCGGGGGACACGGCGGATATTGCGTGGAAGGCGCGGGAACCCTAGAGGCCCCGCGTTTCCCTTTCTCTTTTTTCCCCGGAGTCGCTGCCCCATGTCGGATAAGATCAATCGCGTCGTCCTCGCCTATTCGGGCGGCCTGGACACGAGCGTGATCCTGAAATGGCTGCAGCAGACCTATAACTGCGAGGTGGTGACCTTCACCGCCGATCTCGGCCAGGGCGAGGAGCTGGAGCCCGCGCGCAAGAAGGCCGAGATGGCCGGCGTGAAGCCCGAGCACATCTTCATCGAGGACGTGCGCGAGGAATTCGTGAAGGACTATGTGTTCCCGATGATGCGCGCCAACGCGCTCTACGAGGGGCTCTATCTGCTCGGCACCTCGATCGCGCGGCCGCTGATCGCCAAGCGCCAGATCGAGATCGCCAAGATGGTCGGCGCTGACGCGGTGAGCCACGGCGCCACCGGCAAGGGCAACGACCAGGTCCGCTTCGAGCTCGGCTATTACGCGCTCAACCCGGACATCAAGGTGATCGCGCCGTGGCGCGAATGGGATCTGACCAGCCGCACCAAGCTGATCGAGTTCGCCGAATCGCACCAGATCCCGGTGACCAAGGACAAGCGCGGCGAGTCGCCCTTCTCGACCGACGCGAACCTCCTCCACACCTCGTCCGAGGGCAAGGTGCTCGAGGATCCGTGGGAGGAAGTGCCCGATTACGTCTATTCGCGCACGGTGAACCCGGAAGACGCGCCCGACGTGCCCGAGACGATCACGATCGACTTCGAGCGCGGCGACGGCGTGGCCCTCAACGGCCAGGCGATGTCGCCCGCCACGCTGCTGACCGCGCTCAACGAACTCGGCCGCAAGCACGGCATCGGCCGGCTCGACCTGGTCGAGAACCGCTTTGTCGGCATGAAGTCGCGCGGCATGTACGAAACGCCGGGCGGCACCATCTATCACCTCGCCCACCGCGGCATCGAGCAGATCACGCTCGATCGCGGCGCCGCGCATCTGAAGGACGAGCTGGCCCCGCGCTATGCCGAGCTGATCTACAACGGCTTCTGGTTCTCGCCCGAGCGCGAGATGCTGCAGGCCGCCGTGGATTACAGCCAGGAGAAGGTCACCGGCACCGTGCGGCTGAAGCTGTACAAGGGCAGCGTGATCGTCACCGGCCGCAAGTCGCCCTATTCGCTGTACAGCGAGAAGGTCGTGACCTTCGAGGACGACCAGGGCGCGTACGACCAGCGCGATGCGGCAGGCTTCATCAAGCTCAACGCGCTGCGCCTGCGCCTGCTCGGCCGCCGCGAGGGCTGAGTCCGTTGCGCCCCTCCCGCGCGGGAGGGGCGTTACCCCCGCACCGCCGCGCGATACGCCCGCAGGCTGTCCCACGCGTAGAGCGCGCAGCCCGACCAGATCAGCGCGAAGGTAGCGAAGTGCACCGGCTGTACGGCTTCGCCGAACAGCAGCACCGCCTCCACGAATTGCAGCGTCGGCGCGATATACTGGAGCAGCCCCATGGTCGCATAGGGCAGCCGCTTGGCGGCGGCGGCGAACAGCAGCAGCGGCGTCGCGGTGACGACGCCCGCCGCGATCAGCAGCAGGTCGATCCGCGTCGA
>JAIYAA010000099.1 GCA_027489295.1 Sphingomonadales bacterium | reverse complement strand
TCGGCCGCGACCTTGCCGGTGGAGGCGAGGTGGGGGCCGCGGCACATGTCGAGCCACGCATCTTCGCCCTTGCCCGCGCGATAGACGGTCAGCTCCTCGCCCTCGGGGAGTTCCTTGGCCCATTCGGCCTTGAAGGTCTCGCCCTGCGCCGTCCAGCGCGCGATCAGGTCGGCGCGCGACCAGACTTCGCGGATCAGCGGCTCGTCGCGGGCGATGATGCGGCGCATCTCCTCCTCGATCGCCGGCAGGTCCTCTTCGGTGAAGGGGCGGTCCTTGGGGGCGAAGTCGTAATAGAAGCCGTCGTCGGTCGACGGGCCGAAGGTGATCTGCGTGCCCGGGAAGAGGTGCTGCACCGCCTCGGCGAGGATGTGCGCATAATCGTGGCGCGCGAGTTCGAGCGCGTCGGCCTCGTCCTTGGCGGTGACGAGTGCGAGCTGGGCGTCGCCCTCGAACGGACGGCCGATGTCGCGCAGCTCGCCATCGACGCGCGCGGCGAGCGCCGCCTTGGCGAGGCCGGGGCCGATCGCCGCGGCGATGTCCGCCGGGGTAGTCCCCGGGGCTACCTCGCGGACGGAACCGTCGGGCAGCGTAATGCGGAACATCTCGGACACGGGAAGAACCCCTTTCATGGGTGTGGAACGGAGCGCGGCTTATGCCCGCGCGGGTGCGATATAGGCAAGGCTTTGGCGAAAGGGCAGGGGAGGCGGGATTTCGGGGTGGTGCGAGGGGCGGCGCGGGCATAGCCTGCGGGCATGGACGCCAGCCACCACATCGTCGCCATTCTGCCCTGCCGCGACCTCGACGCGAGCACCGCCTTCTACCGCCGCCTGGGGCTGGAGGTGGCCAGCGACTATGGCCACTACCGCATCCTCGAAGACGGCCGCGGCTGGCACCTGCACCTGCGGCACGAGGCGAACACGCCCCAGGCGCCGGACAATCCCTTCGGGCTGTACCTCTATGTCGAGGATGTCGACGCGGTGGCGGATCGGGTGCGTGAGGCGATCATTCAGCCGGGTACGCCGCATGCGATGCCCTGGGGGACGTACGAGTTCGCGGTGTCTGATCCCGATGGCGCGCTGGTGCGGGTGGGGCGGGTGCTGGCGGGGTGATCTTACCCGCCGTCGAAACCTTCAGCTGGATTGGCTACGAAACTACCACAATCGAAGGAGCGCCGTTGCCCCGCTGGTCCATTCGGGCGGACATCCACCGTTGTACTCAGCCAGCAAGAGCCACTTCGATCGCCGCCGCCGCATGAAGCGCCGTTGTGTCGAAGATCGGCACCGCACTATCTTCAGGCTTAACCAACAACATGATTTCGGTGCATCCGAGAATCACCGCCTCCGCACCGGCCTCGACCAATCGAGCGATTATCGCGCGGTACGCGTCACGAGATGCCGGTAAGATCCTGCCCGCCACCAACTCCTCGTAGATGATCCGATGGACGGTAGCGCGGTCCTCGTCGTTGGGAACGATGACGTCGAGTCCATGCTGTTCGGCGAGCCGCCCCTTGTAGAAGGCATGCTCCATCGTGAACGCAGTGCCGAGAAGTCCGACCGTCTTGATGCCCGCAGCCTTGATACGTTCGGCCGTGGGGTCGGCAATATGGAGCAAGGGTACAGCCACCGCGTCCTCGATGGTTGCTGCCATGCGATGCATGGTGTTGGTGCATATCAGCAGAACGTCTGCACCTGCTGCTTCAAGCCGTCGCGCGGCGTCGACCATTCGCGTTGTGAGAGTTGCCCAATCACCCCTGTGCTGAAGATCTTCGATCTCCGCGAAATTGAAGGACCACATCACGCACTGGGCTGATGCGGTTGGACCGACACGTTCTCGGATACCTTCATTGAGGATGCGATAATATTCTGCCGAGCTTTCCCAACTCATGCCACCGATCAGACCGATCATCTTCATGTCTTGGTTTGCCTCTCGCCCTCAAACACCTCGCGATACGCGAACAACCCCGGCACGCCGCCGGTCATGACGTACAACACCGCCTCGCCCGCCCGGAACGCGCCGCCGCGGATCGCGGCGAGCAGCCCGGCGAACGCCTTGCCGCTATAGACGGGGTCGAGCAGCAGGCCCTCGGTGCGGGCGAGCAGTTCCACCGCGTCGCGCATCGCGGCCGTGGGGATGCCATAGCCTTCGCCCCGCTGGCTGCCTTCGATCACCACCTCCGCCGCCGTCACGCTGCCGGGCAGGGCGTTGGCGGCGAGCGTGGCCTGGGCCAGCGCCAGCGTTTCGGCATGGGCGGCCTCGGGGGTGGCGAGGACGGCATAGGACTGGACGCGCGTCACGTCCTCCCCTGCCGCTGCCATGCCGGCGGCGAGGCCCGCATGGGTGCCGGCGCTGCCATTGGGGACGACGATGCGGACGAAGCGCTCGCCCAGCGCCGCCTCTTGCCCCAGTATCTCCCAGGCACAGGCGACATAGCCGAGCGCGCCGACCGGCGACGATCCGCCCGCGCCGACCACATAGGGTTTGCGGCCCTCCGCCCGCAGCGCCTCGGCGCGGGCCTGCAGGAAGGCGGGCCGGTCGGCGTCGCCGGGCACGCGGTGGACGGTCGCGCCGAAGATCGCCTCGAGCAGCAGGTTGCCGTTGCCGCGATAGTCGGCGTCGTGGCGCGGCACGACATCGGCCAGCACCAGCTCGCAGGCGAGGCCCATCCGCGCCGCCGCCGCCGCGCTCAGCCGGCAATGGTTCGATTGCAGGCCGCCGGTGGTGACGAAGGTGTCGCACCCTTGCGCGATCGCGTCGCCGAGCAGGAATTCGAGCTTGCGCAGCTTGTTGCCGCCGCCGCCGATACCCGCCACATCGTCGCGCTTCGCATAGATCCGCACGTCGGTGCCGAGCGCCGCCTCCAGCCGTTCCAGCCGCTCGATCGGCGAGGGGTGGGCGAGCAGCGATACCGCGCCGTGGCGTGCCCGCAGGGCTTGCGGATCGGGGCTCATGCGACGCCGAACGGGACGACGTGGTTGGTCGAGATGTGCCCGATCGCGCAGCGGCCGAGATAGGGGACGCCCATCTCCTTGCACCAGCGGAGGATCATTGCGTCCACCGTCTCGCCGAAGGGCGGGTCGTTCTCGGCGATCGCGGTCACCGCACCCAGGCGGATGCCGGCGATGCCCTTCAGTTGTTCGGCATGCGCCATGTTGAACAGCATCCGATCGATCCGGTAGAGCGGCTCGTCGACTTCCTCGATCATCAGCACATGGTCGGTAAGGTCAGGCAGGTACTTGCTGCCGATCAGCGAGGTGAGGATCGCGAGGTTGAAGGCGGCGGCGGGGCGGCCGTCGGCCAGCGCGGGGTCGAGCCCGCGGCGGTCGCGCTCGATCAGCCAGCCGAGCGCCCAGCCGGTGTCCACGCCCGCATCGTTCTTGCCGATGCTGCTCGCCATCGAGGCATGGACCGGATGGCCGATGCCGCGGGCGTAGAGCGCGCCCAGCAGAAAGCCCATGTCGGAGAAGCCCATGTACGTCTTGCGCCGCGCCGCGTCGCCGAGATGCGGCATCACCGCGTCGAGGATGCGGTTCGAGCCATAGCCGCCGCGCGCGAACCAGATGGCATCGATCGTCGGATCGTTGGCGAACTCGAGGAACGCCGCCGCGCGCTCGGCATCGGTGCCGGCGAAATGGCCGGCCGAGAGATAGCATTGCGGGTGGAACACCACTTCATGCTCGGGATAGGTGAGCGCCATGAACGCCGCCATGCGGGCTGACGATTCCCGGGTGACTGGCCGCGCCGGCGCGACGACTCCGATCCGCATATGCTTGTATGGTCTCCTCGCTTCGCCGATAGCGTGCCCATGCAGCATGGCAAAGCAACCTTCTTCGTAGGGATCGGCGGTTCGGGGATGATGCCGCTGGCGATGATCCTCGCCGGCCGGGGCGCCCGGGTCTCGGGTTCGGACCGCAGCCTCGACGGCGGGCGGCTGGCGTCCAAGTTCGACTGGCTGCGCTCGCGCGGGGTGGAGCTGTTCCCGCAGGACGGCAGCGGCGTGCAGTCGGCCGAGCAGGTGGTGGTCGCCTCCGCCGCGATCGAGCCGACCGTGCCGGACATGGTGCGCGCGGCCGAGCTGGGCTGCGCGCGCATGTCGCGGGCCGAGCTGCTGGCGGGCCTGTTCAATGCGTCCGCGCTGCCGATCGGCGTGGCGGGGACCAGCGGCAAGTCGACCGTGACGGGGATGATCGGCTGGATCCTCCACGCCTGCGGGCGCGATCCCACGGTGATGAACGGCGCGGTGATGAAGAATTTCGCGGGGCCCGACGCGCCGTTCGCGAGCGCGCTGGTCGGGGCGGGGGACGCGTTCGTCAGCGAGGTGGACGAGAGCGACGGCTCGATCGCCAATTACTGGCCGCGGATCGCGGTGCTCAACAATGTCAGCCTCGACCACAAGTCGCTGGAGGAATTGCGGCTGCTGTTCGGCGCCTTTGCGGGCAAGGCGGCGACCACCGTGGTCAATGTCGGCGATGCCGAGAGCGCGGCGCTGGCGGCGGGGCTCGATCGAGGCCGCACGCTGACCTTCGCGGTGGAGGGCGAGGCGGATCTGACGGCGCGCAACCTGGCGCCCGAGGCGTTCGCTTGTCGCTTCGATCTGGTGATGGGCGAAACCGTGCGCCGCGTGCGGCTGCAGGTGCCGGGGCGGCACAATGTCGCCAATGCGCTGGCCGCGATCGGCGCGGCGACGGCGGCGGGGGTGTCGCTGGAGGATGCCTGCGCGGCCGTGGAGGGCTTTACCGGGCTGCGGCGGCGGTTCGAGCTGGTCGGCACGGCCGGCGGCGTGTCGGTGATCGACGATTTCGGGCACAACCCGGACAAAATCGCCGCGACACTGGATACGCTGCACGCGTTTCCGGGGCGGTTGCTGCTCTTGTTCCAGCCGCACGGCTATGGCCCGCTCAAGGTGATGCGGCGCGAACTGGTCGCGATGTTCGCAACCAAATTGGGGACTGAAGACCTGCTGGTGCTGCCGGACCCGGTCTATCACGGCGGCACCGTCGCCCGCGAGGTGACCAGCGCCGACATCGTCACCGATGTTGCGGCGACCGGCGCGCAGGCGATCCACATCCCCGGCCGCGAGGCGGCGGCGGCGCATCTCGTGGCGCAGGCCCGCCCGGGCGATCGCATCGTGGTGATGGGCGCGCGCGACGATACGCTCAGCCTGCTGGCGGAGGACATGGTGGCGCGGCTGCGGGGGTAGCCTGCGTTCCGACAAGCGATCGGCTGCGCTTCTATCGCCCCCCTCCCGCAGGCGGGAGGGGGATTTAGAGCGCGTGCTCCGCTGTCAACCACGCTTGACATGTAAAGCGTGGTTGACGTAAAGCTTGCTTGTCTGATTCGCAAGGAGGCTTTACATGGCTTGTGGTACGATGAACGCCGCCCAGCGTCGGTATATGTGGCGGTTCCTGCCGGCGATGGGCGTCTATTCCGTTGTCATCGTCGGGTCCGGACTGGCGTCGCGCTGGTGGCATCCCGAGGGCCTCGGCCTGTTCGCGCTGGCGCTGGCACCCGCATTGCCGCTGCTTGCCGCCATTGCCGCGATCGGCCTGTATCTGGTCGAGGAGAAGGACGAATATCTGCGCAGCCGCAACGCCATCGCCGCGATCGGCGGGCTCGGCATCCTGCTGGCGTTCACGACGGTGTGGGGCTTTCTCGAAGAGGGCGGCGTGGTCGGGCGCTTCCCGCTATGGGGGGCGTTCCCGCTCTGGGCCGCCGGGCTCGGCCTCTGCCAGGGGCTGGTCTATCTGCGCGACGGCTCGGGAGGCGAGGCATGAACAACCGCCTCCGCGTGCTCCGCGCCGAGCGCGCGTGGAGCCAGCAGGATCTCGCCGAACGGCTGGAGGTCTCGCGCCAGAGCGTCAACGCGATCGAGACCGGGCGCTACGATCCCTCGCTGCCGCTCGCCTTCAAGATTGCGGACCTGTTCGGCCTCGCGATCGAAGACATCTTCCTCAATCCCGCCAAGGAGCAGGATCAATGATGCACGCCCTTTGCTTTGCCGCGTCCCGCGTATCCACCACCCGCTGGCTGGCGATGGCCGTGGCGATCGCCGTCGCGAGCGCCTCCGGGCACAGCCATGGTACGACCGCGCCTGCGCCCGCCGCCGCCGCCGACCCGCTGGTGCAGATGGCGCACATCTCGGTGCAGGTCGTCGGGCGCGGCAGCCCGGTGATCCTGATCCCCGGCCTGTCCAGCCCGCGCGCG
The DNA here is from genome assembly GCA_027489295.1 of Sphingomonadales bacterium. Next base: position 13,763 of record JAIYAA010000099.1, on the reverse strand, counting down.
ACCTGGGACGGGGTGGTGCCCGCGCTTGCGAAGAACCACCGTGTCTATCTGGTGCAGGTCAACGGCTTCGGCGGGGACGATCCGCGCGGCAACCTCCAGCCCGGCATCCTCGACGGGATCGTCGGCGATCTCCACACGCTGATCACCGGCGCCAAGCTGGGCGCGGTGCCGGTGGTCGGCCATTCGATGGGCGGGCTGGTCTCGCTGATGCTGGCGCGCGCGCATCCGGAGGATGTCCAAAAGGCGCTGATCGTCGATGCGCTGCCGTTCATCAGCACCATCTTCGCCCCGGCCGCCACGGCGGAGTCGATCAAGCCGCAGGCCGAGAGGATGCGTACCCAGATGGCGGGCCTGTACGGCAAGCCGTTCCCGGCGCAGCTGGCGCAGATGCTCGCGCAGCAAAACGCGCTGAAGCCTGCCTCGCGCGACAAGGTCGCGGCATGGTCGAGCAAGGCGGACATGCGAGTAAGCGGCCAGGCGATCTATGAGGACATGATCACCGATCTGCGCTCTGACCTGCCGAAGATCGCCACGCCGATCACCGTGCTGGTGCCGTGGACCGCCGCGCGCGGCGAGGATGCGACGCTCGGCTTCTACCGCAGCCAATATGCCGGGGCGCTCAAGGTGACGCTCCAGGGCGTGGGCGACAGCGGGCACTTCATCATGCTCGACCAGCCGGAGGCGTTCGAGCGGGCGCTGGCGGCGTTCCTCGCCGGCTGACCTCAACCGTCATCCCGGCGAAAGCCGGGATCCATTCGGCACTCCGGTTCGGCAAGCGCCGTGACGTAGACCCCAATGGATCCCGGCTTCCGCCGGGATGACAAATGTTGGGGCTGCCGATTGCCTAGCGGCTCCAGCGCGCGAAGATGGCGGTGGGCAGTTCCAGCCCGCGCGCCTCTTCGCGCACGGTCAGTTCGCCGGCCTCGACCGTGCCGCCCTTGCCGGCCATCGCCTGGCGGACCAGTTCGCCGATCGCCAGCGCCGACATCCGCACCGCATAGACGGTGAGGAACAGGAAGCGCGAATTCTCGTCGAGCAGCCTGGCCACATCGTCGATCAGCGAGGGCAGGCCCTCTTCCAGCTTCCACACCTCGCCATTGGGGCCGCGGCCCCATTTCGGCGGATCGAGGATGATGCCGTCATAGCGGCGGCCGCGGCGCACCTCGCGCGCGGTGAATTTCATCGCATCGTCGATCATCCAGCGGATCGGCTTGTCGGTCATGCCCGACAGCTGGGCATTGGCCTTGCCCTCCATCACCGACTTCTTGGAGGCATCGACATGGGTGACCTTGGCCCCTGCCGCCGCCAGCGCCAGCGAGCCGACGCCGGTATAGCCGAACAGGTTCATGCACTCGGGCTCGGCCATCCCGTCGATGCGGCCGCGCATCCAGTCCCATACCGGCGCCATGTCCGGGAAGAAGCCGAGATGGCGGAAGGGCGTGGTCTGCGCGGTGAAGCGCACCTCGCGCCACGCCAGAGGCCAGCCCTCGCGCGGGGTGGGCTTGAGATACTCCCAGCGGCCGCCACCGTCCTCGTCCGAGCCGGGGACGAATTCGGCATGCGCATCCCAGTCGGCGGACGCGGGCCCCCACATCGCCTGCGGCTCCGGGCGGATGAAACGATAGGCGCCGTAGCGCTCCAGCTTGCGGCCATGGCCGGAATCGACCAGCCCATAGTCGCCCCAGGGTTCGCCGGTGAGGGTGACGAGCTTCATGGGCGGGCGTGCGCCCGTTCGGCGATATAGCCGGTGATCGCGCCGAACTCGGCCGGCAGCGTGTCGTAGCGCTCCTGACGCTCGAACAGGTCGCCGACGCGGCTGGGCACATTGGGGCGCATGCCGGTGGCGCGCTCGACCGCGTCGCGGAACTTGGCCGGGTGGGCGGTGGCGAGGGTCACCACCGGCACGTCGGCAGGCAGCCCGGCGCGCTGCGCGGCGGCGAGGCCGATCGCGGTGTGCGGATCGATCACCTGGCCCGCCTCGGCGCAGGCCCAGCGCATCGCCTCGTTCATGCCGTCGGCATCGATCGCGTCGCTGGTGAACAGCTTCGAGGCACCTTCGCGCTGGGCATTGGTGAGCTGCATCGCGCGGGTGCTTTCGAAGCCGCGCATCTGCTCGGCAATCGGCGCGCCGGCGAGATCCGCCAGCAGGCGCTCGAAGTTCGAGCTGACCTGGATGTCCATCGACGGTGCGGCGGTGGGGGTGACGGTGCCCGCCGAATAGTCGCCGGCCGACAGCGCGCGGTGGAGGATGTCGTTGACGTTGGTCGCCACCACCAGCTTGGCCACCGGCAGCCCCATGCGGGCGGCGACATAGCCGGCGAACACGTCGCCGAAATTGCCCGTCGGCACCGAGAAGGCGACCGGCCGCTCCGGCGCGCCGAGGCGGACCGCGGCGTAGAAATAATAGACCACCTGCGCCATCAGCCGGGCCCAGTTGATCGAATTGACCGCGCTCAGCTGGAAGCGGCCGGAGAAATCGGCGTCGTTGAACATCGCCTTCACCAGCGCCTGGGCATCGTCGAAGCTGCCTTCGATCGCGATGTTGTGGACGTTGGGGGCGAGCACCGTGGTCATCTGGCGGCGCTGCACGTCGGACACGCGGCCGCGCGGGTGCAGCATGAAGATGTCGACGCCGATGCGCCCGGCCACTGCGTCGATCGCGGCGCTGCCGGTATCGCCCGAGGTGGCGCCGACGATGGTGAGGTGCTGGTCGGTGCCGGCCAGGAACTTCTCGAACAACAGGCCCAGCAGCTGCAGCGCCACGTCCTTGAAGGCGAGGGTGGGGCCGTGGAACAGCTCGAGCAGCCAGTGCTGCTGGTCGATCTGCACCAGCGGGGTTACCGCCGCGTGCGAGAAGCGGCCATAGGCCTGGGTGCACAGCTGGCGAAGCTCGTCTTCCGAAAGATCCGGGGTGACGAATGGCAGCATGACGCGCACCGCCGTCTCCACATAGGAGAGGCCGCGCATCGCGGCGATGTCCGCAGCCGAGAAGCTGGGCCATTCGGTCGGGATATAGAGGCCGCCGTCGCTGGCGAGACCGGTGAGGGTGACGTCGCGAAAGCCCAGCAAGGGCGCGCCGCCGCGGGTGCTGTGATACTGCATGGCCGCCCGCGTTACCGGGCGAGGGGCGACACGACAAGATAGCTGTCCTTGGGGGCGGCTTGCGATTGTCGGTGGAAGGGGGTGTTCCGCGACGGACCCTGCCTGCGTATAGGCGCGTTCGACCAACCATTCGCGATGGAGAGACCGATGCCCTATCCCCAGCCCTGGCACGCCGATGCCGATCGTTACGACGGCCGCATGCCCTATCGCCGCTGCGGCGTGAGCGGGCTCGACCTGCCGGCGATCAGCCTGGGGCTCTGGCAGAATTTCGGCGGCACCGACGTGTTCGAAAATGCCCGCGCGATGCTGCGCCGCGCGTTCGACCGCGGCGTCACCCATTTCGATCTCGCGAACAATTACGGCCCCCCCTATGGCTCGGCCGAGGAGAATTTCGGCCGCGTGATGGCGACCGACTTTGCGAGCCACCGCGACGAGCTGATCATCTCGACCAAGGCGGGCTGGGACATGTGGCCTGGACCCTATGGCGATGTCGGCGGCAGCAAGAAATATCTGATCGCCTCGTGCGACCAGAGCCTCAAGCGGATGGGGCTCGACTATGTCGACATCTTCTATTCGCACCGCGTCGATCCCAAGACGCCGCTGGAGGAGACGATGGGCGCGCTCGCCCAGATCCACCGCCAGGGCAAGGCGCTGTACGTGGGCATCTCCAGCTATTCGCCCGATCTGACCCGCCAGGCCGCCGCGATCCTGGCGGACTACAAGGTGCCGCTGCTGATCCACCAGCCGAGCTATTCGATGCTCAACCGCTGGGTGGAGGAGAGCCTGCTCGACACGCTGGAAGATCTCGGCACCGGCTGTATCGCCTTCTCGCCGCTGGCGCAGGGCATGCTGACGCGCAAGTATCTGAACGGCGTGCCCGAGGATGCGCGCGCGGCCAAGGGCGGCACCTCGCTCGATACTCGGCTGCTTTCGGACGAGAATATCGGCCGCATCCGCGCATTGAACGCGATCGCCGAGAAGCGCGGGCAGACGCTGGCGCAGATGGCGATCGCCTGGGTGCTGCGCGATCCCCGCGTCACCTCGGCGCTGGTCGGCGCGCGGACGGTGCAGCAGCTCGACGACTCGCTGGACGCCGTGAAGAATCTCGCTTTCTCTTCCGAAGAGCTGGCGGAAATCGACACCCATGCAACCGAAGGCGCGATCGATCTTTGGAAGGTATCGTCCACGCTTGAGGATCTGCCGCAACGATGAGCGTCGCCTTCCGCCGCGAGAGCGACGAGGAACACAAGGAACCGAAGTTCGAGCTGCCGCTGCCGGCCGGGCCCAACCTGGTCACGGCGGCGGGGCCCGCGCTGATCGCGGGCAAGGTCGCAGCACTCGAGGCCGCGATCGAGGCCGAAGGCGAGGAGGAAACGCGCGCGGCGCTGAAGCGCGAGCTGCGCTATTGGAACACCCGCGCCGCCACCGCGCAGGTCGCGCCGCGCCCCGAGGACGGCGTGGCGGGCATCGGCGCGCGCGTGCGGATCAAGCTGAACGGGCGCGAGCGGGTGATCGAGATCGTCGGCCATGACGAAGCCGATCCGGCGGCCGATCGGCTGGCGTTCCAGGCGCCGCTGGCGCACGCGCTGCTCGGCGCGGAGGAAGGCGAGCGGGTCGACTTCGCCGGCAAGGCCGAGGCGATCGAGGTGCTCGCGGTGGAAGCGATCGGCTGACGGGCGGGCGGCGGGGCCTTGGGGCTCGCGCCGCCGCGTCCCGCCGTCGTCAGCTCACCCGGCGAAGATGCTTGCCGCCATAGCGCTGGCCCAGATAGGCGGTCAGCCGGTGGAGGTAGTTCTTCGCGTTCTCTGCCTTTTCGGGGCAGCAGGGCAGGGGGTTCTTGCTGATCCCCGCCGCCCGCCGATCCACCTTCTGGCAGAGCAGTTCGATGTCCTGCCGGCTGAGCAGGTTCTTCTCGCGCATCACGCAGAGCAGGCTTTCGAGGATGATCAGCGTCTCATCCCCGGGCTGCACCTGGGGCATTTGCACCGGCTGCGATTCGTTCTGCATCACCGCACCTCTCCGTTCCTATTGGATCCAGAGAGTATGCGGATTTTTGCAGCTGGCAAGGGCTCACTCGAGCCCGCCACCTAAGGTTCTATACAGGGTCACCAAATTGCTGGCGCGGGTCAGCCGGGTGGTGACCAGCTGCTGCTCGGCGGCATAGGCGCTGCGCTGCGAATCGAGCGCGGTGAGGAAGGAATCCACCCCCGCCCGGTAGCGTGCTTCGGACAGCCGTGCGGCCACGTCGGCGGCCTGGGCACGCGCGGTCTGCGCACGGACCTGCTCGTCGATCGTCCCGCGTTGGGCCAAGGCGTCCGAGACTTCGCGGAAGGCGGTCTGGATCGCCTTCTGGTAGCTCGCCACCGCACCCTCGCGCGCGGCCTTGTAATAATCGAGATTGGCCTTGTTCTTCCCGAAATCGAAGATGTTGACCGAGGCGGTGGGCGAGACCGTGTAGGTATCGGTGCCCGATCCGAACAGCTTGCCGATCGCCGACGCGATCGAGCCGCCGGTGGCGGTGAGCGACAGGCGCGGGAAGAAGGCCGCGCGCGCCGCGCCGATATTGGCGTTCTGCGCGATTAGCTGGTGCTCGGCCTGCAGCACGTCGGGGCGCCGCAGCAGCACTTCGGAGGGCAGGTTGCCCGGCAGCGCGTCGATCGTCGCCTTGCCGTCGCCCAGCGTCTCCGGCAGCAGCTCGGCCGGCACCGGTGCGCCGGTCAGCAGCTGCAGCGCGTTGATGTCCTGCGCGATGCGGGTCTGTGCGGTGGCGACGTCGTTGCGGGCGGATTCATAGCTCGTCTCAGCCTGACGCGATTCCAGTTCCGAGGCGGTGCCGATGCGGAACTGCGCGCGGGTGAGCTCCAGCGACTGTTCGAACGCCTTGAGCGTCTGCTGCGCGATCGCCAGCTGTTCGCGGTCCGACGCCAGGGTGAGCCAGGCGCTGGCGATCTCGCCGATCAGCGTGACGCGGGAGGCGCGCTGCGCCTCGCTGCTCGCGAAATACTGTTCCTGCGCGGCACGGCTGAGGTTCCGCAGTCGCCCGAACAGGTCGATCTCGAACGACGAGATGCCGGCATTGGCGGTGAAATACTGGATGTCGCTAACGCTCGATCCGGTCGCGCCGCCGAAGCTGGCGGCCGCCGAGGCGGTGTTGGTGTACGTGCCCGATCCGCTGGCGCTCACCGTCGGCAGGATGTCCGCGCGCTGGCCGCGATAGGTCGCCCGCGCCTGCAGCACATTGGCGGCCGCGAGGCGCAGGTCCTGGTTGTTGTCCAGGCCCAGCTGGATCACGCGGCGCAGGCGATCGTCGACGAAGAAGTCGCGCCAGCCGATCTTGCTGATGTCCGGCGCGTCGCTGGCCGCGGCCGGGTAGACGCCGCCCTGGGGCAGCGCCGCCGGTACCGCCGGCTCCGGCCGGTTATATTTCGGGGCGAGGTTGCAGGCCGAGAGCGCGGTGCTCGCGGCCAGCGCGAGGAGCAGGGGGAAGCGGTTGGTCACGGCCGTCAGGCTCCCTGGGGCGCCGAAGCGCCGCCGTCATGGGTGGTTTCGGAAGGTGCCTGGTTCTTGTTGCGGCGGCGGTCGAACAGATTGCGCACCACGACGAAGAACATCGGCACGAAGAAGATCGCCAGCACCGTCGCGGAGAGCATGCCGCCCACCACTGCACGGCCGATCGCGTTCTGGCCGCCGGCGCCCGCGCCGGTGGAGATCGCCAGCGGCAGCACGCCGAAGATGAAGGCGAGGCTGGTCATCAGGATCGGGCGCAGACGCAGCTTGGCGGCTTCGATCGCGGCGTCGAAGGCGCTCATGCCCTCGCGCATCCGCTCCTCGGCGAACTCGACGATCAGGATCGCGTTCTTCGCCGACACGCCGATCGTGGTGATCAGGCCGACCTGCAGGTAGATGTCGTTGTTGAGGCCGGTCAGCTTCGCCGCGAGCAGCGCGCCGACCACGCCGAGCGGCACCACCAGGATGACCGAGATCGGCACCGACCAGCTCTCGTAGAGCGCGGCGAGGCAGAGGAACACGATCAGCAGCGACAGCGCATAGAGCGACGGCGCCTGGCCGCCCGACAGGCGTTCCTCGTACGACAGGCCGGTCCATTCGAGCTGGGTGCCCGGCGGGAGCTTGGCGTGGATCGCCTCCATCGCCGCCATCGCGTCGCCGGTCGACACGCCCGGGGCAGGCGAGCCGAGGACTTCCATCGCCGGCAGGCCGTTATAGCGGGTGAGCTGCACCGGTGCCTGCGCCCAGCTGAGCGTGGAGAAGGCGGTGAACGGCGTCATCGTGCCGGTGGGGCCGCGGACGAACAGGTTGGCGATGTCCTCCGGCGCCAGGCGATAGGGGGCATCGGCCTGGACATAGACGCGCTTGACCCGGCCGCGGTCGACGAAGTCGTTGACATAGGCACCGCCCCAGGCGCTGGCGATGGTGCTGTTGACCGAGGCGAGGTCGAGGCCGAGCGCCTTGGCCTTGTCCTGATCGATGTCGACCTTGAGCTGCGGCGCGTCTTCGAGCGAGTTCGGGCGCACGCCGACCAGGCGCTTGTCCTGCATCGCCATGCCCAGCATCATGTTGCGCGCCTGGAGCAGGCGTTCATGGCCGATGCCGCCGGTGTCGACGAGCTGCAGGTCGAAGCCCGTCGCGTTGCCCAGTTCCTGCACCGCCGGCGGGGTGATCGCGAAGATCAGGCCGTCATGATATTGCGAGAAGGTGCCCATCGCGCGGCCGACCATCGACTGCGCCGAGTTGGCGTGGCCGGGGCGGTCCTTCCAGTCCTTGAGCGGGATGAACACCAGGCCGCTGTTCTGGCCTGCGCCGGCGAAGCTGAAGCCGTTGATGGTGAACACGCCCTGGACGTTGCCCGCCTCCTGCTTGAGGAAGTGGTCGCGGACCAGCTCGAGCCCCTTGTCGGTCCGTGCCGAGGTAGCGCCCGCCGGGCCCTGGACCAGTGCGATGGCGATGCCCTGGTCTTCCTCGGGCAGGAAGCCCGAGGGCAGGCGGAGGAACAGGAAGGCCATGCCGCCAAGGATCAGCAGATAGACCAGGCCCGAGCGCTTCCAGCTGCGCGCGGTGCCGCGCACGCCCTTTTCATATTTGCGCTGGCCGTTGTCGAACTTCTCGTTGAACCAGCGGAAGAAGCGCGCGAGCGGGCCCTTGCCTTCCGCCTTGTTCGGATCGTGCGGCTTGAGGATGGTGGCGCACAGCGCGGGGGTGAGGACCAGCGCCACGAACACCGAGAGCACCATCGCCGAGACGATCGTGATCGAGAACTGGCGGTAGATCACGCCGGTCGAGCCGCCGAAGAACGCCATCGGCAGGAACACCGCCGACAGGACCAGGGCGACGCCGACCAGCGCGCTGGTGATCTCGTCCATCGACTTGCGAGCGGCGTCGATCGGGCTGAGATGCTCGGTGACGATCAGGCGCTCGACATTCTCGACGACGACGATCGCGTCGTCGACCAGCAGGCCGATCGCCAGCACCATGCCGAACAGGGTGAGCGTGTTGATCGAATAGCCCGCGATCGCCATCACCGCGAAGGTGCCCAGCAGCACCACCGGCACCGCGATCGTCGGGATCAGCGTGGCGCGGAAGTTCTGCAGGAACAGGAACATCACCAGGAAGACGAGCACCACCGCTTCGATCAGCGTGTGGACCACCTGCTCGACCGACAGGCGGACGAACGGCGTGGTGTCGTACGGGTAGATGACCTTGATGTCGCCGGGGAAGGTCTTGGCGATCTCGTTCACGCGTGCCTTGACCAGATCGACCGTGGTCAGCGCGTTGGCGCCGGGGGCGAGCTTGATGCCGATGCCGGCGCCGGGCTTGCCGTTCCACTTCGAATCGAAGCCATAGCTCTCCGCGCCCATTTCGACGCGGGCGACGTCGCCGAGGCGCACGACCGAGCCGTCGGTGCCGCTCTTCAGGCGGATCTGGGCGAACTGGTCGGGCGTGGTCAGGCGCGACTGGACCGAGACGGTGGCGTTGAGCATCTGCTCCTTGGGCGCCGGGCGGGCGCCCAGCTGGCCGGCGGAGACCTGCGCGTTCTGCGCCTTGATGGCGGACGTCACGTCGTCCATCGTCAGCGCATATTTGGTGAGCTTCACCGGATCGACCCAGACGCGCATCGCGTACTGCGAGCCGAAGATCTGGGTGTCGCCGACGCCGTTCACGCGCGACAGCGGATCCTGCAGCTTCGACACCGCATAGTCGGCGAGATCGGTGCCGTTATGCGACCCGTCTTCCGAATAGAGGCCGATCACCACCAGGAAGTTCTGGGTGGCCTTGGCGACCTGGATGCCCTGCTGCTGCACTTCCTGCGGCAGGAGCGGGGTCGCCGCCTGCAGCTTGTTCTGCACCTGCACCTGGGCGATGTCCGGATCGGTGCCCTGCTCGAAGGTGAGCGTGATCGTCACCGTGCCGGCCGACGAGGACGAGGACGAGAAGTAGCGAAGGTGGTCGATCCCCTTCATCTGCTGCTCGATGATCTGCGTCGTCGTGTTTTCCAGCGTCTTGGCGTCCGCGCCCGGATAGGTCGCGGTGATCGAGACGGCGGGCGGCGCGATGGCCGGAAACTGCGCGATCGGCAAACTGCGGATCGCGAGGATGCCGGCCAGCATGATGATGATCGCGATGACCCATGCGAAGATGGGGCGATCGATGAAATAGCGCGACATGGGCGGTTACTTCCCCTGGGCGGGAGCGGCGGCGCCCGGCTGGCCCTGGGCGGGCTTGGCGTTGGGATCCCAGGGCTTGGGGGTGACCGGCATGCCCGGGCGCAGCATCATCGCGCCCTCGACGATCACCTTGTCGCCCGGCTTCACGCCGCCGGTGACGATCCAGCTGTCGCCGGCGGTGCGGCTGGTCTGGATCGGCCGCGGCTCGATCTTGTTCTCGGCGCCGACCACCAGCACCGTCGGGTTGCCGCGCTCGTCGCGGCTCACCGCGCGCTGCGGCACCAGCATTGCGTTCTGCTGGGTGCCCTCGATCAGGTGCGCGCGGACGAACATGCCCGGCAGCAGCAGGCCGTTGGGATTGGGGAACAGCGCGCGGATCACCTGGCTGCCGGTGGTCTGGTCGACGGTCACGTCGGCGAAGCGCAGCGTGCCCTGCGGGCCATAGTCGTTGCCGTCCTCCAGCTTCAGCGCCACCTTGGCGTTGCCATCCTTGGCGACCTGGCCGGCCATGATCGCCTGGCGCAGCTTGAGCACGTCGGCGCTCGACTGCTGGATGTCGACATAGATCGGGTCGAGCCGCTGGATCGTCGTCAGCGCTGCGGCCTGCGAGGCCGAGACCAGCGCGCCGGTGGTGGAGACCGAACGGCCGATCCGGCCGCTGATCGGCGCACGGATGGTGGTGCGGGCAAGGTCGATCTCGGCGGTGGCGAGCGCGGCCTTCTGCGCGGCCACATCGGCGCGGGCCTGCGCGGCGCTGGCGACGGCGTTCTCGTAATCCTGCTTCGAGATCGCGTTGATCTTGACCAGGTCGCCATAGCGGCGGGCCAGCGCCTCGCTGGAGGCGATGGTCGCCTGGGCGCGGGTCAGCGCGGCGCGGGCGCTTGCCACGGCGGCGCGATAGGGCGCGGCGTCGATCCGGTAGAGCGGCTGGCCCTGTCGGACCATGTCGCCCTCGGTGAACAGCCGTTCGAGGATGATGCCGTTGACCTGCGGGCGCACCTCCGAGCTCTCATAGGGGCTCAGGCGGCCGGGCAGGTCGCTGGTAAGCGGCACTGCCTGCTGCTGGACGACGACATAGGAGACGGGGGGCGGCGCGGCCTGCTGGCCGCCGGCGCCGCCGGCACCCTGCTGCTGGGGCTGGCCGCCACAGGCGGCGAGGACAAGCGCGAGAGCCGGCGCGGTGTGACGGAGAAAAGTCATGCTTCAGCCTGCCGTTATGATATATGTGAGTGAACGTTCGCTCACATTCGCTGCTACTGCGAAGCGAGTGACTCGGTCAAGACGATTCTATAGGTGACTTGAATGGCAGAAACCACGGAAGGCGGCGGGGTTCCACACCGCGAAAAGGCCATGTTGCGCCGCGAGAAGATCGTCTCGGCAGCGCGCAGGTTGTTCATTGCGAACGGTTTTCACGCGACCGGCGTCGCTCAGATCGCCAAGGAATCGGGCATTGCGGTCGGTCAAATTTATCGCGATTTTTCTTCGAAAGAGGCGATCGTGGCGGAGATCGTGCAGGCGGACTGCATGGATTTCCTGGCGCCCGAGTCTCTCTCCGCGGGCATCAAGCGGGGCGATCCGGAGTTCGTCTGGAACTGGCTTGCCGATTTCGTGCGCCCCGAGCCGGACGAGTCGGACCCGCTGTTCGCCGAAATCGTTGCCGAGACCGCGCGCAACGAGCGGATCAAGGTGATCTTCGAAGGGACGCGCGAGGATGTGCGCAGCACGATGCTGGCCGCCCTGTCGGCGCTGATCCCGGGCGAGGCCTTTGCCGAACGGCGATCGGCGCTGGCCGACGTCATCACCGCCACGGCGCTGGGCCTAATGCAGCACCGGTTCCTGAGCCCCGCCGAGGATACCGATCGCGCCGCGGCGCTGATGCTGCGGATGTTGCGGCGCGAGGTGGCCGACATGCAGGCCGAGGCCGCCAAAGGCTGAGCGGCGCGCTTTCTGGAAAGCACTCCCAGAATATGCAAAGGGGCGGCATGAGCCAGGATCCGTCGCCCCGCGTCGCGCTGTTCGTTACCTGCCTTGTCGATGCGATGCGGCCGCGCATCGGCTTCGCGGCGCTGCGGGCGCTGGCGGACGCCGGCTGCGCGGTGGTGGTGCCGGAGGCGCAGACCTGTTGCGGCCAGCCGGCGCTCAACTCGGGCGACCGCGCCACCGCGACCGACTTCGCGCGGCGCAACGTGGCGATGCTGGAGGGTTATGACGCGATCGTCGTCCCCTCGGGCAGCTGCGCGGGCACGATCCGCTGCCATTATCCCGAGCTGCTCGCCGACGATCCCGAATGGGCCGCGCGGGCCGAGGCGGTGGCGGCGAAGACGTGGGAGATCCTCGCCTGGCTCGATGCGCGCGGCTGGCGGCCGGAGGGCGTGGCGCTGGAGGCGCGGGCGACCTACCACGACAGCTGCTCGGGCCTGCGCGAGCTCGGCATCAAGGCGCAGCCGCGGCGCTTGCTGGGTGCCGTGGACGGGCTCGACCTGGTGCCGCTCGCCGGCGAGGAGACGTGCTGCGGCTTCGGCGGCACCTTCTGCGTGAAATACCCGGCGATCTCCAATGCGATCGCCGACGAGAAGGCGGCGGCGGTGGAGGCTACAGGCGCCGGGCTGCTGCTCGCGGGGGATCTCGGCTGCCTGATGAACATGGCGGGCAAGCTCCACCGGCGCGGGGCGGAGGTGCGCGCCTTCCACACCATCGAGGTGCTGGCCGGCATGGCCGACGGCCCGGCGATCGGCGAAGCGCAGTGAGCCGCACCTTCGACGCGCGGGTCGACGCCGCGCTCGCCGACCGCCAGCTCAAGATCGCGGTCGAGCGCACCGCCGGCACCGCCGAGGCTAAGCGGGGTGCCGCGATCGGCGCCTGGCCCAGTTTCGCCGCGGCGCGCGAGCGGGCGGCGGCGATCAAGGACCATGTGATCGCCAATCTGGGCGCGTACCTCGTCGAGTTCGAAGCATCGGCGACCGCGTCGGGCGCGACGGTCCACTGGGCCGCCACCGCCGACGAAGCCTGCGCGATCGTTGTGGATATCTGCCGCAAGGCAGGCGCCAAGAGCGTCGCCCGTTCCAAGTCGATGCTCGGCGAGGAGATCGGGCTGCCGCACGCGCTGGAGGCGGCGGGGATCGGCCGGGTCGAGACCGATCTGGCCGAACACATCATCCAGCTGGCGGGCGAGCGGCCCTCGCACATCATCTGGCCGGCGATGCACAAGACGCGCGAGCAGGTCTCCGAACTCTTCCACGCCCGCCACCGCGAGCCGCATGTCGAGGAAAGCATCGCCGCGATGGCGGCGAGCGCCCGGCGGCAGCTGCGGGGCGAGATGCTGGGCGCGGATGTCGGCATCTCGGGCGCCAATTTCCTGATCGCGGATTCGGGGCAGGTCTGCACCGTCACCAACGAGGGCAATGCCGAACTCTCGCTGGTGCCGCCGCGCGTGCACATCGTGACCGCGGGGATCGAGAAGCTGGTCCCCTCGATGGACCATGCGGTGCATCTGCTGCGGCTGCTCGCCCGATCGGCGACCGGCGCGGCGCTGACCCAGTACACCACCTTCTATGCCGGGCCGAAACGGGCCGGGGACCGCGACGGGCCCGAGGCGATGCACATCGTGCTGGTCGACAATGGCCGCAGCGCGATGCGCGACGAAGGGCTGGCGGAGATGCTCCGCTGCATCCGCTGCGGCGCGTGCATGAACCACTGCGTGGTGTTCCGGCAGATCGGCGGCCATGCCTATGGCGGCACCTATCCCGGGCCGATGGGATCGGTGCTGACCCCCGCGCTCGACGGGCTCGCGGCGAGCCGTGATCTGCCGAACGCCTGCACGATGAACGGCAAGTGCCAGGAGGTGTGCCCGGTCGCCATCCCCCTGCCGACCTTGCTGCGCGGCTGGCGCGAGAAGAGCTGGCGCGAGGGGCTGGAGCCGGTGACGTTGCGTTCCGGTTTGGGGATCTGGGCCTGGGCGGCGCGGCGGCCGTGGGTCTACCG
>JAIYAA010000380.1 GCA_027489295.1 Sphingomonadales bacterium | reverse complement strand
GCGATCCTGCTGTTCGGCGATTATCGCGGCACCGATCGCACCACCGGGCTGCGCTGGTCCTGGCCCTGGCTGATCAAGACCAAGGTCTCGGTGCGCGCCAACAACATGATCTCGGACAAGATCAAGGTGAACGACCTGCGCGGCAACCCGATCGAGATGGCGGCACAGGTGGTGTGGCGCGTGACCGATACCGCCCAGGCGCTGTTCGACGTCGACGATTACAAGGCCTTCGTGAACGTCCAGATCGAGGCGGCGGTGCGTACCATCGGCTCGCGCTATCCCTATGACGATTTCGAGCATCAGGAAGTGACGCTGCGCGGCAACCACGATCAGGTGGGGGTGGAATTGCGCGCCGAGCTGATCGCACGCCTTGCGGTGGCCGGCATCACCGTCGACGAATGCGGCTTCACCCATCTCGCCTATGCGCAGGAGATTGCGGGCGCGATGCTGCGACGCCAGCAGGCCCAGGCGGTGGTCGCGGCGCGCAAGACGCTGGTCGAGGGCGCGGTGGGGATGGTCGAGCTGGCGCTCGACCAGCTCTCGGCCAAGAACGTCGTCGAGCTGGATGACGAGCGCCGCGCGGCCATGGTGTCCAACCTGATGGTGGTGCTGTGCGGCGAGCGCGACACCCAGCCGGTGGTGAATGCTGGCTCGCTCTATCAGTAAGGCAGGGTGGTGAGCGTTCCCCCGCAGAAGAAGGCGTTTCCCCTCCGCCTCGATCCGGCGCTCTATGCCGCGATCGAGCGGAGTGCGGCGACCGACCTGCGCAGCATCAACGCGCAGGTGGAATGCCTGCTGCGCGAGGCGCTGGCGCGGCGGGGGGTGAAGCTCGCCGATCCGGTGCGGCCCAGGCGCGGCCGCCCGCCCAAGGACTCCCAAGGAGATGTGGAATGACCGAGGATCGAGTTCGCGACGGCTATTGGTTCAAGCCCAAGGCGTTCGGCTATGGCGCCACGCCGGTGACGTGGCAGGGCTGGCTGATCGTCGCCGGCTTCATCCTGCTGGTCGGCGGGATCACCCGCTTCGCGCTGCCGGAGCATCCGCTGTTCCTGCTGTTGCTCATGCCGGTCGCGTTCGCGCTTGTCTGGATCACGCGGATCAAGACCGACGGCGACTGGCGCTGGCGGTCCTGACCTTCAGGCGGCGAGCGCGAAGGCCGGTCCGTCGCCATCGTCGTTGGCCGCCGGGCGGGCGGGGCGCCGGGTGCGCCGCGCGCGCGGCACGCGACCGATGCGCCGCGCCGCCACCCAGTGGCGCAGGCCCTGCACCCGCAGCGTGGTGAACACCGCCACCGCGGTCACCGCCACATCCAGCAGCGTGCCCAGTTCGAGCATGCTGGCCCCCGCGACGATGTCCGGGCCCAGCATCCCCAGGAACAGCCGCCCTTCTGCCTCCATCAGCCACAGGATCAGCGCGGCACCGGCAAGCAGCACCAGCACCAGCAGCATATCGCCGCGCGACCAGCGGCAGCACCAGCGGGCAGGGGCCACCACCAGCATGCGGCGCAGCGTGCGGCCGACCGGCGTATCGCCCGCGACCAGCAGCGTGAACCACAGCAGCAACAGCGTCGTCTGGATCATCCCCATACCCCCGTCCTCTGGCGTGAAATTGGGAAGCGGATCGGGGATTGCCAGCAGCCTGCGCCGAAAATCGCTTTCTCCACTGCACTGTTCCGCTTATGTACCGGCCATGCCGCTGCCTGCCCGCACCCTGCCGCCGATCTCTGCCGTCACCTTCGGGGAGGGCCGCCGATGATCGCGCATCTTCGCGGCGCGCTGGCCTCCAGCGGCGCCGACCATGCGGTGATCGACGTGAACGGCGTCGGCTATCTCGTCGGTGCCTCGGCCAAGACGCTCGACAAGCTGGGCGCGGTGGGCGAGCAGGTCACCATCCATACCGAGATGCTGGTCAGCGAGGATTCGATCCGACTGATGGGCTTCGCCGCCGCCGACGAGCGCGACTGGTTCAAGCTGCTGACCAGTGTGCAGGGGGTGGGCGCGAAGGTGGCGCTGGCGATCCTCTCGATCCTGGCGCCCGAGGAATTGCGGACCGCGGTGGCGCGCGCCGATGCGGCGACGATCGCGCGGGCCAATGGCGTGGGGCCGAAGCTCGCCCAGCGTATCGTCAACGAGCTGAAGGACAAGGCGGGCGGCCTGGCGCTGGGCGGCACGGGCGCCACGGCGGCGCCCAGCGGCGGGGCGGCGGCCGATGCGGTCTCGGCGATGCTCAATCTCGGCTTCAGGCCGGCCGAGGCGAGCGCGGCGGTCAACGCCGCCAGCGACGAACTGGGGCCGGCGGCGACGCTCGACGCGCTGGTCCGGCTCGCGCTGCGCAAGGCGGCGAAGTAAAGGAAATTCCATGGAAATCGAAGTCAGCGCCGAGGCCAAGGACAAGCGCCTCAACCGCCGTGTCGCGATCACCGTCGTGGTGCTCTCGGTGTTCACCGGGTTGTGCAACATCAAGGACGGCAACATCGTCCAGGCGATGGAGCAATCGCAGGCAAGCTCGGTCGACCTGTGGAACGAATATCAGGCGACCAAGACCAAGCAGCACCTCGCCGAGACCAGCCGCGCGCAGATCGCCGCCGTTGCCCCCGATCCGGCGAAGGTTGCCCCGATCGTGAAGGGGCTGGACGCGGACATCGCCAAGTACAAGGCGGAAGCACCCAGGCTCGCCGAACAGGCCAAGGCGCAGGCCGCGCAATATGACGCGCTCAACGTGCATGACGACCAGTTCGACGCGAGCGATGCGGCGATCGCCACCGCCATCTCGATCGCGGCGGTCTCGGCGCTGGCGGAGAGCGGCTGGCTGCTCGCCGTCGCCTGGGTGTTCGGCGCGTTCGGGCTGTTCATGGGGCTGTGCGGCTTTGCCGGGCTGGGCTTCCACCCCGAGGTGCTGAGCACCTTGCTGGGATGACGGGCGCGGCGCCCCTAGAGCAGCGGCGTCGGCAGCGGCTCGCCGGCGAAGTGCGCGTCGAGATTTGCCAGCACCAGCGCCGCCATCGCGGCGCGCGTTTCGTGCGTGGCGCTGCCCTGATGCGGGGCGAGCACCACCTGCTCCATCGATCGCAGCGCCTCCGGCACCTGCGGCTCATCGGCGAACACGTCGAGCCCGGCGCCGGCGATCGTGCCGGCCCAGAGCGCCGCGATCAGCGCCGGCTCGTCGACCAGGCTGCCACGCGCGACATTGACCAGCACCCCCGCCGGGCCGAGCTTCGCCAGGACGGCGGCGTCGACGATCTTCGTCGTCTCCGCGGTGCCGGGGGCGGCGAGGATCAGCACGTCGCTTGCCGCCGCCAGGCGGGCGATGTCGGGGCGATACTGCCAGGGCACCGATTTCGGGCTGCGGGCGGTGTAGAGCAGTTCGCGCGCGAAGGGCGCGGCGCGCGCCGCGATGGCGGCGCCGATCTTCCCCATCCCGAAAATGCCGATCCGGCGGCCGCTCGCGTGCCGGCCCAGCGGCGCCTTCCAGCCGCCGCGACGCACCAGCGCGTCGTTGGCGGCGATCCGGCGCTGCACCGCGAGCATCAGCCCGATGGCGAGATCGGCGACATCGTCGGTCAGCACGTCGGGGGTGGTCGTAACGCGCACGCCGCGCGCGCGCAGCGCATCGAGGTCGAGGCCGTCATAGCCGACGCCGTTGATCGCCACGATCTCCAGCGCAGGCAGTCGATCGAGCATCGCCCCGTCCAGCCGCATCTGCCCGCCGCCGACGATCGCGCGAGTCGTCGCGGGCGGTTCACGGTCGTGCAGCGTGAAGCGGCGTACGAGTTCGGCGCGAAGCGCGTCGGAAATCGCGGTTGCGAGATAGACATCCACCATCCCCTGCCAGATGCGCCTTCATGCGCCGCTTTGCCAGTACCTCCCATCGACCGGCGCACGCGCGGCGGCTACAGCGTGATTGCCTTTCCATGACCGAACCCGATCGCCTCCTCACCGCCGGCCGACGCACCGAAGACGTCGATGCCGCGCTGCGCCCCAAGTCGCTCGACGAGTTCGTCGGGCAGAAGGCGGCGCGCGAGAATCTGCGCGTGTTCATCGATGCCGCCAGGGCGCGCGGCGACGCACTGGACCATGTGCTGTTCTTCGGGCCGCCGGGCCTCGGCAAGACCACGCTCGCCCAGATCATCGCGCGCGAGATGGGGGTGGGGTTCCGCTCCACCTCGGGGCCGGTGATCGTCAAGTCGGGCGACCTCGCCGCGCTGCTCACCAATCTCGAGGACGGCGACGTGCTGTTCATCGACGAGATCCATCGCCTCAATCCGGCGGTGGAAGAGGTGCTGTACCCGGCGATGGAAGACCGCGCGCTCGACCTGATGATCGGCGAGGGTCCCTCGGCACGCAGCGTTCGGATCGAGCTGCCGCGCTTCACGCTGGTCGGCGCGACAACGCGGCAGGGGCTGCTGACCACCCCCTTGCGCGATCGGTTCGGTATCCCGGTGCGGCTGCAATTCTATACGGTGGACGAGCTGGAGCGGGTGGTGACCCGGGCGGCTGGGCTGCTGGGTCTTGCCATTTCCTCCGATGGTGCGCGGGAGGTGGCGCGGCGCTCGCGCGGTACCCCGCGCATCGCCGGGCGGCTGCTGCGCCGGGTGCGCGATTTCGCCAATGTGTTCGGCGAGGCGGTGGTGCATGCCAAGGTGGCCGACGCGGCGCTCAACCGGCTCGAGGTCGACGGGCTCGGGCTCGATGCGATGGATCGGCGCTATCTGATGATGATCGCCGATGTCTATCGCGGCGGCCCGGTGGGGGTGGAGACGCTCGCCGCGGGCCTCAGCGAGCCGCGCGACACGGTCGAGGAAGTGATCGAGCCCTATCTGATCCAGCTCGGCCTGATCGCGCGGACGGCGCGCGGGCGGTGCCTGAACGGGCCCGGCTGGAAGCATCTCGGGCTCAACCCGCCGGCAGGATCGCAGGACGGGCTGTTCGACTAGGCGCCGTGCTCGAAGCCCAAGCGCTCCGGCAGCGGGAGCGGCGTGCCGGCGTCGTGGAGGGTCAGGCCCGCGCCGGTGCTGAACGCGCCGACACAGGTCGCCGCGAGCGGCAGCAGCAGCCCGGGCGGCGCGGCGAAGAGCAGCTCGTAATCATCGCCGGCGGTCGCGGCGGCGAGGCGCGCGTCGCGATCCCGCCCGCGCACCGCCTGATAGTCCGCGGACAGCGGGACGGCGGCGAGATCGATCGTCACCGCGAGACCGCTCGCCGCGGCCATGCGCGCGGCATCGATCAGCAGGCCGTCGGAGACGTCCATCATCGCATCGACACCGGTGGCGAGCGCCTGCCCCTCGGCGAGGCGTGGCGTCGGCCGCCGGTAGCGGGCGAGCAGCGTCGCAGGGCCCTCACCCGACTGCGCGACCGCAAGGCCCGCGCCGCCGTCGCCGATGGTGCCGGTGACGTAAAGCAGATCGCCCGGCTGCGCGCCGCTGCGCGCCGGCGCGCGGGAGGAGCGGCCGAGCGCGGTCAGGGATAGGGTACGCGGGGTGCCGGCGGGCGCCTTCACCGTATCCCCGCCGATCAACGGGCAGGCAAAGGCGGTCAGTGCGGCCTCCAGCCCGGCGAGGAACGCCGCGTCCCATTGCTCGTCGCCGGCGAGCGGATAGCCGAGCAGCACGCCTTCCGGCACCGCGCCCTTGGCGGCGAGGTCGGACAGGTTCACCGCCACCAACTTCCACGCGACATCCTCCGCCGGATCGCCCGGCAGATAATGGACGCCCTCCACCAGCACGTCGTGGGTGACGACAAGGTCGCCGAGCACGGCGGTATCGTCGCGCAGCCCGCGCGCTCCGGGATGGAGCGGCAGGTGGCGCAGATATGCGAGGAACGTGGCTTCGTTCATCCCGCCCGGCACGGGGCAGGCGCGGGCATCAGCCCCGCGCGTCCTTGGCGATCGCGTCGAGGATGCCGTTTACGAACCCCTTTTCGCGGCGATCGTAAAAGGCATCGGTCACGTCGAGATATTCGCTGATCACCGCCGCCGTCGGCACGTCGGGGCGGGCGAGCAGTTCGTAGGTGCCGGCGCGCAGGATCTGGCGCATCGGCTTGTCTAGCCGCTCGAGCGTCCAGCCGGTGGTGAGCTTGGCGGCGACGATGCCGTCGATTTCCTCACGGCGCGCATCGGCGCCGCTGACGATGTCGTCGAAGAACGCGATATCGGCATCGGCATATTCGACGTCCTCGATGATCGCGCCGAGGCGGTGCTGGTGGAACTCGTGCAGCAGCGCGGGGATCGAGGTGCCCTCCATCTCGCGCTGGTAGAGCGCCTGGACGGCGCCAAGGCGCGCGGCGGCGCGGGCCTTGGAACGGGACTTTGCTTGCGGACTGGCCATAATCTTATTCTATCACTTTAAACGGATCGCCACCGACTTTGCGTGCGCGGGCAGGCCTTCGGCGTCTGCGAGCGCAACGGCAGCGGGGCCGATCGCGGCGAGCCCGGACGGATCCAGGCTCAGGAACGAGGTGCGCTTCATGAAATCGAGCACGGAAAGGCCCGACGCGAAGCGCGCGCGCCGCCCGGTGGGCAGCACATGGTTGGGGCCGGCGACATAGTCGCCGACAGCCTCGGGCGTAAAGCGGCCGAGGAACACGGAGCCCGCGTGACGGACCATGTCGAACAGCGCCTCGGCATCGTCGCAGGCGAGTTCGAGATGCTCGGGCGCAAGGCGATCGACCAGCGGCATCGCCGTCGGCAGGTCGGGCACCAGGATGATCGCGCCGTTCGCGTCCCAGCTGGTGCGCGCGGTGGCACCGGTCGCCAGCGTCGCGATCTGCGCGTCTACCGCCGCCGCGACCCTGTCGGCGAAACCGGCATCGTAGGTGAACAGGATCGACTGGCTGGTGGGGTCGTGCTCGGCCTGGCTGAGCAGGTCGGCGGCGATCCATTCGGGATCGTTGGCGCCGTCTGCCACCACGACGATCTCGGACGGGCCGGCGACCATGTCGATGCCGACAACGCCGTAGAGCTGGCGCTTGGCTTCCGCCACCCAGGCGTTGCCCGGGCCGGTGACGACGTCGACCGGCGCTATCGTGTCGGTGCCATAGGCGAGGGCGGCGATCGCCTGCGCGCCGCCGACGCGGTAGAGCTCGTCGACGCCGGCGACATGCGCGGCGGCGAGGACCAGCGGATTCACCTCGCCATTCGGCGTCGGGGTGACCATCACCAGCCGGCGCACGCCCGCCGCCTT
>JAIYAA010000360.1 GCA_027489295.1 Sphingomonadales bacterium | reverse complement strand
CGGCCCGGCGATGCTGGCGCTGTTCGACGCACCCTGGACGCCGATCTATGTCGGCGTGTGTTTCCTTGTCCACCCGTTGATCGGCGCGATGGCGCTGGCGGGCGGGCTGATCCTCGCCGGCATCGCCTGGCGCAACGAGCGGGCCACGCGGGCCGGACTCGACCGCGCGCAGGAGGTCGCCGCGCAGACCTACACCGCGCAGGATGCGATGCTGGGATCGGCAGACAGCGTCCGCGCGCTCGGCATGCGGCGCGCGCTGGTCGCCCGGCAGCTGAGGAAGCGCGAGACGATGCTCGCGTTGCAGACCGAAAGCGGCTTCCACGCCGGCGGCTATTTCACCGCGACCAAGTTCGTGCGGCTGGCGCTGCAATCGCTGGCGCTGGGGCTGGGCGCGTGGCTGGCGGTGGACAATCTGATTTCCGGCGGGGCGATCTTCGCCGCGTCCTTCCTGATCGCCCGCGCGCTGGCGCCGATCGAGCTGTTGATCGGCAGCTGGAAGACGCTCGCGCATGCCCGCCACGGCTATCGCGATCTCGACCAGTTGCTCGCTACCGCGATCGCCCGGCCGGAGCCGACCCGCCTGCCGGCGCCGCAGGGCGGCCTGCTGGTGGAAGGCGTGACCATCCTCAACGCCGCGCGCGACGGGATGGTGCTGAACGGCGTGTCCTTCGCGGTGGCACCGGGCGAGGTGGTCGCGATCGTCGGCCCCTCGGGCTCGGGCAAGTCGACACTGATGCGTGCGATCGTCGGCGCGCTGCCGGCGGATCGGGGGATGGTGCGCTTCGATGCTGCGGAGATCGGCGATTGGGACCCCGAGCGGCTGGCCCGGCATATCGGCTATCTGCCGCAGGATTCGGTGCTGTTCGAAGGCAGCATCAAGGAAAACATCGCGCGGTTCGAAGGCGAGCTTGGCGCGGAAGCAGAGGCGGTCGATACCGCTGCCGTCGCCGCGGCCGACCTGGTTGGCGCGCGCGACCTGATCCTGCGGCTGCCCGGCGGCTTCGACCATCGGCTGGGCCTGGGCGGGCGGGGCGTCTCCGCCGGCCAGGCGCAGCGCATCGCGCTGGCCCGCGCCGTCTATGGCGATCCCGCGCTCTACGTGCTCGACGAGCCCAATGCGCACCTCGATTCCGAAGGGGATGCCGCGCTCAACGCGGCGATCACCCGACTCAAGGCGGCGGGGAAGACGATCCTGGTCGTCTCGCACAAGCTCGGCGTGCTGCCGGTGGTCGACAAGATGCTGGTGCTACGCGACGGCCGGGTAGAGCTCTACGGTCCGCGCGACGAGGTGCTGGCGAAGATCGCCCCGCCGAACGTCCGGCGGATGGTGCCCGCGGCACAGGGAGGGTCGGCGGCATGAGCGGCGCGATTATCGTGACGAATCGGCGGCCACAGCCGTTGGTCGAGCAGCTGGGCGATCCCCGGCGCGACATCTGGCTGGGCCTGCTGATCGCCGGCCTGTTCTTCGTGCTGTTCCTCGGCTGGGCGGCCGTCTTCCGGCTGGACGCGGCGGCAACCGCTTCCGGCGTACTCGAGGTCTCGGGCCAGCGGCAGAGCGTGCAGCACCGCGAGGGCGGGGTGGTCGGCGAAATCCATGTCCGCGAAGGGCAGCGGGTAGCGCGGGGGCAACTCCTCCTCCGCCTCGCCGCCGCCGACGTGCTGGCGCAGGAGCGGGCGCTGTCCGCCCAGGCGATCCGGCTGCTCGCCCAGCGCGCGCGGCTCCAGGCCGAGCAGCTGGGGCAGGCGCGGGTCCCCGCGCCGGCGGAGTTCGCGTCGCTTGCCGGCGCGGACCGCGACGCCGCCGCGCTGGCGTTGCGCCTGCAGCAGAGCGAGCTCGATGCCCGCCGTGCGACCCTTACCGCGCAGCGCGGGGCGCTGGGGCAGCGCGTGGCGCAGTCGGCGGCGCAGGGCCGCGGCTATGGCACGCAGGTGGTCTCCGCCGAGGAGCAGCTGCGGCTGGTCGACGAGCAACTGAACGCGCTGCGCCCGCTCGCCGATCGCGGTTTCGTCTCGCGGACCCGCGTGCGCGAGCTGGAGCGGGTGAAGGCCGAGCTGGTCGGCCAGCGTGGCCAATATTCGGCCAGCGTCGCCCAGACCCGCGAGGCCGCCCGCGAAAGCGAATTGACCGCGCTGGAGGCCGACCGCACCTTCCACGAACGCACCGCCGCCGACCTGCGCGAGGTCGACACGCGGCTGGCCGAGGTGCTGCCCAAGTGGGTCGCGGCGCGCGACCAGCTCGCCCGCACCGAGATCCGCGCGCCGGCAACGGGTGCGGTGATCGGTCTGAGCGTGTTCACCCCCGGCGGGGTCATCGCGCCGGGCCAGAAGCTGATGGACGTCGTGCCCGAGCGCGCGGCTCTGCGGATCCAGATCCGCGTCGCGCTCGACGATGCCGACGATCTGCACGTCGGCCAGGCGACGCTGGTGAAGTTTCCCAGCCTGCATGAGCGCGAGCTGCCCAATCTGAAGGGCACCCTCACCCGGCTTTCCGCCGATGCGCTGGCCGACGAGAAGACCGGCGCCAGCTATTTCACCGGCGAGGTGACGGTGCCGCCCGAGCAGATCGACCTTCTCCGCAAGGTGCGCGGTCAGGGCTTCGAGCTGCGTGCCGGCATGCCGGCGCAGGTGCTGGTGCCGCTGCGCCGGCGCACCGCGCTCGATTATGCGCTGGAGCCACTGGTCGGCGCCTTCTGGCATTCGTTCCGCGAGCATTGATTGCGACCGGCGCGCGGAACGCTGGGTTTCCGGGAAGTGCTATTGCGCAAGGCGGGGCGGTGAACGCACGTTGCTCGTTGCGGCGGCGATTCGGTGTGCGGATCGGGCACGCGTGAAGAGCGAGGTACGACGTGGCGAAGGTGACGGAACGTTATAGCGGGATCGCGATCCTGCTGCATTGGGCGCTGGCCCTGCTGCTGCTCTTCCAGCTCGGCCTCGGCTGGGCGCTGGAAGACCTGCCCAATTCCACCCGCTTCATCGCGTTCCAGT
Source organism: Sphingomonadales bacterium (assembly GCA_027489295.1). The sequence continues at coordinate 2,789 of JAIYAA010000360.1, read as the reverse complement.
TCCACAAGTCGGTCGGCATCCTGATTCTGGTGCTCTCGCTCGCCCGGCTGCTGGTGCGGCTGGCGGTACCGCGCCCCGCGCCGGTCGACGGGCCGGCGGCGACGCGGTTCCTCGCCAGCGCCGTCCATGTGCTGCTCTACGGCGTGATGATCCTTGGGCCGATCACCGGCTGGATCATCGTTTCCACCGCGCGGGTGAAGCTGCCGACGCTGCTGTTCGGGCTGGTCCCGCTGCCGCATCTGCCGGTGAGCGCGGCGCTGAACGTGCCGGCGGAGACGATCCACGGCCTGATCGGCTGGCTGCTGGCGGGGCTGTTCGGGCTCCATGTCGCCGGTGCGCTGCGGCACCATCTGCTGCGCGACGACGTGATCGCCCGGATGATGCCGGCGGTGGTCGGCCGTCGCCCGGCGCTGTCGATCGCGGTGGTGGTCGCGCTTGCCGCCTGCGTCGCGGCCTTCCTCACCGGCTCGTGGCGCTATCGCGGCCATGCCGAGACGCCGCTGCCGTCGCAGCCGCTGCCCAGCCCGGTTTCCACGCCCGATGTCCCGCTCGCGCCCGAAGCGCCCGCGCCGGAGGCCTCGGCCAGCCCGTCGCCGAGCCCATCGCCCTCCGCTTCGCCGACCAGCGCGGCGGTGCCCGTGCGCAGCTGGAAGGTGGCGCCCGGCGGCACGCTCGGCTTCCGCACCGTCTATAGCGGCGAGGCGATCAACGGCCGCTTCGCCCGCTGGACCGCCGACATCCAGTTCAGCCCCGACGATCTCGCCCATTCGAAGATCGCGGTCGACATCGATCTCGCCTCGGTCAGCAGCGGCGACGGCGAGCGCGACGACACGTTGAAGGGCGATGATTTCTTCGGCGTCGCCGCCCATCCCAAGGCGCATTTCACGGCGTCGAAGATCCGCAAGCAGGGCGCCGGCTATGTCGCCGACGGCACGCTCGATCTGGCAGGCGCCAGCCGCCCGGTGCCGGTCAGCTTCACGCTGAAGATCGACGGCAACCACGCCCAGGCCAGCGGCACCGCGACGGTGAAGCGCCTGTCCTTCGGCGTCGGCAAGGGCCAATGGAGCGATGCGAGCACCATCCCCGATGGCGTCGCCGTCACCTTCCGCTTCGCCGCCGACGCGAAATAACGTCAGCCCCCGCGGGCGCGACCGACATCGATCCGGTCGCGCTCCGCGAGGAAGCGGGTGCGTTCCGCGCCCTCCAGCGCCTTGGCGGCATCGGTCTTGATCGACATCGGATCGACCGGTTCGCCGCCGACATGCACCTCGTAATGGAGGTGTGGACCGGTCGATCGCCCGGTGGTGCCGACAAAGCCGATCTGCTGCCCCTGGCGGACGCGCGCGCCCGCGGCGATCCCGGGCATGAACGCGTTCTGGTGGAGATAATAGGTCTCCCAGCCATTGTCGTGGCGCAGGATGGTGAGGTTTCCGTTGGGCCCCTTCATCGCCGCCCATTCGACCGTGCCGTCGCCCGCCGCGAAGATCGGCGTGCCCACCGGGGCGCCGAAATCGGTGCCCTTGTGCATCTTCACAAACCCGAGCACCGGGTGCACGCGCGAGCCGAAGTTGGACGTGACGCGGGCACCGTCCACCGGCGTCCGCATCAGGGTCCGCACGGTGCTGACGCCGTTGCCGTCGTACCAGCCCCCCTCGCTGCCTTGCGGCCGGAACCAGTAGAGCGACCGGGACTTTGCCGGCGTGGTCAGCGAGACAAAGAGCAGCTTCGGCGTCCCCGCCTCGCGGCCCTGCGCATTGACCTGCTGCTCCCACGCGATTTCGAAGACGTCGCCGGGTTTGATTTCGAACTGGAAGTTGAAGTCGAACGCGAGGGCCCGGGCGATGTCCGACACCAGCGAGTCCGTGACGCCGGCGGCAACGGCCGAGGAATAGAAGCTGTTCGCATCCATCTCGCCGCGCACGACGCGGATGGTGCTGGTCAGCGACGGCGCCACCTTGCGTGCCACGAAGGCGCCGTCCGGGCCTCGCGCAACCACCGCGCCGGCGCCGTCGGCCAGCGAGAGGTCCAGCCGTTCGAGGCTCGCCTGCTTGCCGGGCTGGCTGGTGACCGTCAGCACCGCGTGGAGCTGCTCCTTGGTCGCGCCGATCGCGGTCGTCGCCAGCTTCGCCGCTTCGACCGCTTCGTCCGCTGCGATATCGGCCGCGCGCAGGGCCGCTTGCAGCCCCTTGATGTCGGGAAGCACCAGCGACCGGCGCGACGAGGAAGCGGCGGCGGGCGCTGCGGCGGCGGTGGACCCGGGCGCTGGGGCCGGTACCCTAGCCGGGCGCGACAACCAGGCCGTCGTCGCCCCCGCGACGACCAGGAACACCGCACCAGCCGCCCCCCAATATAGTCGCAAGGAACGCCTGGATGGCGCGGCGACGGCGAGTGTCGGTGATGAATTTGGTATAATGTTTCGATCCGAACCACCTGAAATCATCCAGGTTTTTGGATCGAACGATTCTGTTTCGTCCTGCACGATGTTCCTTCGCAAACCCTGTTCGCGAGGCTTTCCCCCGAATGCTTGAAGGATAACGCGCCTTTCGGAGTAAAGGAAGTTGTGCTTAATAGAGAATCAAGGGGTATCCAGGGGGTAAGGTGCTGGTGACGGGCAAAGGTCGAGTCGCGTGGCGTGAAGGCCTGTTCTTGCGACCCCAGCATTTTCAACAACAAGACCGGGCTTTTGATGCGGCGTTGAATGCTCGGGCTGCGGTAATTCGCCCGTATCCATGGGGGGTTACGGCGCTTTCCATCAACGAAGACCTTGCCGCGCTCGGCAAGTTCGGCGT
>JAIYAA010000006.1 GCA_027489295.1 Sphingomonadales bacterium | reverse complement strand
CGCTGCCGCGGATCTGGTGATCGCCTCCACCGGCAATACGACGTGCCAGCAGATACTCGCTGCGGCACGTCCGTGGCTGGCGGTGCCCGAATGGCGCTATTTCGACGAGCAGCACCGCAAGGCAGATGCGCTTGGCGCCGCCGGCGTGGCGACCATTCGCCCGCACCTGCCGTCCTCCGCGCAGGACTGGACCGGCGCGATCACCGAGGCGCGCGCAAACCATGCCCCCGCCCGGCAGCGCGCGATGATCGAAGACATGCCCGCCGACAAGGCTGCCCTGTGGCTGGAGGCCCTTGTCGACCGGCTCTGGACGCCCGCCTCCACCGCTCCTTCCGCCTCCAGCATGGAAACCCCAACGCTATGACGCAGATTTCCGTGGTCACCCTCGCCAAGGGCCGTGCCGAACACCTCGCAAATGTGGTGCGCGGCCTTTCCCGCCAGAGCCTGCTGCCGGTCGAGCTGATCGTTGCGGTCATGCAGGACGAGCCGTACAAATTGCCCGAGGCACCCTTCCCGATCCGCCAGATGCGCATCACGGCCGACGCGCTCCCGCTCGCCGCCGCCCGCAACGCCGCCGCACGGGCGGCACAAGGTGAGACGCTGGTATTCCTCGACATCGATTGCATCCCCACCCCCGATCTGCTTGCCGACTATGCCCGCTTCGCCGCAGCATTTGACGGGCTGCTGATGGGCGAGGTCATGTATCTGCCGGGCGGCGCTACCGCCGGAGACTGGTCGTACGAAGGGTTCGCAGCGGTGGCCCAGCGCCACTCGGACCGCCGCGGGCCGCCGCCGCAGGGACTGGAACTCTGCGCCGACTATCGGTGCTTCTGGTCGCTCAACTTCGCCATGCGTCGCGCGACTTTCCTGGCGACGGGTGGCTTTGACGAGCGCTATGTCGGCTATGGCGGTGAGGACACGGATTTCGGCAAGACGCTGGACCAGGCGGGCATCCCGATCGCGTGGATCAAGGGAGGCCTCGCCTATCATCAATATCATCCGCACCACATGCCGCCGGTGCACCATATCGACAGCGTCGTGCGCAACGCCGAGCTGTTCGAGCGCAAATGGGGGTATCGGACGATGGGGCACTGGCTGCATGCCTTCCGGCTGATGGGCCTGGTCGACGATACCGCAGGCCGGCCGATCCGCATTCTCCGTCGACCGGGGGAGGCGGATCTGGCGCTCACCGGGCAGCAGAGCCACCAGCCCTATGCCAACACCGCCCAGGTGATCCGCTATCTGGAGGCGAACGCCGCGCAGCCTTCGGGTGCCGTCGCCGCATGAGGATTGCGATCCTCGCCCATGTCCGCCAGCGCATCGCCGAGCCTTTTGCCGGCGGCATGGAATCGCACTGCTGGTACCTTGCCGCCGGGCTCCAGGCCCGCGGCCACGAGGTCGTGCTCTTCGCATCGGGGGACAGCGATCCGCGTTTCACGATCGAGCCGGTGCTCGCCGACCATTATGAGCGGACCTTCCCCTGGGCCGAGCATCGCGGGTCCGCCCCGCTGATCGCCCATCTCGATGCCGGCTACGCCCACGCCTGCGATCGCATCGCTGCCGGCGGATTCGATGTGGTGCACAACAACAGCCTCAACCGCTTCCCGCTGGAGGCGCGTCGCACCGCCGTCACGCCTACCGTCACCTCGCTGCACGTGCCGCCCTATGACGCGCTGCACTGGTTCGTCGCGGCGAGCCCCGCCCCGCGGCACCGCCTGACCGTCACCTCTGCGCGGCAGCTGGCCGCCTGGTGGCCGCAGGGCGCGCCGCCTGAAGCCTCGGTGCTCCACAACGGCATCGATCCTGCCCGGTGGCCCTTCGCCGAGCGCGGCGACGGCACTGCGGTCTGGTGCGGGCGGATCACCCCCAACAAGGGCCCCCACCTCGCGGCACAGGCGGCGATCCGTGCAGGCATCCCGCTGACCCTGTTCGGGGCGATCGAGGATCCAGAATATTGGACGGCGGAGGTCGTACCGCTGCTGGGCGAGGGGGTGCGGTATGGCGGCCATCTCGAAGGTGCCGCGCTGGCGGCCGAACTCGGCCGCGCCTCGATCTTCGTCTTCACCCCATGCTGGGACGAGCCGTTCGGCCTTGTCGCCGTGGAAGCGATGGCGTGCGGGCTGCCAGTGGCGGCATTCGACATGGGCGCCGCACGTGAGGTTGTCGGCGAAGCGGGCGCATTCGCACCCTGCGGCGATGTCGAGGGGCTCGCGCTCGCCATCGATACCGCATACGCCATTCCGAGGACCGTAGCGCGCGCGCGCGTCCTCCGCCTGTTCACGCAGGATCGATGGCTTGCCCGCTGCGAGGATCTCTATGCCGCGGTACAGGACAGCGCAGCACTGCACGCCGCATGACCGATGTTGTCGCTGCCCAGCAGGCGCTGCTCCAACGTCGCTACCATGCGCATGTCGGCCCGGGCAGCGCCTATGCCCTGGTCGATTTCCCCGATCACCCCAATGTCGGGGATAGCGCGATCTGGCTCGGCGAGTGCCGCATGCTGCGCGCCATCACGGGCCGCCCGCCCGACTATGTCTCGACCTGGCATGACTTCGAGTTGGCGGCATTCCTGCGGGCATGCCCGGACGGGACCCTGTTCCTGCACGGCGGCGGCAATCTCGGGGACCTCTGGCCGCATCACCAGCAGTTCCGCGAGGCGCTGCTTCGCGCCGTTCGCGACCGGCCTGTCGTCCAGCTGCCGCAGTCGATCCATTTCGCCGACGAGCGCGGCCTCGCCCGCTTCGCGGCGATCGTCGCCGGCCATCCCTATTTCACCCTGCATGTGCGCGATTTGGATAGTCTCGCGATCGCCGCAGACCACTTCAACTGCCGCACCCACCTGATGCCGGACTCCGCCTTTGCCCTGGGTCCACAGCAACGTGGCGAGGCCGACACGCCGATCCTGGCGCTGATGCGCACCGATATCGAGCGCCGCGCGGCATTCGCACCATCGCTTGCCGGCGCAACGATCGTCGATTGGCTGGAGGAGGATGCGGATCTGCCGACGGGGACGAGCATCGCGGCGCGTGAGGCCCAGGCCCGCGCCCGTGTCGCGCGGGGTCTCCGGCTGCTGTCGCGCGGGACCAGCATCGCGACCGATCGCCTGCATGGCCATATCCTCGCGACCCTGCTCGGCATCCCCCACCGTGTGTTCGACAACCGCTATGGCAAGCTGGGCGCCTATATCCGCGCCTGGACCGCGCGGTCGCCGCTGGTGCAGGTCGCCACCCAAGAGGGATTCTCTGTGGCGCTGCCTGCCACATGACTCCCGCCGTTTCGATCAGTCTGCTGGTGTGCACCCGGAACCGTGCCCATGCGTTGCCTGGCTTGCTCGCATCGATCGAACGCGCGATCGCATGCCGACCCGGCCTCCCCATCGAGATCGTGATCGTCGACAACGGCTCGTCGGACACGACGCCGTCGCTGGTTGCCGCCTGGTGCGCGGCACAGTCCTTTCCGGCGCGGCTGCTCCACGAGCATCGCCCCGGCCTGGCGCGCGCACGCAACCGCGGACTGGCCGCAGTGCGCGGCGCGATCATCGCCATGACCGATGACGATTGCGTACTGCATGACGGCTATTTCGACGCGCTTTCCCGCTGCTTTGCCGAGCTCGATGCCCCGGCGATCGTCGGCGGGCGGATCCTGCTCGGCAACCCTGCGGACCTGGCCGTCACGATCAAGCTGGAGGATCATCCGATGGTGGCCGATCCCGCCACCTTCCCCGGCGGCTTCGTGATGGGCGCGAACCTCACCTTCACGCGGTGCGTGCTGGACCGGATCGGCGGCTTCGACGAGCGCTTCGGGGCAGGCGCGCCGTTCGTCGCTGCGGAGGATACCGACTTCCTGTTTCGCGCGCTGGGTCACGGAATCGCGCTGCGATATGATCCGCGGTTCGTGGTCGACCATCATCACGGCCGGCGCACCCTTGCGCAGGAAACGGCCCTGCTGGCCGGATACAGCTATGGCGACGGCGCGCTCTACGCCAAGCATTGCCTCACCGACCGGCGGATCGTCGCCGCGGTGGGTGTCGACATCCTGAACCTGCTGCGCGACGTGCGAAGGCCGGTGACCACGCATCGCGGGATCCGGCACTTCTATTGCTTCCGCCTCAAGCACAAGGTCCGGGGCGCGCTAGCGTTCGTGGCGCACAAGGTCAGAGGCCGTCGCGCCGCCGGGACCCCGCAGGACTGAATACGCTTCCCCCACATTCAATCTCGTGACGGTGCGTTGGGATCGGCCGCGACGGGTGTTCGGCGGACCCAGAAAAGCGTCGCCAGCGCCGCGAGGGTCAGCACGCCGCATAGCAGCCAGGCGGTGTTGACGGCGGGCACTAGCGCCGCCCGTTCGACGAGCGGACGCACCATTTCGGTGGCGAAATCGTCGAGCGGCTGGCCGCGCTGCTCCAGAAAGGCGTCGCGCGGAATCCCGATGCGCACCGCGGTGGCCACGTCGCCGGCGCGAAGCTGCTCCGCGATTTGCGTGCCGGCAGTCCGTGCGCGGCTGAAGATCGTGGTGTCGATCAGCGCGAGGCCCACCGCTCCGCCAAGGTTGCGCATCAGGTTGAACAGCCCGCTGCCGTCGGCCACGAGCCGATCCGGCAGGCGGCCCAGCGCCATGCGGGTCGGCGGCAGCAGGCAGAACATGATCGCTGCGCCGCGCACCATCTGGGGCAGGATCATCGCGGCAAAGTCGGTCTGCCCGGTCTGCCGGGTGCTGAGTAGCAGGCCGACCGCGAACAGCGCGAACCCGAAGCCGGTGAGCAGCCGCGGATCCACCCGGCGCTCCGCATAGACAGCGATCGGCGCGGTCAGCAGCTGGATGCAGCCCGTCACCAGCATGATCTCGCCGATGCGCAGCGGCCCGTGCTCGCGGACGAGGCCGAGGAAGAACGGCATCAGATAGGTGGAGCCGAACAGTCCGAAGCCGAGCACGAAGCTGAGCAGGCAGCCGATCGTGAAGTTGCGATCGGTAAAGCAGCGCAGTTCGACGATCGGCGCGTCGGACACCAGGGTCCGCCAGACGAACCCGACCGCCGCTCCGGCGGCAAGGCCGAGCAACCCCAGCACGCGCGGTGCCGTCCAGCCGAGCGTCGGTGCATCCTTGAGACCGATCTGCAGCGCGACCAGCGCCGAGGCGAGGAAGAGGAGCGCCACGACGTCGATCGGCCGTCCTTCGCGGCGACCCACAGCGGCCCCGCGCAGGAAATACAAGGCACCCAGACCCGCCACGATGCCCGGCAGGACATTCACGCGGAACAGCCAGTGCCAGGAAAAGGATTGGGTGATCCACCCCCCGACGATCGGCCCGACGGTCGGCGCCAGCACTGCCGCCACGCCGGCGATCGTCGTTGCCAGCGGCTGGTCGCGCGGCGGGAACAGCAGGAACACGGCGGCAAACACCGCCGGGATCAGCGTGCCGCCGGCAAAGCCCTGCAAGATGCGCCAGGCCACCAGTTCGGTGAAACCGCCGCTCTCGGCGCAACCGATCGAGGCGAGCGTGAAGAGGCCGATCGCGAGCACGAACAGCCAGCGCATGCCGAGACGCGCGGTCAGAAAGCCGGTGAGCGGGATCGCGACGATCTCCGCGGTGAGATAGGCCGTCTGCACCCACACCATCTGGTCCGGGGCGATGCCCAGCGCCGCCTGGATCGCAGGCAGCGATGTCGCGACGATCTGGATGTCCAGGATCGCCATGAACATGCCCAGGCACATCAGTGCGAAGCCGGTCCATTGGCGATGGCCTGCGCGGCCGCGGTCGTCTAGCATGGGGATGGCCGTTTCAACCGATCGTTCCGTCACCGATTCCCCCTGCGAACCCCGCAGCCATAGCGCAGGCAAGGAACTCGCCGTCGGTAAATTCGTTGCGCGGCTGAACCTTTTCCACCGGTGCGCCGGTAAGTCAGGCGGTAGCCTTCATGCAGCCGGTGTCGATTCTCTCGCTCACGACCGAAACTCCCGACCATGTTCTGACGCAGACCGACGCACTGGCCACCGCCCGCGACCTGATCGGCGACCAGTTCAGCGATTTCGAGCGGCTTGCCGCGGTCTATGCCAATGCCGGCATCCAGACCCGCCAGCTGGCCAGACCGGTCGACTGGTACCGCAGTCCGCGCAGCTTCCTCGAACGCACCGATGCCTATCTGGAGGTCGCGCTCGATCTCTGGGTTTCCGCCGCGGCGCGGGCGATGGACGAGGCGGGCGTGCTGGCAGGGCAGGTCGACACGATCGTCACCATCTCCTCCACCGGCATCGCCACCCCGACGCTGGACGCGCGCGCAATGGCGCGGATCGCGTTCCGGAACGATGTCGCGCGGGTGCCGGTGTTCGGGCTGGGCTGTGCGGGGGGTGCCACCGGGCTTGGCCTCGCCAGCAAATTGGCGCGCGCCACGCCGGGCGCAATCGTGCTGTTCGTCGCGGTCGAGCTGTGCAGCCTGGCGCTCAGGACCGATCGCGCGGACAAGGCAGACCTCGTCTCCACCGCGCTGTTCGGAGACGGCGCAGCGGCGTGCGTGCTGCGCAGCGGCGAGGACGGGTTCGTCCAGATCAGCGGCAGCGCGGAAAAGACCTGGAGCGACACGCTCGACATCATGGGATGGCAGGCGGAACCGACCGGGCTCGGCGTCGTGCTGAACCGGGCGATCCCCGTCTTTGCGCGGAAGGAAATGCGGCAGGCCATGCAGGAAATGCTCGCGCCCCAGGGGCTCGCGATCGAGGATGTCGACCAGTTCATCTGCCACCCGGGCGGCGCCAAGGTGGTGGATGCCATCGAGAACGCGCTGGCGCTCAACCAGGGCGCGCTCGTCGAAGAGCGCGCGGTGCTGCGCGATCACGGCAACATGTCCGCGCCCACGGTGCTCTTCGTGCTGGATCGGTATCGGCGGACGGGCCTGCCCCCCCTGTCGGTGCTGAGCGCGCTGGGGCCGGGCTTCACCGCCTCCTCGCTCACGCTGCGGTGCGCGGCATGAGTGCGGCCTATGCCATCATGGCCTTCGTCACGCTCCAGCGACTGAGCGAGCTGGTGATCGCACGGCGGAACACCGCGCGGCTGCTTGCCGCGGGTGCGCGCGAAGTGGGGGCCGCGCATTATCCGGTCATGGTCGCACTACACACCGCCTGGCTGGCGGTGCTGTGGTTCACCGTCGGCGGGCGTCCCATATCCTTGCCGCTGCTCGCCCTCTTCGCGGTGCTGCAGCTGATGCGCGTCTGGGTACTCGCGACGCTGGGGGCGCGCTGGACCACCCGCATCATCGTCACCCGCGACGCGCCGCTGGTCCGGCGCGGACCGTTCCGCTTCGTGCGCCACCCGAACTACATGGTGGTCACCGCGGAGATCGCGGTGCTGCCCCTGACGTTCGGGCTCGTCTGGGTCGCGCTGCTGTTCACCCTGTTGAACGCCGCGATGCTGACCGTGCGGATCCGGGCCGAGAACCATGCGCTCTACGGCGAGGGCGTCAGCGCTTAGCCGCGTCCTCGCGCTGCGCCCTGATGCGAAGCATCGCGGCGTGGCAGGTGGGCGAGGTCTGGTCGATCTTCGCGATCATGCAGGCCTCCACCTTCTTCCGGCTCAGCGACTTCATTTCCGCAGGGCATAGCCGCCGGGCTTCCTGCACGCATGCCTTCTTGCCGGGGTCCGGGTCCGGCACCATGGCCGGCGCCGCCGTAGCTACCAGCATCGCACTCGCGCCCAGAACAGCGCCGATGGTACGGAGGATCATGCGCGCGTTCCTTGGAAATGGCGGCGCGCCGGGTCGCCAGCTGCCGTTGAGGGGGATCGGTCTCGTGTGGGATGTCGCATCGATGCTTGTCAACGCCTGCGGGTGCTGAAAGGCACCGTCATGCGTTGCGCCGAGATGACAGACAGCATCGAAGACCTGCAGCGAAGGATGGAGGCTGCGGCGAGCGCCCTCGATTTCGAGGCGGCGCGCCGTCTTCGCGATCGCATCACCCTGATGCGAGGCGGCGCGAGCGCTGCGGAGGCCGAACAGGCCGACACGTCGGGCCTGGTTCGTCAGAAACCGGGCGCCATGGGTCTTGGGACGAGCCGGCAGCGGACCAGCCCCCCGCCAGGATGGAAGCCGCCGCCGAAACCCGATCTGATGACCACCGGCCGCAAACCCAAATGACCATCGATGCCGCCCGGGCCGCCATACTGGACCTGCTCGCCGAACGACAGCCGGAGGCCACGATCTGCCCGAGCGAGGCAGCCCGGCGGGTCGCGGCAGGATCATCCCCGGAGATTGCCGCGGATTGGCGTGCGGCGATGCCGATCGTCCATGCCGGAGTCGATCAATTGCTGGCGCAAGGCGCGATCCGGCTGCGATGGAAAGGCCAGACACTGCCCGCGCGTACAGGGCCTTACCGGATTGCACGCGCACCGGAAAGCGATCCCGAGAACGGACATTCAGCGCCGCCCGCACGTGGGTGACCGATCATGCAGAGGCAAGCGGCGGCACGGCCGGTCTTAAAGCAGCTTGTCGAGCGTGATCGGCAGCGCGCGTACCCGCTTGCCGGTCGCGTTGTAGATCGCGTTCGCCACTGCGGCGGCGACACCGGTGATGCCGATCTCGCCGACCCCATGTGCGCCCATCGGCGTGTGCGGATCGGGAATGTCGGTCCAGATCACGTCGATCTCGGGCACGTCCAGATGCACCGGCACATGATATTCCGCGAGGCTCGGGTTCATGATCCGGCCGTTGCGCTCGTCGAACTGGGTTTCCTCCATCAGCGCCATGCCCAGCCCCATGATGATGCCGCCGCGAAACTGGCTGGCGGCAGTCTTCGGATTGAGGATGCGGCCACAGTCGAACGATCCCAGGAACCGGCGCACCCGCGTCTCCCCCGTGACGCTGTTGACCGCCACCTCGCAGAACAACGCGCTGTGCGAGTGCATCGACCAGTGCATCGTCTCCAGCGGCATCGATCCGGCTTTGGTAACGGTGATGCTGTCGCGCTGTGCCCGTGCGAGAATGGAGGCATAGCGCTCCCGGCGAGCGGGATCGGCCAGTGCGGCGAGTCCGCCATCGTCGCAGCCGACGTCCTGCAGTGACAGACCAGCGAGCGGAGAATCGTTCCCGGCCAGCGTGAGCAGTTCGCCTACCAGCGCCGCATGCGCGGCGATCACCGCGGCCCCGATCGCGGCGGTCTGTTGCGAGCCCCCCGCCATGATCGCGCCGGGGATGGCGGAATCGCCATAGACGACATCGATCTGCTCGATCGCGAGCCCGAGCCGCTCCGCCGCGACCAGCGCCGTCGTCGTCGCCGTCCCCATGCCCATCTCGGCGGCGGCAACCTCCACTTTCGCGCGGACGTCCTCGCCGTCGCGCGACAGGGTGATGCGGGCTTCGGCGCCCGGCATCCGATAATAGGGATAGGTGCCGGTCGCGCAGCCGACCCCGATGCGCCATTCGCCCTCCTGCCGCGTCGCGGGCGCCGGACGATCGGCCCAGCCGAACCGCGCCGCGCCGCGCCGCCATGCCTCGGCGATGTGGCGGGAGGAGAAGGGCCGACCGTTCGTCGGATCCTTCTCCGGCTCGTTGCGCAGGCGCAGCTCGACGGGATCGATTCCGAGCTGCACGGCGAGCTCGTCGATCGCGGACTCCAGCGCAAAGGTGCCGACGGCCTCGCCCGGCGCGCGCATGAACGTGTTGGCGAGCGCGTTCATGCGCGTCACCTCCACCTTCAGCAGGATGTTGGGCGAGGCGTAGGCCGCCTGGCTGCCGAGGATGAACGGCTCGGGCATGTTGTTGTGCGGCGTCATGACCGAGAGCCCGGTATGGATCAGCGCCGCGAAGCGCCCATCGGCATCCGCGCCGATCGCCACCCGCTGCTCGGTGAGCGAGCGCCCGCCGACCACCCGGTAGACCCCCTCGCGGGAGAGGGCGATGCGGACCGGGCGACCCGAAAGCCGCGCCGCAGCGGCGCCGATGATCTGGTGATCCCAAAGCCCCTTGCTGCCAAAGCCGCCGCCGACATAGGGCGAGGTGAGCCGCACCTGTTCGGTCTTCAGCCCGAACACATCGGCCAGCGTCTGCGCCTGTTGCGTCACCATCTGGCTCGCGTCGTGGATGGTGAGCGTATCCCCGTGCCAGGCCATCGTTGCGGCGTGCGGCTCGATCGGATTATGGTTGTGCCGCGGCGTGAAGTAGCGCTGGTCCACCTTGTGCGGCGCCGCTGCGAAGGCCGCCTCGGCATCGCCGACTTCGTTCAGCAGCGGATGGCCCATGAACAGGCCCTGTTCGATGCCCTGCGCCTTGGCGTCGGCAAGCGCCGTCGTCGCTGTCTCCGCCTCGTAGCGGATCCGCAGCAGGGTGACGGCATGATCGGCCTGTTCCTGCGTTTCGGCGAGGATGCAGGCGATCGGCTGGCCGTTCCAATGCACGCGATCGTCCTGCAGGATCGGCAGATCCGCGGGCCCGACCCCGGTGGGCGACGAGCCGAATGCAGGCGGCGGGGCCATGCGCGGCGCATTCTGGTGCGTCATCACCAGGACCACGCCAGGTGCGGCTTCGGCGGCAGCGCTGTTGATCGACACGATGCGGCCACGGGCGATCGTCGCATAGGCGAGCGCGGCATAGACCATGTTGTCGAAACGATGCTCCGCCGCGAACGCAGCGCCACCCGCGACCTTCAGCGCCCCATCCAACCGCGAGACCGGCGTGCCGATCGCGCCGTGCTTGCGGGCGATCAGCGGGTCGGGCACGCCGCCGGGAATCCAGCTGTCGGGTGCGAGCGGCACCAGGCGTTCCATCGCGCTCTGCACCAGGCCCTGCGCCGCCTGCTTGGCGTTGTCGAGAATGCTCACGCGGTCTCTCCCCTTGCGAGCGCCTGCAACACCGCCGCCAGCGTCCGCCCCGCCAATATCGGCTTGAACGCATTGTCGCGGAGCGGCCGGGCGTCCTCGAATTCCAGCGCTGCAGCGTCCAGATACGCCTGATGCGTCGCGACCGCGCCGCGCAGCGCGGCCTCCGCCCTGGTTGCACGCCAGGGCTTGTGGGCGACGCCGCCAAAGGCGATGCGCACGTCCGATACGCGATCTCCGTCGAGCTTCAGCGCCGCTGCCACCGAAACCAGCGCAAAGGCATAGCTCGCCCGGTCGCGTACCTTGCGATAGGTCGATGTCGCGCCGTACGCGAGCGGCGGCAGTTCGATGGCCTCGATCAGCTCGCCCGATGCAAGGATCGTATCGCGGTCCGGGGCGTCGCCGGGAAGACGATGCAGATCGTCGAACGCGATGCAGCGCGGACCGGACGGGCCCGTGACGTGGACGCGCGCGTCTAGCGCGGCCAGGGCCACGCACATATCCGAGGGGTGCGTGGCCACACAGGCTTGCGATGCACCCAGCACCGCATGGATCCGGTTGAATCCCTCACGCGCGTCGCAGCCCGCGCCGGGGGATCGCTTGTTGCAGCGCGATCCGTCGGTATCGTAGAAATAGGTGCAGCGGGTCCGCTGCAGCAGGTTGCCACCCACCGTCGCCATGTTCCGGATCTGCGCCGACGCGCCTGCAAGAATCGCGCGCGCAAGCATCGGATAGCGGGTGCGCACCACCGGATGCTCGGCCAGCGCGGTATTGCGGACCGCGGCGTCGATCCGCAGCCCCCCGGCAGCCGTTTCTTCGATGGCCGCGGGCAGCCCGCTCACGTCCACCAGCCGCTCGGGGCGGGCCACGGTCTCGCGCAGGAGATCGACCAGATTGGTACCGCCGCCCAGATAGCTGGCCCCGGGCTCGGCGCCCAAGCGCAGCGCTTCTGGTACGTCGGCGGCGCGCGCGTAGCGGAACGGCGTCATGCGGCAATCTCCGCGGCGAGCGTGGCGCGGATCGCGTCGATGATGCCGTTATGCGCGCCGCAGCGACACAAATTCCCGCTCATGCGCTCCTGAATCTCTTCGCGGGTCAGGTTCACCTCGGCGCTGAGGTCGCCGGTCACATGGCTGGGCACGCCCCGCCGCGCCTCGGCCGCCATGCCTATCGCGGAACAGATCTGTCCGGGCGTGCAATAGCCGCACTGGAAGCCGTCATGCTCGATGAACGCGAGCTGCAGCGGGTGAAGCGCATCCGCCCCTGCCAGCCCCTCGATCGTCGTGACCTCACGGCCGTCGACCTGCACCGCCAGCGTCAGGCAGGCGAGAACGCGTTCGCCGTCCACCAGCACCGTGCAGGCACCGCACGCCCCCTGGTTGCAGCCCTTTTTGGTGCCGGTGAGATGCAGTTCCTCCCGCAGCAGGTCGAGTAACGACGTGCGAGGATCGGCCGGCGCCGATACCTGCGCCCCATTCACGATGAGCGACATGTCGATCCTCCCCTGGCGAGCGTGCACACGGCGGTAACGATAGGCGCGATGATTGGTGCCGCGCGAAAACCTGCCAAACGCGGGGGGCCTCGTCCAGATCAATCGCGAGCGCCTGCCGCCTCACCATCGACGTCCGCTGCCGTCCGCCATCAGATCAGGCCGCGGGGCGCGTCGGGATCGGCTTCCTCGATGACATTGCCCCGCGGCAGCGCGGAGGCGTCCCCACGTGCGCGCTCGGCAAAGGCCTGGTGGATCACGCTGCCCGGCGGCACGCTTTCGGTCAGCCAGACATTGCCGCCGATCACCGCCCCCGTCCCGACGGTGACCCGACCGAGGATCGTGGCCCCCGCATAGATGACCACGTCATCCTCGACGATCGGATGCCGAGGCACGCCCTTGGTAAGCGTGCCGTCCGTCTCGGTCGGGAAACTGCGCGCGCCCAGCGTCACCGCCTGATAGATCCGCACGCGATCGCCGACAATCGCCGTCTCGCCGATCACCACGCCGTTGCCGTGATCGATGAAGAAGCTGCGACCGATGCGCGCACCCGGGTGGATATCGATGCCGGTCTGCGAATGGGCGATCTCCGCGATCACGCGGGCGACGAGGGGCGCACCGTGCCGATACAGGCTATGTGCCAGCCGATAGGGGATAACCGCCTGGACGCCGGGGTAGCAGATCAGCACCTCGTCGACGCTGCGCGCCGCCGGATCCCCCGCATAGGCAGCCTCGATATCGCTATCGAGCACGCGGCGAATGGCCGGCAATTCCTGCGCAAAGGCCGTGACGATCCGCCCGGCCTCCCCCCTCGCCTCGGCCTCGGAGGTCGTGCACCGCGCGACGATCTCCAGCTGCACCTGGTCGCGCAGTGCCGACAGCGCGCGGTCGAGCGCCTGCTCGACATAGCGCGCTTCGGTATCGGCCTGCACCGAGCTTGGACCGAGCCGCAGCGGGAAGAGCGCGCCGGACAGATCCGAGAGGATCAGTTCCAGCCGTCTCCGCGAGGGAAAGCGGATCGTTGCGCACACACCCGGGCGGTGTTCGGCGCGCCAGTCCTCCCGGGCGGCGGAAAGGCCGGCGGCAATGGCCGCGACATCCCATTTCTCTGCGTCCGCGCGGATGTGGTCGGCAACCCCTGTCATAGCGGCCGGGCCGCGTTGAAACGGCGAATGCCGACGATGGCTGTTGCAAGCGCGTACTGGGTTGTCATGGTGGGCACGATATTCCCGCTCGATCGGTGTGGAAGCGATAAGAGCTACGCCATGGGAAAGGCGAAGTTGGCAATGCCGCACCCTACCCAAAGATCCGGACACAGCGTTCCGGGACCTCGACTGTGCTCCTACGCCCCGCTCAGCGGTCGGACCAGGCGAGGATGAAGCCCGGCAGGACCAGCGCGGTGGTGAACATCAGCAGCAGGAAGTTCTTCATCACCGCGAGCGACAGCTCGAAGTGGAGGAGCTTGGCGATCAGCTCGGGCACCATCCCGCCCAGCACGCACATCAGCACCAGATATTTGAAGGCCGAGAAATAGGCGCGATTGCGTTCGGACAACTCGCGCTCATCGAGCATCGTATCGGGAGCATTGGCGAGCACCCCATAGGTACCGAGGAAGAACAGGATGCTGGTGATCATGCCGGTCAGGGCCAGCATCCCGGCGACAAGTTCGGGCCACCCCGCCCCGCTCGGCAGCCCGAGCTTGACGAGGAACCATCCGTGCATCGCAAGCAGCGCATAGGTTCCGAGGATGCGGGCCGTGCGCGGGCCCAAGTGAATGCGCACCACAGGTGCCTGGTCACTATTTGCCATGATCGTTCTCCAGCAAAGCCTTTCGGTCGAGCTGCTCGGCAAGGGACGGGAAAGGCTCCAGCGCGAACAGCGTCTCCACGCTCACGCCAAAGGCCCGCGCCAGCTTCAACGCCAGTTCCACGGTCGGGCGGTAATCGCCGCGTTCGAGATAACCGATCGTCTGCGGGTTCACCGCGACCATCTCGGCCAGCTCCTTGCGGGACCACCCGCGCTCCTGTCGGAAAAGACTGATTCGATTGACGAGCATGCAGCCTTTATAACATTTCATTGTATATACACAACATAATTTTGCGTTCACCAATTGATCGGTTGTGTGTCACTACTGGTTGCCGTGTCGAAGCGCAGGGTACCGCCAGCGGCCAGCCACGCGTGCCGGAGGGTGACGGCTCGTAGCAGCAGGCCGTCGCGGGTGTGGTGCATGAGCCGGTCGCAACGACCGATCCGGACGATGTGGAGCGGCGCGCGCCCCGGCACGCGCAGCGTCGCCCGATCGACCAGCGGGATGCCGCGCACATAGCGGGCGCGCATCGGATCGACGGAATAGAAGCCGAGGGTCGCGAAGACATGCCAGGCGCTCATTTGCCCCACGTCCTCGTTGCCGATGATGCCGCCCGGGCTGTCCTGGTAGAAGCTGCGGGCGATCTGCGCGACCAGCCGGTGCCCCGTCTCCGCCGATCGGTGAAGGCGTAGAGCCACGCGGTGCAGGCGCCGGAAGCGGACGTGCTGGTGCTGCTCTAGGCGCTGCTGCTTTCCTTGAAGGGCCGGTTCGACCTCGCACTTGCGCCTGGCAGCACGGGCACGCAGCCGCTGGCGCGCTTTCGGTCGCTACTGCAGCAGCTGTTGCGTTCGCCGACCAAGGTCCTCGGGCTCGCCGACGCGGCATCGCTGTGCGGACTATCGCCGCCCTATTTCTCCCGCAGCTTCGCGCAGGCGTTCGGCACCGGCTTCATCGCCTATCAAACGCAAATGCGCCTGCAGCAGGCGGCGCGCATCCTCGCCACCAGCGATACGCCGGTTTCGCAAATCGGCTATCGGGTGGGATTTCGCTCGCCGGCCTATTTCGCGCAGTGCTTCAAGGCGGCATTCGGCACGTCTCCCTCCGCCCATCGCAGGTTGGCGCGCAGCCGCGCGCGGGCGACCTAGGGGGGACCTCAAAAGGTCAGATGGCGAAGATGTCTGTCGATCAGGCGTTTACGTGCGGCGCATGGGAACCGCTCCGTGCGATCAGCAAGGGTA
The DNA here is from genome assembly GCA_027489295.1 of Sphingomonadales bacterium. Next base: position 2,270 of record JAIYAA010000006.1, on the reverse strand, counting down.
CAAACCGATGGGGATGGCCCAGGTCGCTGGGCCAGTAGCAAGGCTTGCACGTCATCAAGCTGGTATGCTCCAGCACCGCGCCCGCGCGCACCTCAGGCTAGCACTTGTTCGTCATCCTGCGCATCCTCGACCTTGCTCTCAGGCGTTGAGGCTTTCGACCAACCGGGCGCGGTTCCAATGGGCTGAAAGCGACGAGCGCGCCCGCCTTCATATTATATCGTATAATATTGTTGACCCTCTGTACGGACCATGGTCTACCGCCGATCCTGCACGGGGGAATTGCACGGATGGTAGCGGATCAACGGCGTGGCACCAGAGGGCACATGGCGCGGCTGCTCGCCAAGGGGCTTGTGGTAACCCTGCTCCCCGTACCGATCGCCGTCGCGCAGACGCCGGCGCCGCCGATCGAGGCCCGCTACGCGCTGGCGGATCGCTATCTCGGCGACGGCCTGTCGAAGCTCGTGGTCGATCGCAGCCTGCGGACCGTGTTTGCGACCGACAGCACCGGCATTGTCTATCGTCATGGCCGCGAAGGCGAGCGGGTCGTCGCCTGGTATGATCTGGCGAGCGGGCAATCGCGCCCCATTGCGGCCGAAGCGGCGATCGCCGATGCGCTCGCCAAGGCGCTGGGACGCCCGCTCAAGCCCGCGGCGCTGCCGATCGAGGATCCCAGGATCGAAGGCGGTGCGCTTCGGTTCAGCGCGTTCGACAAGCGCTGGACCTGGACCGCGGACGGCACCCTCGCCCCCGCCGCCAAGGGCGCCCCCGACGGCGACGATGCGCTGTCGCCCGACGGTCGCTTCCGCATCGTCGCGCGCGACTCCAACCTCCACGCGGTCGAGACGGCGACCGGCCGCGAGACCCCGCTGACCGAGGACGGCAATCGCGACCAGCCCTATGGCCGCGGCATCCCCCAGCTCGCCGACATCCTCGCGCAAGGGAGCGAGGACCCGAAGATGCCGGTCTCGGTCCGCTGGTCGCCCGACAGCAAGCGGATCGTCACCTGGCGGCTCGACACCCGCGACGTGATCCGGCTGGGCATCGTCCAGGCAACCCCGCCGGGGACGATCTATCCGCGCACCTTCCGCTACATCTATCCGCTTGCCGGCGCGGAAAAGCTGCCCCAGGCGACGCGGCTGGTGATCGACGTCGAGCAGGCGCTGCAAAGGCGCAAGGCCCGGCCGGTGCCGCTCGCCATCCCGAGCGAGTCGCTGCTCTACCCCAATGACCCCGACATGAGCTGGGTGAACGGCAAGGTCCGCGCCCAATGGACCGCGCGGGGCTACACGCAGCTTGCCGTCTATCAGGCCGATCCGGAGACCGGCGCCGCGACGGTGGTGGCGCGCGAGGCGATGACACCGAACGTGTCGGTCGTATCGAGCTTTTTCCAGCCCGCCCCCGAGCTGGGCGGCGAGCTGCTCGTTTCCGAACGCAGCGGCTGGGCGCAGCTCTATCTGGTGCGGCCGGATGCCCCGGAGGGCGGCATCCCGCTCACCCGCGGCGAATGGGAGGTCATCGGCATTCACCATGTCGATGCCGCCTCGGGCGCGATCCTGGTGACCGGCGTCGGCCGCGAAAAGGATCGCAATCCCTATTACACCGCGCTCTACCGGGTGAGCACGCGCGGCGAACCGCCGGTGCTGCTCACCCCGGAGCCGCTGCACCACGAGGTGCAGGTCGCGCCCGATGGCAAGAGCTTCGTCGACGCCATGTCGACGCCCAGCCAGCCGACGCGCACCGTGGTGCGCAGCGCGGTGGACGGCCGGATCCTGGTCGAGCTGGGCCGTGCCGACCCGTCGGCGCTGCTTGCCAGCGGCTATCGCATGCCCGAGCCGTTCGAGGGTGTCGCGGCGGACGGCACCACCCCGATCTGGGGCATGATCTACCGCCCGGTCGGGTTCGATCCCGCCCGCCGCTATCCGGTGATCGACAATGTCTATACCGGCCCCACCACGACCCAGGTGCCGGTAAGCTGGGGCGCCGCGGTGTTCGCGCCCGGATCGAGCGTCGCGCAGCTCGGCGCGATCGTGGTGTCGATCGACGGGCGCGGCACCTCGCGCCGAGGTCGTGCCTTCCGCATGCACGCCTATCGCAATCTCGGCGAGGTAGGGCTCGACGACCATATCGCGCTGATCCGCCAGACGGCGACCCGCTACCCGCAGTTCGACCTGTCGCGCGTGGGCGTGTTCGGCGGTTCCGCGGGCGGCTATGATACCGCACGCTTCGTGATCCGCCGCCCCGGCTTCTTCAAGGTCGGAGTCGCCTCCTCG
>JAIYAA010000391.1 GCA_027489295.1 Sphingomonadales bacterium | reverse complement strand
GCCGCCCGGGTCAACGTCACAGCAATTGGTAAGGAATTGACATGTCGAAGCGCTCCAGCGCCAAGCATAAGCTCGATCGCCGCATGGGCGAAAACATCTGGGGTCGTCCGAAGTCCCCGGTGAACAAGCGCGAGTACGGCCCGGGCCAGCACGGCCAGCGCCGCAAGGGCAAGATGTCGGACTTCGGCATCCAGCTGCGCGCCAAGCAGAAGCTCAAGGGCTATTACGGCGACATCACCGAGAAGCAGTTCAAGCGCTCGTACGAAGACGCCTCGAAGATGAAGGGCGACACCGGTCAGAACCTGATCGGCCTGCTCGAGCAGCGCCTCGACATGATCGTCTATCGCGCCAAGTTCGCGCCGACGATCTTCGCGGCCCGCCAGCTGGTCAACCACGGCCATGTCCGCGTCGACGGCGAGAAGTGCAACATCGGTTCGCGCCGCATCAAGCCGGGCCAGGAAATCAGCCTGAGCAGCAAGGCGCAGGAAATGGCGCTCGTCATGGAAGCGCAGAGCCTCGCCGAGCGCGACATCCCCGACTATGTCGCTCCGGACGGCGCGGCGAAGATCACCTTCACCCGCGTGCCGACGCTCGACGAAGTGCCGTACCCGGTGAAGATGGAACCGAACCTGGTCGTCGAGTTCTACTCGCGCTAAGCTTCGGGTCCTTCGGGAACCAGAAAAGAGGGCGGTCCTTCGGGACCGCCCTCTTTTGTTGTCAGGGTTTGGCGGCCAGGCCGAGCGCCGTGCGCAGGAAGCCGTCACTCTTGTCGAGCATCTGCGTGCGCACGGTATCGTCTTCCAGCTGGTGGTCGAGCCCCTTGAACTCGACATACTCCACCTGCTTGCCCGCGCCGCGCAGCCGCGACGCCATCATGCGCGATTCGCCGACCCCGACGTTCAGATCCTGGTCGCCGTGGAACAGCAGCACGGGCGCCTTGATCTTGCCGGCATTCTGCGCGGGCGAACCCTCGCGGACATGCGCGCCATGGCCGATGAACGCGTCGACCAGCGCGAAGCTGGTATAGCCCGACGCCTCGGTGCGCAGCGCCTCCAGATCGGTGACCGGCGCGATCGCGACGATCGCCTTGAACAGATCGGGGTCGAGCACCGAGGTCTGCAGCGCCGCATAGCCGCCATAGGACCAGCCGACGATCGCCAGCTTGCCCGGCGCGGCGATCCCCTGCTTGAGCAGCCAGCGGCCGCCATCGTTCACGTCGCCGATCGCGGTGCGCCACGACTGGAAGCCGTTCTTCTGGTACCAGGCGTCGCCATAGCCGGTGGAGCCGCGGTAATTGGGCTGGAGCACCGCGAAGCCACGCGCCGCATAGAATTGCGCCAGCCAGTCGAAGCCCCATTCGTCGCGCGCGCCCGGGCCGCCATGCGGCATCACGATGGCGGGCAGGTTCTTGCCGTCGCTCCCCGCCGGCAGCGTGAGATAGCCGGGGATCATGGTGCCGTCCGCTGCCGGGAAGCTGATCGGCCGCACGCTCGCCAGCTTCACGTCCGCCAGAAAGGGGCGCGAGGCCATCACCTCGCCCAGCCCGTGGGTCTTCTTGTCGTAGAGATAATAGGTGCCGGCATCGCTGTCGCCGCCGGCGAACAGCAGCAGCTTCGATTCATCGGCGCTGGCGTCAATGAAGGTGACCAGCGGCTTGCCCGGCAGCGCCTTTGCGAGCGCGTGCCGCAGCGTCTTGAGTTCCGGGTCGAAGAACTCGGTCACCCGCTTGTCGGTCGCATAGCTGACGCCGACGACGCGGCGCTGCCGGCCGATCCGCACCAGCCCGTCGACATCGACGTTGGGATTGTCGAACACCAGCTTGCGGGTAAGGCTGCCGTCCAGCGCGATGCTGTACAGCGCGGACCGACCTTCCTCCCCCGCAAACCCATAGACCAGGTTCAGGTCACGATCGACGGCATAGGGGTTGAAGCCGGTGGTTCCGGTCGGCGTTTCGGTCAGCTCGGCGAGGCGCTTCCATTCGCGGCTGCCGGGCAGGCGGTAGCTGTAGATGATGTGCCCGGTCCGCATGCCCGTGGCGTTGGCGGTCTCCACGCCGATCACGCGCACGGCACCGTGCCCGTCGCTGATATATTCCAGCGCGCCCAGCCGGGGATTCTCCACCACCCTGCGGCGGAGCGTGGTCGCATCGACCAGCTCGACGCCGCGCCCTTCCTTGGTGTTGGCGAGGTTGGTGCCGGTGGAATATTCCGGCACGAAATCGCGGGTCATCAGCACCGAGCCGTTCGATCCGTCCGGCCCCCAGTCGATCACGCTGCCGCCGGACTGCATGATCCCCAGCGCGTTGCTGCTCTCGCGCGCGCTGAGCACCTTCAGGTCCGAGCCGTCGGCGTTCAGCGTCACCATGCGGGTGAAGGGCAGTTTCTCGGTCCCCTGCTCGATCATGTAGACATTGCAGATGATCCGGGTGTCGCTCGCCCAGTGGCAGTTGCGCAGCCGATCGGGGCTGCCGGTGGAGCGCAGCACGACCTTGGTGGTCCCGGTCGCGACGTCCGCCACCACCAGCGCGCTGCCGCGGCCCTGCACCGACTCGATCATCGCCACGCGCATGCCGTCGGGCGACAGGCTGATCTGCTGCACATATTCGCGATTGCCGAACTTCACGGCATCCTTGCTCTGCGCCATCGCGGCGGCAGGCAGCATCGCGGTTGCCAGCAGCATCGCGCGAACCAGATTTTTCATAGTTCCCCCAGATTGATCGAGGCAGATCCTATAACCGCCGGAAGTTTTCGCAATCCTTCCGCGCGGGCCCCGCATTGCGCACTGCCCCGGGAGCTGACAGGGTCGCGCGATCCGAACCGATGGAGCCCTGGATGCGCTTTCCGCTGATCGCCCTTGCCCTGCTTTCGACCACCGCCGCCCAGGCACAGACCGCCCCGGCCCTGGCGGTCGACACGCTCAAGACCGTTACCGAGACCCTGTCCTCCGATGCGTTCGAAGGCCGCAAGCCGACCAGCGCGGGCGAGGACAAGACGATCGCCTATCTGATCGAACGCTTCCAGAAGGCGGGGCTCAAGCCCGGCAACAAGGGCCAGTGGGTGCAGGACGTGCCGCTGGTGGAACTCAGCGTGCAGGCGCCCAGCAAGCTCGCCTTCACCGGCGGCAAGGCGCCGGTATCGCTCGCCTATGGCAGCGAGGCGGTGTTCTCCACCTACCGCGTAACCCCGAGGATCGACCTGAAGGACAGCGAGGTCGTGTTCGTCGGCTACGGCATCAACGCGCCCGAGCGCGGGTGGAACGATTATGCCGGACTCGATGTGAAGGGGAAGACGGTCGTCATCCTGATCAACGATCCCGACTGGCAGACCATGACGCTGGACGGCCCGTTCGGCGGCCGCGCAATGACCTATTATGGCCGCTGGACCTACAAATATGAGGAAGCCGCCCGCCAGGGTGCCGCTGGCGCGATCATCATCCACGATACCGAGCCGGCCGCCTATGGCTGGGGCGTGGTGGAAAGCAGCTGGGGCGGCCCCAAGCTTGAGCAGGATACGCCGGGCGATCACGCCGACCAGTCGCAGCTGATCGGCTGGATCCAGCAGGATTCAGCCAAGGCGCTCTTCGCCAGTGCGGGCAAGGACTATGCGGCGCTGGTCGAGGCGGCAAAGCACAAGGGCTTCAAGGCGGTGCCGCTGGGGGTGAAGGCCTCGGCCAGCTTCGGGGTGGGCATCAAGCGCCAGGCATCGAGAAACGTCGTCGGCATCCTGCCGGGCACCGAGCGGCCCGACGAGGTGGTGCTGTTCTCGGCGCACTGGGACCATCTCGGCCACTGCAAGCCGGTGAACGGCGACGACATCTGCAACGGCGCGGTCGACAACGCCACCGGCACCGCGGGGCTGGTCGCGCTGGCCGAGGCCAACGCCAAGGCGGGGCCGGCGAAGCGCAGCATGGTGTTCCTGGCGGTGACCGCCGAGGAGCAGGGGCTGATCGGCTCGCAATATTATGCCGAGCACCCCGTCTATCCGCTGGCGAAGACGGTGGGCGGCGTGAACATGGACGGGCTCAACATCCACGGCAAGGCGAAGGACTTCGTACTCGTCGGCGCGGGCAAGTCCGAGCTGGAGGAAATGGTGAAGCCGCTGGTCGCAGGCGAAGGCCGGGTGATCGGCATCGAGCCCACCCCCGAGAAGGGCAGCTATTACCGCTCCGACCATTTCAGCTTCGCCAAGCTGGGCGTACCGATGCTGTATGGCGAGAGCGGCGAGGACCTGGTGGTGGGCGGCAAGGCGGCGGGCGCCAAGGCAGCCGAGGACTATACCGACAAGCGCTACCACAAGCCCCAGGACGAATATGACCCGAACTGGAACTGGGACGGCGCGTTGTCGGACCTGCGGATCTATTACGGCCTCGGCCGCGAACTGGCCGAGGGCAGCAGCTGGCCCAACTGGTTCAAGGACGCCGAATTCCGCAGCATCCGGGACAAGGCCCGGGCGGGGCAGTAAGGCCGCCCCCCATCCATCGTCATCCCGGCTTTCGCCGGGTTGACGACTTGGAGGGGGCCCTCCAGCCACCACCTGGCCTTCCCCCTGTCAGCGTACGGGTCTAAAGGCCGGGCCATGACTCGTACCCCTCCCCCCGAATGGGCACCGCACGACGCGGTCTGGATCGGCTTTCCCAGCCATGGCGATCTGTGGCTCGAAGACCTTGATCCCGCCCGCGAAGAAGTGCTTGCCTTCGCCCGCGCCGTCCATGCCGAGGGCCGCGGCGAGCGCGTGATCCTGGTCGCCGCCGATACCGACGCCGCCGAAGCTGCCAAGGCGATGGCCGGCGACGCCGCCGAGGTCGTGACCGAGCGGTTCGGCGACATCTGGCTGCGCGACACCGCCGGCATCGTCACGGGCGACGGCGTGGCGCAGGACTTCGGCTTCAACGGCTGGGGCGGCAAATACGATCTGGAAGGCGACGACACGATCGGCGCCCGCCTCGCCGCGCATCGCCAGCTGCCCACCCGCACGCGCGGCTGGGTGCTCGAAGGCGGCGCGATCGACGGCGACGGCACCGGCCTGTGCGTCACCACCGAGCAGTGCCTGCTCAACCCCAATCGCAACCCGGATCTGGACCGCGCCGGCATCGAGGCGAAGCTGGCCGCCGATCTCGGCTATACCCGCGTGCTGTGGCTGGGCGAAGGTCTGGCCAACGATCACACCGACGGCCATGTCGACAACCTCGCCCGCTTCGTCGGCCCCAACCGGCTGCTGATCCCGACCCCGACCGAGGACGATCCCAACGCGGCGATCTATGCCGATGCGGCGGCGCGGGCCGAAGCGTTCGGCGTCGAGGTGGTGCGCATGCCCTCCCCCGGCGCGGTGATGGACGAGGACGACGAGGCGATCCCCGCCAGCTACATGAACTTCTACATCGGCAACGCCGCCGTGGTAGTGCCGCTCTACGGCCAGCCCAACGACGACGCGGCGATCGAGACGCTGAAGGATCTCTTCCCCGGCCGCACCATCATCGGCCAGCGGGCGGATCACATCCTCACCGGGGGCGGCAGCTTCCACTGCATCTCGCAGCAGATCCCGACCATCGCGTGACGGCGTTCGTCGTCCGCGCGCTGCTCTCCGGGCTGATCATCGCCGCCGTCGCGATGCTCGCCCGGCGCAGTCCCGCGGTCGGCGCGCTGGTCGCGTCGCTGCCGCTGATCTCGCTGCTGGGCGTGATCTGGCTGTGGCGCGACACCCACGATACGGCGCGGGTGGCGGACCATCTGCAGGCGACCTTCTGGTACGTCCTGCCCTCGCTGCCGATGTTCCTGCTGGTGCCGGCACTGCTCCGGGCAGGCACCGGGTTCGCGCCCGCCCTGCTCGCCGGCATCGCGCTGACGATCCTGCTCTATTTCCTCACCGCTGCCGCCCTCGCCCGCTTCGGCATCACGCTCTGAGCCAACCGCAGCGCGTCAGAAGCTCTGCCAGTCCTCGACGTTGCGGGTCATCGCGCGAACCGCCGCAGCGGGGAGTGGCCGAGCGTCGGCCGGCGGGGTGGCGAACTTGCCCTGGAGCGACGCACCGCCGCCGCCCTCCGCCACGCGGAACCTGCTCGCCTGGTCGCTGAGCAGCCGCGTTTCGTTCGACAGGTTGCGTGCCGCGGCCGAGGTTTCCTCGACCATCGCCGCGTTCTGCTGGGTCGCGCTGTCCATGGTGTGCACCGCCGTCGTCACCTGCACGATCGCGGCGGCCTGGGCGTTGTTGTCGGTGGCCATCCCGCCCAGCAGCTGGTGGACCTGCGCGACGTCCTGCGAGATGTTCGAGAGCGCACCGTCGACCTTCTGCACCGCCTCCACGGCGGTGCCGATTTCGGATTGGGTGACGGTCAGCTGGTCGCGGGCGCGCTTGGCTTCCTCCTCGGCGCGCATCGCCAGCGCGGAGACCAGGTCCGCGACCACGGCGAAGCCACGGCCGGCCTCGCCGGCACGCCCCGCCTCCACCGCGGCGTTCATCGCCAGCACGCGGGTCTGGAAGGCGATCTTGTCGAGCCCTTCGATCACGCTGTCGATGCCTTTGGCGCTGTCTGCCACCCGGCCCATCGCCTGCACCGCCTCGTCGGTGATGGCGCGGCCGCCTTCCACCGTCCGGATCCCGCCATTGGCCCGTTCGACCGTGTTGCCGGCAGCCGCCGCGGTCGCCCGCAGCCGGCCGTCGATCTCGCCGATCGACGAGGACGTCTCGGCGAGCGACGCCGCGGTGCTTTCGGTGCGGCGGGCAAGGTCTTCGGAGGCGCGGGCGATCTCGGTCGAGCCGGTGTTGATGCCCTTGGCGCTCTGGATCACGGTGCCGATCAGCGTGCGCAGATTGTCCAGCGCCTCGTTGAAGTTGCTCTTCAGCTCGGCATAGGCCGGCGGGAAATGGGCGGTGACGGGGCGGGTGAGATCGCCCGCCTTGAGCGCCGCCAGGCTGTCGCGCAGCGCGCCGGTGACGGTGGTCTGCTCGGCAGCGGCGGCGGCGGCGCGGTCGCGCTCCTTGGCGATCGCCGACTGGAGAAAGCCGTCGACCGAGCGGGTGATGTCGCCGATCTCGTCCTGCTGCTCCAGATGCGGCAGCGTCGTCTCGCCCGAGGAGCGCCCGAGCTCGGTGATGATCTGCGACAGCCGCCGGATCGGCGCGATCACCTTGTGGGTGATGGTGAGGAAGGAGAGGACCAGCACCGCCGCCGCCAGGACGCCGAGTGCCGCCATCGACAGCCGCGCGAAGTCCGCGGCGGCCTTCGCCGCGGTGGCGACCGATTCCGAAATCTTGATCTGAAGGTCGACGAGCTTGGCGATGGCGTCCGATACCGGATCGATTGCCGAATACATCTCGTTGCGAACGAAGCCGTCGAGCGACGCCGCATCGCCGGCGCGCAACATCTGGTTGAGTCGCTCGACCTTGTCGTCGGCCACCTTCATCCGCGCCTCGGCCTCCGCCGCCAGCTTGGCCTCGTCGCCTTCGATGCGGGTGGCACGATACTCGCTCCACGCCTTGTGCAGCTCGGCGCTGCCGGAAGACACTTTGGTCGCGGCCTCGGCGAAGCTGATATTGCCGTTGCGCGCCTTGTGCGCGGTATCGACGATCTCCACCGCATAGCGATCGGCCACCACCTTCAGCTCGCGCAGGGGCAGCACGCGATCAGCGAGCAGCGTGGAGAGCGCCGCCTCGCTCGAGCGGGCCGACCAATAGCCAACGCCAACCAGCAGCAGCGTCGCGATGCCGAAGAGGGAGAGGCAACCGAGAAGCTTCTGCTTAATCGTCATGAACACGTCTCACATATGGGGCCCGACCGCGAAAGCGGGGACGCCCCGTCCGACCGGGAAGATCCTCAGGCCAGGCACGGCTCCCGCTCCCTCCCGATCTTATAGAAACGCCGCCGGCCGAGGCGTTTGCAGACCTTCACATGTGCGCGATTCTTCCCGAAAGCCCGGAACACCCCAGCCAGTTGCCAACCCGGGACTGGATTCCGCCGCGCCATCGACTACATGGCGCCGCATGACCCAGATCACTGTCGGTGCGCTCCAGCTCGCCTTCTCGAACGATATCGATGCGAACATCGCCCGCGTGACCGAACTGGTCCGCGAGGCGGCCGGCCGCGGTGCGCAGGTCGTCCTGCCGCCCGAGCTGTTCGAGGGCGAATATTTCTGCCGCGTCGAGGACGAGGGCCTGTTCTCGAACGCCAAGCCGGTGACCGAGCACAAGGCGGTGCTGGCGATGCAGGCGCTCGCCGCCGAGCTCGCGATCCACATCCCGACCAGCTTCTTCGAAGCCGACGGGCCGCATCACTATAACAGCCTCGCGATGATCGGCCCGGACGGCAAGGTCGCCGGCGTCTACCGCAAGAGCCACATCCCCGACGGCCCGGGCTATGAGGAAAAGTTCTACTTCCGCCCCGGCAACACCGGCTTCAAGGTGTGGGACGGCCCCGGCGCCAAGCTGGGCGTGGGCGTGTGCTGGGACCAGTGGTATCCGGAAACCGCGCGCGCGATGATGCTGATGGGGGCCGAACTGCTGTTCTACCCCACTGCGATCGGCAGCGAGCCGCATGACGACAGCCTCGATACCGCCCGCCTGTGGCGCCGCGCGATGGTCGGCCATGCGGTGTCGAACGTGGTGCCGGTGATCGCCGCCAACCGCGTCGGCACCGAACATGGCCAGACCTTCTACGGCACCAGCTTCATCACCGACGAGCGCGGCGACATCCTCGCCGAGCTGGACAGGGCGGAAGAGGGCGTGATCACCGCGACGCTCGATATCGATCGGGTGAAGCGCCACCGCGCCGCCTTCGGCTTCTTCCGCGATCGCCGGCCGGAACTGTATGGCCGGCTGGTGCAGGACATCTGATCGAACGGCCCCGGCGTCTCAGCGCGCCGGGGCCCGATCCCTGCGGCGGAAGGGCACGTCACGCCGCCAATAGGTAAGCGCCCGCCACACCCATTCGATCGGCCCGTATTGGAAGTGCGCCAGCCACCAGTGGGCGACAACGATCTGCACTGCGATCGCTGCTAGCGCGACGCCAAGCCGGGTGGCGGCGCTCCAGTCGTCGTACAGGCCCAGCCCGTAATGATAGAAGATCGGCACGAAGACGATCGACTGCAGGATGTAGTAGGTCAGCGTCAGCCGCCCCGGTGCCGCCAGCGGCTGCACCAGCCACCGCGCGCGGCTGTCGTAGAGGGCAAGCACGAGCAGCGCCCAGAAGGCGGTACCCGCCAGGTCGAGCCACATGTTGATCAGCGCCCAGAAGGCGCGCCCCGCGCCGGGCCCGAGATTCTGCGCCATGAACGCCTCGCGCAGCGGTTCGCGTGCGAGGAAGAGCGCGATCGCGATCGCCGCCGCTACCGGCAGCGCCCAGACGCGCCAGGTTCGGCTACGCGCCAGATCGCCGAAGAAATTGCTCCGCCCCAGCACCAGCCCGAGGAGGTAGAGGCCGAGGATCTGCACCATCCGGCCATATTCGAGGAAGAACCAGTATTTGGACTGCTGCCCGGCCCAGAGGTTCACCCGCAGCACCTGCCACAGGTCGCCGCCGAGATAGACCGGCATGCCCGGATCGACCGACGACATTGCCGGTGCATTGGCCCAGGCCGCGCCGCTCGCCCCCGCGATCAGCTGCACGATCAGCGACGGTCCGGCCAGGCAGAAGGCTGCGCCCGCCAGCAGCGCGGCGTTGCTGCGCACGCGGTTGAACAGCAGCAGCAGGAAACCGATCGCCGCCAGCGTCTGCATGATGTCGCCGCGATAGATCAGCGCATGCAGAAAGCCGATGCCCTCCAGGATCAGCAGCCGCCATGCAAATCGTGCGGTGAAGTCCTGTCCCCGCCGCGCCGCGCGATCCATCAAGATGAAGAAACTGAATCCGAAACAAAGCGCGAGCAGTGAGAAGCTCTTGCCCATGAACAGCGCAAATACCGTTTCGGTGATGAAGCCGGGTTTTTCCCCAGCCCAAAACAGTTCATAACTCTCGATGACGTGCACCAGGAACAGCGCCATCAATGCAAAACCGCGCAACACGTCCACAACATCGAGCCGGGAACTGTCCAGGCGGGCGGGGAAGCTCGGTTCGCGCATCGGCATCCTTGGCGGGCCGTCGCGGCGGCCATCCCCAAGGCCGCCCGCGGCAGTGTCAGCGATGCACGATACTGGCCTCATTTACGTCTTCTTTGTCCGACAGGCGTAGCCACGCCACCATGGTTAGCGCGCCTATCCGCCGGCTGCTCTGCATCGCGTTGTTCGCGCTGCTGGCATGCATCGTGCCCCCGGCACATGCCCAAGCGGGCGTTGCCGGTCAACCGCTTGGCGTCTGCGTGGTGCGCGATACCGGACAGGCGGTGAACGCGCTGCTTCACCACCCCGAACGATTCGACTGCACAACGCCGCAATATCGATTCGGTGCCGGAAACTATTGGGCGCTCAGCACCATCATCGATCGCCGGTCGACCTTCGTGACCCCGCTGGTCCTGCGCTTCGCCAGCCTCTGGCAGGGCCGCAGCACGATCTATTTCCTCTACGCCGACGGTGCGGTGCGCCGCTGGGAGAGCGACCGGCGCGGCATCGGCCCGCTGATCCAGCTGGGTGCGATGGCACAGCTCCCCGTACCGGTACGCAATCCGGCGCTGACCCGGGTTCTGGTGCATGTGGACGATGCGGCCAACCTGCGCGGGATCCTGGTCGGCATGCGGGTCGCCACCCTGGCGGAGGGCGATCACGCCAATCTGGTGCTGGCCTCGCTCTACGCCTTCTTCGCCGGCGTCGCGCTGGCGCTGATCGTCTACAACTTCGCGCTGTGGTGCGCGATGGGGCATCGCTTTCAGCTGCACTATTGCATGCTGCTCGCCGCCCTGCTGGGCTATACGATCAGTTCGTCGGGCGCGCTGGCCTGGACAACCCCCATCCTCGCCAACAACGACCGGATCCGCTTCAACTATTTGTTCATCGGCCTTGCGGGCGGCGCAGCCGCCCTGTTCACGCGCAGCTTCTTCGAGGACCAGCCGCTGCCGCGCTGGCTGGATCGCGCAAGCCAGATCGTCGCGATGGCGGTGCCGCTCTCGGCGCTCGCCGTGGCGATCCTGGGCGCGACGAACCTCCGCTATGCCGATCTGCTCTACACGCTCGCATTCGGCGGGCTGCTCGCGATCCTCGTGCCCACGCTGTGGAGCGCCTGGCGGTTGGGCTCGCGCTTCCTGTGGCTGTTCGCGATCGCGTGGTGCGCGCCGATCCTGCTGGCCGCCGTGCGCGTGCTGGCCGCCCTGCACCTCCTCCCCTGGAACTTCTGGATCGACAATTCGACGATCCTGTCGATCGGCACCGAGGCACTGATCTCCTCGCTGGCGGTCGCCTATCGCATCAAGTTCCTCCGCGACGAGCGCGATGCCGCGCTGACGCGCGAGATGGTGGCGCGGGAGCTTGCCGATATCGACCCCCTCACCGGCCTGCTCAACCGCCGCGCCTTCCTCCATCGCGCGATCGGGCGGGCGGCACCCCAGCAGCTGCTGCTGATCGACATCGACCATTTCAAGCGGGTCAACGAGACGCTGGGGCACGACGGCGGCGATGAGGTGCTGCGCCTGTTCGCCCGCGCGCTGCAGAACGCCGCGCCCGCGCCGGTGCTGGTGGCACGGATGGGCGGCGAGGAATTTGCCCTGCTGACCCCCGCCGATGCCCGCATCGAGCCTGAGACCCTGCTCGCCACGCTGCGCCGCGTGCGCATGCCCTTCGACCTCACGATCACCGCCAGCATCGGCACCTGCACCGCCACGCTGGCGACCGAGATCGACTGGAAGGCGCTCTATCGCTGCGCCGACGGCGCGCTGTTCGACGCGAAAGCCGCCGGGCGCGACCGGGTCCGCGCGTCGCTGCTCGGCACCGCCTGAGCTTGTACCGGCCCCGCATCGAGTGTAAGGATCGGGGCAGGGAGAATTGCTCGCATGCCGCGTCACAAGCGTCTGCTGCTCGTTGCAGGGGTCATCGCACTGATCGTGGCCGTCGTGCGCCCGCCGCGCCCGCATGCCGATTTCGAGATTCTCACCCACCGCGCCGGCGACTCGGCGCCGCAGCAGGTTCACGCCGCGATCGATCTCGGTATCCTCGCCGTGTCGGTCCTGGTGACCTGGAGCCGCCAGCTCGCGCGCTGAGGCGCGGAACCAACTTCGGATTCTACCGTAGTGACGGAGCGCACAGCCTGCGCGACGAAGCCTTCCCGCGTGCCGAAAAGCGCGCTTGCATGGCAAAACCGGCTTGCTTACACTGATGTCAATGACAAAGCCCGAAATGGTCTGGAAGACCGCCTATCGGCATCCAGGAGAGTGGGATCGCAGCTACGCGCCGCGGTCCATGGTAGACCTGTTCGAGGAGAGCGCGGCCGCCCATCCGCACGCGCCGCTGCTCGATTTCATGGGTCGCATCTATAGTTACGGCGAGACGCTGGACGGTGCCAATCGCGTCGCCTGCGGGTTGCGCGCGCTGGGCTATGGCCCGGGCGACCGGATCGGCCTGTTCCTGCCCAACGTGCCGCACTATGTCGCGGCCTATTACGGCATCCTCAAGCTGGGCGCGACGGTGGTGAACTTCTCGCCGCTCTACTCGGTGGAGGAACTCGCCGCGCAGGTCGCCGACTCGGGCACCAGGCTGCTCTTCACCCTCTCCGCCACCGCGCTGCTGCCCACCGCGCTCAAGGTGCTGGAGAAGAGCGCTCTCGAACGGCTGGTGGTCGGCTCGGTCGCCGGCGCACTGCCCACCGCCAAGTCGCTGTTCTACCAGCTGTTCCGCGGCAGCGAAGTGACCGCCCGCCCGCACGATCCGCGCATCCTCGCCTTTTCCAAGCTAATCGCCAACAAGGGCGATTGCACGATCCCGAACATCGATCCCGAGCGCGACGTCGCGCTGATCCAATATACCGGCGGCACCACCGGCACCCCCAAGGGCGCGGTGCTCACCCACCAGAATCTCTCGGCCAATGCCCGGCAGGTGTCGGAGCTCGATCCCGAACTCGGCCAGGCCGAGGATTCGGTGCTCGGCGTGCTGCCCTTCTTCCATGTCTTCGCCAACACCTGCGTGCTCAACCGCACCGTGATCACCGGCGGCAAGATCGTGATGCTGCCGCGCTTCAATGCGCAGCAGGTGCTCACCGAGCTGCGCCGCACCAAGCCCCGCTCGCTGCCCGGCGTGCCGACCATGTACCAGGCGCTGCTCGATGCGCCGGGGATGAAGCCATCCGATTTCTCCTCGCTGCGCTTCTGCATCTCGGGCGGCGCGCCGCTGCCCGAACAGCTCAAGCTCAACTGGGAAGCGACGACCGGCGCGCACATCATCGAAGGCTATGGCCTGTCGGAGAGCTCGGGCGTGGTCTCGGCCAATCCCTATGTCGGCCTCAACAAGAGCGGCACGATCGGCCAGCCGATCGCCGGCACCCGCGTGCGGCTGGTCGACAAGGAAGATCCCCGCAAGCCCGCGCCCGAGGGCGAGCCGGGCGAGATCGTCGTCAAGGGTCCGCAGATCATGCAGGGCTATTGGAACCGCCCCGAGGCGGATGTCGGCACTTTCGTCGACGATCACTGGCTGCGCACCGGCGACGTCGGCATCATCGACGAGGACGGCTATATCCACATCGTCGATCGGCTGAAGGACATGATCTCGGTCGGCGGCTTCAAGGTGTTCCCCAGCCAGATCGAGGCGGTGCTTTACACCCACCCCGCGGTGAAGGAGACGCTCGTCCTCGGCCTGCCCGATCCGTACCATGGCGAGCTGCCCCACGCCTATGTCGCGCTCAACGACGGCATGACCGTCGATGCCAAGGAAATGTGCGACTGGCTCAACGCCCAGCTCGGCAAGCATGAGCGCGTCAAGGAAGTGGTGATCCGCGACAGCCTGCCCAAGACGATGATCGGCAAGCTCAGCCGCAAGGATTTGCTGGCCGAGGTGAAGGCGGGGCGGTGATTTCCATTCTCTAGCCCCTCCCCTTCAGGGGAGGGGTTGGGGTGGGGCTGTGTCTCACCGAGACCGTCAGATGTTCTGGCATCCCTCCACCCCAACCCCTCCTCCCAGGAGGAGGGGCTTAGAAGAAGACGCGCTCAATCCCCAGCCTTGCCACCCCCGAACATCACCGCCTTCAGGTTCATGAACTCGTGCAGCCCCCAGGGCCCGAGTTCGCGGCCATGGCCGGACAGCTTGACGCCGCCGAACGGCGCTTCCGGCACCGAGGCGAGCAGCGCGTTCACTGCGGTCATCCCCGCCTCGATGTCGCGGGCGAACCGCTCGATCTCGGCCTCGTCCTGCGTCCACACCGACGAGCCGAGGCCATAGGGCACGTCGTTCGCCAGCGCGATCGCTGCGTCGATGTCGGCGACCTTGTAGACCGCCGCGACGGGCCCGAAGATCTCCTCCTTGGCGACGTCGTTTTCCGGATCGAGGTCGACCAGCACGCCCGGCGTCATCCAGGCGCCTCCGCAGTCGATCTTCGTGCCGCCGGTCAGCAGCTTCGCGCCGGCAGCCTGCGCCTTGGCGACCTGCTCCAGCACGGTGTCGCGCTGCTGGACGCTGGAGAGCGGCCCCATCACCGTCGCCTTGTCCATCGGATCGCCGATCTTCACCGCCTCCATGCCGGCGACGAACTTGGCGAGGAACGCGTCGTACACCTCGGCATGGACGATCATCCGCTTCGAGCAGATGCAGCTCTGCCCGGCATTCTGCACGCGGGCGGTAACGGCCGTCTTCACCGCGGCGTCGAGATCGGCCGAGGGCATGACGATGAACGGATCCGAACCGCCCAGTTCGAGCACCACCTTCTTGAGCGCCCGGCCCGCGGCTTCCGCCACCTTGGCGCCCGCGCCCTCGGAGCCGGTGAGCGTCACCGCCACCACCCGCTTGTCGGCGATGATCGCATCGACCTTGTCGGACTTGATCGCGAGGTTCTGGAACAGCCCCTCGGGCGCGCCGGCCTGCCG
>JAIYAA010000339.1 GCA_027489295.1 Sphingomonadales bacterium | reverse complement strand
GTGCATCCGGGGGATCGCAGAGGGCGCACGGAGTACGCCGCACGAGATCCTGCTGATCGACAATGGCGGCGGCGACACCGAAGCGGTCGTCCGCGCCGAGTTCCCGCAGGTGCGGATCGTGCCGAGCGAGGGCAATATCGGGTTCGGTGCAGGCAACAACCGCTGCGCGACCCACGCCCGTGCCCCGCTGCTGCTGCTGGTCAACCCCGACGCAATTCCCCGCCCCGGCGCTATCGACCTGCTGGTCGCCTTCGCCAAAGCGCATCCGGACGCGGCGGCCTGGGGCGGCCGCTCCTACTTTCCGGACGGCCAGCTGGACCATGCCAACTTCCTGCCGCTGCCGACGGTGCGCGACTTCGTCATCTCGATCTTCAGCAGCAGCCCGATGCGCCGCGGCGGCCTCCCCGCCGACGCCACCGCGCCCGGCCCCGTCGACGTGCTCAACGGCGGCTTCATGATGGTCGACGCGCGCGTCTGGCGCGAGATCGACGGATTCGACGAGGGGTTCTTCCTCTATTCGGAGGAAATCGACCTGTTCCAGCGGATCCGCGCGCACGGCTATCCCGTGCTGGTGGATCCCGCGGTCGGAGTTGTGCACGACACCGGCGGCGGGCATTCGCTGTCGCCGACCCGCGTGCTGTTCCTCACCACCGGCCGCATGCACTATGCTCGCAAGCATTTCGGCCGCGTCGGCGCCATCGTCACGGGCTGGGCGCTGTGGGCCAACGCCGCGAAATATGTTGTCATCGGCGGTCTGCTTGGCCGCCTCTCGCCCCGACGCGCGGCCCGCTGGAACGCGCTGCGCGATGCCTGGAGCATCGTCTTCGGCGAGCCGCGGCGATGGTGGCACGGCTGGCGCAACCACGTCCGTACATAAATATCGGGCCGCACCGGGCGGCCCGAGGGTGCAATCCGGCCGGAAACGGAAGGCCCGCCAGCGGCAGGCCTTCCGCCCCATGGCTCACTGCGCGGCGTTGCTCGCCGGTGCGGGCGCTTCCACGGGTGCCGCGGCAGCGCCGCCCTGCATCTGCGGCGGCGGGCTGTAACCCGGCTGATACTTCACCGCCTCGCGTGCCTTCTTCAGACGATCGTTCAGCTGGGCGTCGGCCGCCTTGCTGAACCGTTCGTTGCGCAGCGTGTTCATCGCCAGCTCGCGCGCCTGGTCGCCCGCGAGCGGCTGGATCGTCGTCCCGGTGATCACATTGGCGGTGACGCCCTGCTGCGTCGGCAGGATGAACAGCTCCTGCGCCGGCAGCGCCGCGATCTTGGCGGCGATTTCCGGCGGCAGCGCAGCGGTATCGAGCTGGGTCGGCGCGCGGCGGAACTGCACGCCGTCGGCGGTCAGCTTGGCAGCGAGCTGCTCCAGCGTCTTGAGCGGCGCGAATTCCTTGAACTTCGCGGCCGACGTGGGCGGCGGGAAGACGATCTGCTCGATATTGTAGATCTTGCGCTGCGCGAAGCGATCGGGGTGCGCGGCCTCATACTGGGCGATCTCGGCATCGGTCGGCTGGGCGATGCCGCTGGCGATCTTGTCGCGCAGCAGCGTGGTCAGGATCAGTTCGTCGGCGCGGCGCTGCTGGATCAGGAAGACCGGCGTCTTGTCCAGCTTCTGATCCCGCGCGACCTTGGCCAGGATCTTGCGCTCGATGATGCGCTGCAGCGCCATCTGCTCGGCAAGCTTGCGGTCGGTCCCCTGCGGCACCTGCGTGGCCTGCACTTCGGCATTGAGTTCGAAAATGGTGATCTCTTCGCCGTCGACGCTGGCGACGACCTGCCCCTTGTCGAGCTTGCCTTCCTTGCTGCCACATCCGGAGACGGCCAGCGCAGCCGCAGCCACCGCCGTTACCAGGTACATTTTCTTCATGAAGACCTCCCAGCCGGCACGGAATTGCGCACGGCACAAACTTCTACTTGAACCTATTCGGGCGGGCGGGCATCCGCAATAGCGTTGGCAGTGCAGCATGACTCCCCCGACGGGAGACAGGCGGGATCAATGGGGGACGGCATGGCAGAAGCGACGGCGACCGGAGCGAAGGCGGGCGGGCCGCTGAAAATGTGTCTTGCCGCCTCGGGCGGCGGCCATTTGCGGCAAATCCTCGATCTGGAATCGGTGTGGAAGGAACATGACTATTTCTTCGTCACCGAAGATACCGCGCTGGGCCGCAGCCTCGCGGAAAAGCATCCGGTAGAGCTGGTCGAACATTATGCGCTGGGCCAGGCCAAGCTGGGGCACCCCCTGCGCATGCTCGGCGGCGCCTGGCGGAACCTGCGCCAGAGCCTGTCGATCATCCGCCGACACAAGCCCGATGTCGTGATTTCCACCGGCGCCGGCGCCGTCTATTTCACCGCGCTGCTCGCCAAGCTGTCCGGCGCGAAGTTCGTCCATATCGAAAGCTTCGCCCGGTTCGACCATCCTTCGGCCTTCGGCAAGATGGTGAAGCGCATCGCGACCGTGACCATCGTCCAGTCGGCGGCGCTCAAACAGACCTGGCCCGATGCCGAACTGTTCGATCCGTTCCGCCTGCTCGATACGCCGCGCCCGCCCAAGCAGGCGCTCACGTTCGCCACGGTCGGCGCCACCCTGCCCTTCCCGCGGCTGGTACAGGCGGTGCTCGACCTCAAGCGCGCCGGCGGGCTGCCCGGCAAGCTGGTGCTGCAATATGGCGACCAGGATCTGGCCGATCCCGGCATTCCCGATGTCGAAATCCGTCGCACCATCCCGTTCGACGATCTCCAGGTGCTGCTCCGCGATGCCGACATGGTGATCTGCCACGGCGGGACGGGCTCGCTGGTCACCGCGCTGCGGGCGGGCTGCCGCGTCGTCGCCTTCCCGCGCCGGCACGACCTGGGCGAGCATTATGACGATCACCAGGAAGAGATCGCGCAGACCTTCGCCGATCGCGGGCTGCTCCACGCGGTGCGCGACGAGCGGCAGCTGGGCGCGGCGGTGGAGGCGGCCAAGGCGACCGAGCCGCAGCTCGCCACCACCGATCACACCGCCCTCGCCGCGCGGCTGCGCACGCTGCTCGCACACTGGGGGCCCAAGCGATGAGCGCGCCGCGGATCAGCGTCGTCATCCCGCACTACAATGATCCGGACTCGCTGCGGCAGTGCCTCGATGCGCTGGAGCGCCAGACGATCGGCCGTGACGCGTTCGAGATCATCGTCGGCGACAACAACTCGCCCTGCGGCCTCGCCGCGGTCGAGGCGGCGGTGGCCGGTCGCGCGCGGATCGTGACCATTCTGGAAAAGGGCGCCGGCCCCGCCCGCAACGGTGCCGCGGCCGAAGCGCGTGGTGAGATCCTCGCCTTTACCGACAGCGACTGCGTGGTCGAGCCCGGCTGGCTGGCCGGCGGCATCGCCCATGTCGCGCCCGGCCGCTTCGTCGGCGGCCACATGTATGTGCTGAAGCCCGAGGGGCGGCTGACCGGTGCCGAGGCGCTGGAGATGGCGCTTGCCTTCGACAATGAAGGCTATGTCCGCCGCACCAAGTTTACCGTGACGGCCAACCTGTTCGTCACGCGGGCCGATTTCGAGCGGGTCGGCGGCTTCCGCACCGGGGTATCGGAGGACCTGGAATGGTGCCACCGCGCCATCGCGACCGGCCTTACGATCGACTATGCGCCCGAGGCCTCGGTAGGCCACCCGCCCCGGCCGGACTGGGCGACGCTGCTGGTGAAGACGCGCCGCATCCAGCGCGAACTCTTCCTGTTCCACCTGGAGCGGCCCAAGGGCCGGCTGCGCTGGCTGGCCCGTTCGGTGCTGCAGCCGGCGTTGATCCCGGGCGATGCCGCCAAGATTTTCCGAACGCCCGGCACCAGGGGATCGCGCGCCCGCGCGCTCGCAACGCTGGTCCGCCTGCGGTTCTGGCGCGGCGGCGCGGGCGTGCTCCAGCTGCTCGGCCGGCCGGTCTGAGGCACGGGGCGGCGACCTGCGCCGCCCCGTACGCCCATGATCAGGCGATCGCCGCCAGCGCCTCTTCGAGCGTGCCGCTGTCGAGCCGCAGGCGACCCACCATCAGCCACAGATAGACGGGCAGCGATTCGTCGTTGAAGCGGAACCTGCGCTCGCCATCCTGGCGGTCGCTTTCCAGGCCCAGCTGCCGGGACAGTGCATCGAGCTCCTGCTCGATCTGACCCGCGGTGACCGAGGTGCCCGGCAGCAGATCGACGACCGCCTGACCGTTGAACCAGCCGTCGCTCGACCGCGACGCTTCGCCCAGCGCTGCGACCAGCGGATCGTACCGACCGCCGACGAACTTGCGCATGTCCAGCACGGC
>JAIYAA010000375.1 GCA_027489295.1 Sphingomonadales bacterium | reverse complement strand
CCGCCGAACTCGAAAAGCAACGGGCGGGTTTAAACCCGCCCGTTGCTTCACCCGCGCTCCTGCGCGACAACAACGGTCGGTCTCTGGTTGCCGCTGGATGAAAGATGGGGGTCACGTCATGCGCCCGAGTCGCGTCGTGTCAGACGGCTCCTTTGGACCCTACCGAACGCCAGGACGTCGATTTGCATTTTGGGGTATTTCCTGGGGTAATCGCTGCACCCCGCCCCAGCGGAGTACCCCCAGATGGCGCTCAAGGAACTCGAAGTCCGCTACGCGACCAAGCGGCAGAAGGATTACAAGCTCGCCGACGGCGAGGGCCTGTACCTGCTCGTCCGGCCCAATGGCTCGAAGCTCTGGTGGATGAAGTACCGCTTCGACGGCAGGGGGAAGCTGCTGTCCTTTGGCCGATACCCCGATCTCAGCCTTGCAGAGGCGCGGCGGCGATCCACGACAAGGCGGATCTGCTTCGCGACTTCCTGGCGCGCGAGGCCAAGGCGCTCGACTGGTCCGCGGCGCACCCCCACGAATGGGCGGTGGCGCTGGTCCGCGAGACCGGCCTGGCACCAGAGATCGCCGAGCAGGTCGTCCGTAAATATCGCCACGCGCCCGCCGCGCTCGACGGCGCGGTGGCTGCGCATCTCGATGCCGTCGCCGACCGCTTCGTGCGGGCCGGATTGCTCAAGCCCTCCGGTCGCCGGGCGGCTGAGGTGCTGGCACCGTTGCGTTGATTTTCCTTCTCCTCTGTCCGGAGTGAACCCATGGCCACCGTGCTCGAACGCCCCGTATCCAAGACCATTTCGGATGCCGAATGGCAGGTCCGCGTCGACCTCGCCGCCTTTTACCGCCTGTCGGCGCTGTATGGCTGGGACGATCTCATCTTCACCCATATATCGGCGCGGGTGCCGGGGCCGGACCATCATTTCCTCATCAACCCCTACGGCCTGGGGTTCGACGAGATCACCGCCTCCAGCCTCGTGAAGGTCGATCTCGACGGCAACCTGATCGAGCCGGGCGAATACGGCATCAACTATGCCGGCTATGTGATCCACTCCGCGATCCATGCCGCGCGACCCGACGCGCACTTCATCGCGCATTTCCATTCCCCTGACGGCATGGCGGTTTCCGCCCATGCCGAGGGTCTGCTGCCGCTCAACCAGAAGGCGCTCAGCATCATCCCGCGGCTCAGCTACCATGACTATGAAGGCGTGGCGCTCAACCTCGACGAGCGCGAGCGGCTCGCCGCCGACCTGGGCGACACCAAGATCATGCTGCTGCGCAACCACGGCACGCTCGCGCTGGGCGAGAGCGTTGGTGAGGCGTGGCTAAACATTTATTCGCTCGAATCCGCCTGCACCGCGCAGGTCCGGACCCTCTCGATCGGCCGCGAGCATGTGCTGATCGCGCCCGAGGCCGCGCAGGAGGAAGTACGCCGCCAGATGACCGAGCGGCGCGGCATCGAACGCAGCGGCGCGCGCAGCACCTACCAGCTCGTCTGGGAAGCGGCGCTTCGCAAGATCGAGCGCCATCTGCCCGGATTCGAACGTTAGTTCGCCCGCCCGCGCCTTCGCGGCAACCTCGGGGCGAGCGCTTCGGCGCTCGCCCCATTTCTTTTGCCGCGTGGCTTGAGGGCTTCTCATCAGCGGATCAGCCATTCGCATTTCCCGCGCTCCGTACGCTCCCATAGCCTTCACCCAATCTTTCAGGAGCACCGCACATGAGCGATCGGCAGTTACGGCTTGGCTTCATCCTGCACGGCGTCGGCCCCGGCTGGGACGATTGGCGGCACCCCGATGCGCAGGTGGATGCCAGCACGAATTTCGGCTTCTACAAGCGCCAGGCGCTGGCCGCCGAGCGTGGCAAGTTCGATTATCTGTTCGTGGCGGACAGCGTTTCGATCAACGCCCGTTCCAGCCCGCATTATCTCAACCGGTTCGAACCGATCACCATCCTGTCGGCGCTGGCCGCGGTTACCGAGCGGATCGGCCTCGTCGCCACGATCACGGT
The DNA here is from genome assembly GCA_027489295.1 of Sphingomonadales bacterium. The sequence continues at coordinate 975 of JAIYAA010000375.1, read as the reverse complement.
GAGCTATACCGAGCCTTTCAACATCGCCCGCCAGCTCGCCTCGCTCGATCATATCAGCGGCGGGCGCGCCGGCTGGAACGTCGTCACGTCGTGGCTGGAGGGCAGCGCCGCCAATTTCGGCAAGGCCGAGCATCTGACGCACGACGTGCGCTACCGCCTTGCGGCCGAATATCTCGATGTCGTGCAAGGGCTGTGGGACAGCTGGGAAGACGACGCGCTGGTCCGCGACAAGGCGTCCGGCCAGTTCCTCGATCCGGACAAGCTGCACGAGCTCAACCACAAGGGCGAGTTCCTGTCGGTGAAGGGCCCGCTCAACCTCTCGCGCTCGGCGCAGGGGCAGCCGGTGATCTTCCAGGCGGGCGCTTCGGAGGACGGGCGCAACTTCGCGGCGAAGCATGCCGAGGCGATCTTCGTCGCGCATGAGGATTTGGCCGAGGCGCAGCGCTATTATGCCGACCTCAAGGCGCGCGCCGCCGGCTTCGGCCGTGATCCCGAAAAGGTGCTGATCGTGCCAGGCGCGCTCCCGGTGATCGGCTCGACCGAGGAAGAAGCCGACCGCAAGTATCGCGAGCTTACCGAGCTGGTGACGCTGGAAAATGCGCTGCGCGCGCTCGGCCGCTCGTTCAACGACCACAATTTCAGCGTCTATGATCCCGATGGCCCCTTCCCCGAGCAGGTGATCGCCGAGGGCCTGCGCAGCAACCAAAGCGCCTCGACCCGTATCGTCGAGACCGCCCGCCGCGAGCAGCTTAGCCTGCGCGAACTGGCGCTGCGCTTCGCCACGCCGCGCTCGCCCTTTGTCGGCACGCCCGAACAGGTGGCCGATGCGCTCCAGCACTGGTTCGAGGCGCGCGGGGCGGACGGGTTCAACACCTTCGAATCGCTGCCCGGCCAGCTCGACCTGTTCGTCGACGAGGTGGTGCCGATCCTCCAGCGCCGCGGCATCTACAAGCACGACTATCCCGGCCAGACCTT
>JAIYAA010000369.1 GCA_027489295.1 Sphingomonadales bacterium | reverse complement strand
GGCGCCGCCAGTTCGTCCGCACTCTCGTGCGGCGCACCCACGGCATCGTCGTCCTGCCCGACCTCCACGCCATCTTCGCCGCCCATCTCGGCACCGCCCTCGCCGAGAGCGCGGCGTGATCCTCCCCCGCCCCACCCCCGCACGGCCGACCTTGGCGGCCCCCCGTTTCGAGGAACGATGACCATGCGTGCTACGATCAAGATGAAACTAGGCTTTACCTTCGGCGTGCTGATCACGCTGATGCTGATCGTCGTCGTCGTCGCCAGCACGCGCCTGGCGCTGCTCAACCAGGCGACCACCGACGTCATCAGCGGCCCCGCCGCCCGGCTGGATATCGCCCAGAGCATCGACGCCAAGCTGGGCTATGTCGTGCGCCAGGAAAAGAACATGGCGCTGACGGACGACCTCGAACTCACCCGCAAGTTCGACGCCGACCTGCTGAAGGGGCGCGGCGAGGTGCAGGCGCTGATCGCCAAGGGACTGGCCGGCGCGACCGCGCAGGGCAAGCCGCTGTGGATGCAGATCGACGCCAAGTTCAACGAATATGTGCCGATCAGCGAGCAGATCCGCGCGCTGGCGAACGCCAACAAGAATGCCGAAGCGGCCAAGCTTTCGATGACGCGATCGCGCGACGCCGTGCTCGCGGTGAGCGATCTGGTCGGGCAGCTGGTAACGCTGTCCAAGGCCCAGATGGCGCAGGCCGACAGCGACACCAACGCGCTGTACGGCACCGCATCGACGCTGCTGTACGCCGTCGCCGGCCTCGCGCTGACGATCGCGGTCGGCGGCGCCTGGTGGATCTCGCGCACCGTCTCGAGCGGCCTCGCCCGCGTCTCCACCGCGATCACCGCGGTCGCGGACGGCGACCTGAACCAGCGTGTCGCGATTTCGAGCAACGACGAGATCAAGGATCTGGTCGATACCGTCAACACCATGGTCGATCGTCTGCGCGGCGTGATCGCCGACGCCACCGTCGCGTCGACCAACGTCTCCTCGGGCAGCCAGGAACTGTCGTCGAGCGCCGAGCAGGTGTCGCAGGGCGCGACCGAGCAGGCCGCCGCCGCCGAGCAGGCCTCCGCGTCGATGGAAGAGATGGCCGCCAACATCAAGCAGAACGCCGACAACGCCGCGCAGACCGAGAAGATCGCGCGCCAGTCGTCCAAGGATGCCGAACTGAGCGGCGTCGCCGTCGAACGTGCCGTCGGCGCGATGCGGACGATCGCCGAGAAGATCGGCATCGTCCAGGAAATCGCCCGCCAGACCGACCTGCTCGCGCTCAACGCCGCGGTGGAAGCCGCGCGCGCCGGCGAGCATGGCCGCGGCTTCGCGGTGGTCGCCTCCGAGGTCCGCAAGCTCGCCGAGCGCAGCCAGGGCGCCGCCGCCGAGATCAGCTCGGTCTCGAGCGAAACGGTGAAGGCCGCCGCCGAGGCAGGCGAAATGCTCGGACGCCTGGTGCCGGACATCCGCCGCACCGCCGAGCTGGTCAGCGAGATCAGCGCCGCCTGCCGCGAGCAGGACATCGGCGCCGCGCAGATCAACGATGCGATCCAGCAGCTCGACCAGGTCACCCAGCAGAATGCGGGCGCCTCCGAGCAGATCAGCGCCACCTCTGAGGAACTCGCCGCGCAGGCCGAGGAGCTCCAGGCGAGCATCGCCTATTTCAAGGTCGATTCGGTCCAGGGCACGCGCCCCCGCGCTGCCGCCCCGGCGCGTCGGCCCGCCCCCAGGCCCGCCGCGCGGCACAAGCCGAACAGCATCGCCGACCAGAAGGCACGCGTCAGCGGCTTCGCGCTCGATCTGAGCAATGGCGGCCCCGATGCCGAGGATCACGATTTCCACGCAGCTGCGTGACGACCAACGTTCAGGCCTGGAGAGTAAGATGCGTTTCACCATCAAAGCAAAGCTGGCAGGAGCCTTTGGCTTCCTGTTGCTGCTGACCGCCACGTTGGGCGGTCTCGGCATCCTCAAGATGGCGTCGATCAACGACCAGTCTACCGAGATCGCCAAGAACTGGATGCCCAGCATCAACCTGGTCAACCAGATCAACACGGCCACCTCGGACCTGCGGATCGCGCAGCTGACCCATGTCGCGACGCTGGATCAGGCCGGCATGCAGAAGGTGGACGACGACATCCGCAAGATCCTCGCCGACATCCGCGACAAGCGCGACCGGTACGAGAAGCTGATCTCCTCGGAAGAGGAGCGGTCGATCTACAACCAGTTCGCCGGCAAGTATCAGACGTATCTCGAGCGCTCGAATGGCTTCCTCGCGCTTTCGCGCGAGAACAAGAATGCCGAGGCCAATGCGAGCATCGCGCAGAGCCGTCCGCTGTATGACGACTTCAGCAACGATCTGAACAAGCTCGTCGCGCTCAACGTGAACGGCGGAAACCAGGCCAGCGCTGCCGCAGACGCCACCTATTCGGCTGCTCGCGCGACCTTTGTCGGGCTGTTGGCCGCCGCGATGGTCACCGGCGCCGGTGCTGCCCTGTGGATCGCCCGCAGCGTTACCCAGGGCCTTACGCGGGCCAGCAGCGCCGTGGGCGCGGTTGCGATCGGCGATCTCAGCCAGGAGGTGCAGGTCACCACCAACGACGAGATCAAGGATCTGGTCGATACCGTCAACACGATGGTCGCCAATCTGCGCGTCAGCGCCGCACTTGCCGACAAGATCGCCGATGGCGACCTGACGGTGAACCACAAACCGGCGTCGGATCAGGACGTGCTGGGCACCGCGCTGGTGCGGATGGTCGAGCGCCTGCGCGGGGTGGTGGCCGATGCCACGGTGGCCGCGACCAACGTTTCCTCGGGCAGCCAGGAACTGTCGTCGAGCTCCGAGCAGGTCTCGCAGGGGGCGACCGAGCAGGCCGCCGCTGCCGAACAGGCCTCTGCCGCGATGGAAGAGATGGCCGCCAACATCAAGCAGAACGCCGACAACGCCGCGCAGACCGAGAAGATCGCCCGCCAGTCGGCCAAGGATGCCGAGACCAGCGGCGTCGCGGTCGATCGTGCCGTCGGCGCGATGCGGACGATCGCCGAGAAGATCGGCATCGTCCAGGAGATCGCCCGCCAGACCGACCTGCTGGCGCTCAACGCTGCGGTGGAAGCCGCGCGCGCCGGCGAGCACGGCCGGGGTTTCGCGGTGGTCGCGTCCGAAGTCCGCAAGCTCGCCGAGCGCAGCCAGGGTGCCGCCGCCGAGATCAGCTCGGTCTCGTCCGAGACGGTGAAGGCCGCGGCCGAGGCCGGCGACATGCTCGGCCGGCTGGTGCCCGACATCCGCCGCACCGCCGAGCTGGTCAGCGAGATCAGCGCCGCCTGCCGCGAGCAGGACATCGGCGCCTCCCAGATCAACGAGGCGATCCAGCAGCTCGATCAGGTCACCCAGCAGAATGCCGGTGCGTCCGAACAGATCAGCGCAACGTCGGAGGAGCTCGCCGCGCAGGCCGAAGAGCTCCAGGCCAGCATCGCCTATTTCAAGGTCGATGCCGTGCGCAAGGTCGCTCCCCGCCCGGCAGCCCCGGCGCGCCGTCCCGCGGCCAAGCCGTCCGCCAAGCCGGCCGCACGCCCCAAGGCGAACAGCGTCGCCGATCAGCAGGCGCGCGTGAACGGCTTCGCGCTCGATCTGGCTACCGGCGGCCCCGACGACGAGGATGACGCCTTCGGAGCCGCGGCATGAGCACCGCAACCGAACTCCAGCTCGTCACCTTCGGGCTGGGTGCGGAGATCTTCGCCGTGCAGGTGTCGCTGGTGCGCGAGATCCTCGATTATCGCGAGACCTTCCGCATTCCCAACGGCCCGGCCTATCTGCTCGGCCTCACGGACATGCGCGGCCAGGGCGTGCCGACGATCGATTTCCGCCAGCGGCTGGGCCTGTCGCCGTTCGAGCCCACGCCGGCCACCCGCATCCTGGTAGTCGACGTGCCGGTCGCCGATCGCGTGCTGATGCTGGGGCTGGTGGTCGATCGGGTGATCGAGGTGTGCAGTGTCTCCACCGACCAGCTCGACGCCGCGCCCGACATCGGCGTACGCTGGTCCTCGGAGTATATCGGAGGGGTCATTAAGCGGGCCGAAGGATTCGTCGTGCTAGTCGACATGGCGAAGATATTCTCTTCGGAAGAAGCGCGGGTGCTCGTCGCACGCGCTGCCGCCTGACCGCCACGGAGCAGCCCTTGTCCGCAGCATTCGCGCTGGATCCGACCGCCCCGGCCACACTCGACACGATGAGCAAGCGCAACTTCGCGCGGCTCGCCGCCTATATCTACGAGGTCTCGGGCATCAAGATGCCGGAGACCAAGAAGACGATGCTCGAAGGCCGGCTGCGCCGCCGGCTGCGCGCGGTGCGCGCCGAGACGCTCGATGGCTATTGCGACTTCGTGTTCACCGGCAACAATCTGGCAGCCGAAGGGCTGCACCTGATCAACGCCGTCACCACCAACAAGACCGACTTCTTCCGCGAGCCGGCGCATTTCGACTATCTGGTCGACCATGCCCTGCCCGCCCTGCAGGCCCGCGGCATCCGCACCCTGCGCGCCTGGAGCGCCGCCTGCTCGACGGGGCCGGAGCCCTACACCATGGCGATGGTACTCGACGACTATGTCGAGCGGATGGGCGGCCCGGCATACGGCATTCTCGCCACCGACCTCGATACCGAGGTGCTGGCGACCGCGCGCGCCGGCATCTACCCGGCCGAGCTGGTCGATCCCGTCCCCGCGGCGCTGCGCCGAAAATATGTGATGGCGTCGAAGGATCCGGCGCGCCGCGAGATCCGCATCGTGCCGCGGCTGCGCAGCGCGATCGGCTTTGCGCGGATGAACCTGATGGATGATCGCTATCCGGTGGGTGACCCCATGCACCTGATCTTCTGCCGCAACGTGCTGATCTATTTCGACAAGGCCACGCAGAAGAAGGTCGTATCGCAGCTCTATGACTGCCTCGCGCCCGGCGGCTATCTGCTGCTCGGCCATTCGGAATCGATCACCGGGCTGGGGCTGCCGCTGGATCAGGTTGCCAACACCGTCTTCCGGCGGGGCAACTGATGCCAGGCAAGATCCGCGTCCTGATCGTCGACGATTCGGCGAGCGTCCGCCAGACCATGACCGCGATCCTGGAGGAAGATCCGGCGATCGAAGTGATGGGGACTGCCGCCGATCCGTTCAGCGCCGCCAAGCGCATTCAGGAGGAAGTGCCCGACGTCATCACGCTGGACGTGGAGATGCCGCGGATGGACGGCATCACCTTCCTGCGCAAGCTGATGCAGCAATGCCCGGTGCCGGTGGTGATGTGTTCGTCGCTCACCGAGAATGGCTCCGAGACGCTGCTGCAGGCGATGGAAGCGGGCGCGGTCGACGTGATCCTCAAGCCGCGCGTCGGCGTGGCCGATCACCTCGCCGAACACCACCTCCAGATCCGCGACGTGGTGAAGGCGGCAGCGCGCGCCAAGGTGCGCGGCCGGCCCGGCAAGCCGATGCCGCGGGTGGAGGCACCCGCCAAGAAGCTCACCGCCGATGCGGTGCTGCCGCCGCCCAGCGGCAAGCCGATGAGCCGCACCACCGAGATGGTGGTGTGCATGGGCGCATCGACCGGCGGCACCGAGGCACTGCGCGAGGTGCTCGAGGCGCTGCCGGCCAATTCGCCGGGCATCGTCATCGTCCAGCACATGCCCGAGCATTTCACCCGCGCCTTCGCGCAGCGGCTGAACGGCCTGTGCCAGGTGGACGTGAAGGAGGCGGTGGACGGCGACCCCGTGCTGCGCGGCCATGTGCTGATCGCCCCCGGCGGCGGCAAGCACACCATGCTCGAGCGCCAGGGCGCGCGCTATTACGTCTCGGTGCGGGATGGGCCGCTGGTTTCGCGCCACCGGCCGTCGGTCGACGTGCTGTTCCGTTCGGCGGCCCGCTCGGCAGGATCGAACGCGGTCGGCATCATCATGACCGGGATGGGCGACGACGGCGCGCGCGGGCTGCTGGAGATGCGCCAGGCCGGCGCGCGCACCTTCGCGCAGGACGAGGCGACCTCGGTGGTGTTCGGCATGCCGAAGGAAGCGATCGCCCGCGATGCCGCCGACAAGGTGATCCCGCTCGGGCACATCGCCCGCGAACTGCTCTCGGCTACGGCACGATGACCGCTTGCAAAGGAGACGGCCATGTACGCCGCACCGATTCCTGACCCCTCCCGCGAATCCGAGCTTTCGCTTGCCGCGATCGAGGCGACGATCAGCCAGGTCGCGAGCAAGCTCGACGCGCGCTTCGTCTCGGCGGGCGAGGCGCTGGCCCAAGCCTATGCGATCGTCGACCGGCTGGTCAGCGCGCTGGAAGGCGTGACCAACGCGCTCGGCCAGGATGCAGCGGAGGCCGCGGTGGAGAACATGCGCGCGACCGCCGACCGGCTGGAGCGGCTGCCGGCCGTGCAGGCGGCGCGGCAGGAGGGGCTGGAGCGCATCGCCGCCGGTGCGCGACCGCTCGCCCACCATATCGCGCAGGTGAAGCGCACGCTCGATTTCCTGCGCATCTGCGGGCTCAACATCAAGGTGGCGGCCGCCGGCCGCAACGGCTTCGCCGATTTCGCCGATACGATGAACGTACGTCTCGACGTGGGAGAGGTGGAGATCGGCGGCATCGGCGTCGAGATCGAACAGCTCACCGCCAGCATCCCCGCGCTGATCGAGGTGGACCGCCAGCTCGGCGCCGAATGCGCCAAGGTGATCCCGCACGTGCCGCGCAAGCTTGCCGCCGATGCCGAGGCACTGCAGCGCCATCAGGCTGCCGATACCGCCCGCGCCAAGCGCATCGCCGCGCTCGGCCGCGAGATCCACGGCAAGGTCGCGACGGCAATCGGCGCGATGCAGGTGGGCGACAGCACCCGCCAGCGGCTGGAGCATGTCGCCAGCGGCATCCAGGCGTTGATCGGCTGGCGCAACCAGGCCGATCCCGCAACCGCGGTCCAGGTGAGCGGCCACATGCTGGCGCTGTTCGCCGCGCAGGCGGCCGACACGATCGACGCGTTTCACGCCGAATCGGGCCGCCTCGCCGAAAGCCTGCGCGGCATCGCGCCGACCGCGGCGCAGCTGCTGGAGATCAAGGCCGAAGGCGACCGCGAACGCTCCAGCGACAACACCGCGTTCCTCGCCGCACTGGAGAAGAGCGTGGCGGACGTCGCCACCGTCACCACCCGGCTGCGCGAGGCCGATGCGCGGGCGCAGGCGCTGGGCGGATCGACATCGGACAGCGCCGAGCGGCTGGCGAAGCGGCTGCGCGTCGTCCACCGGGTGAACCACGACGTGCATCTGATGGCGTGGAACACCGATCTGCGCTGCCACCGCCTCGGTGACGAGGGCAAGGCGCTGGCGATGGTCGCCTCCGAAATTCGCGGGTTCGCGACGATGCTGGCGACGATCTCGGCGAGCATCCGCCAGTCGGTCGAATCGCTGGTGCAGGCGGTGACGGCGCTGCGCGACCCGCAGGGCGAACAGGGCGGCGATGCCGCAGAAGCGCTGACCGATTCGCTCGCCTGCATTCGGGACGGCGCGCAGCGCATGCGCGAAGGCATGGCCGGGCTGACCGAAGACGCCGCAGCGGTGACGCGCATCCTGGAGACGACCACCAGCAATGTCGATTGCGAGGCAGCGTTCGGCGATGCGTTGCGGGGGGTGGTGCAGCAGCTCGGCCAGATCGCCGCGCCGTGCAGCGCGCCGGATGCCGCGACCGAAGCCGCCCTGGCGCCCCTGCTCGACGGGATGGCGCGCAGCTACACCATGGCGCGCGAGCGGGAGATCCATCGCCGCTTCGCGCTGGCCGGCAGCGCCCCCGTCGCGCACGTCGCAATGGACGACGACGATGATGACGACGGCCTGTTCTAGGTCGTCGTCTGCCCGGTTGGGCGGTCCAGCGATGTCAGGAGAAAATGGCGCGCCCGGAACGATTCGAACGTCCGACCCTCAGATTCGTAGTCTGATGCTCTATCCAGCTGAGCTACGGGCGCGCGGTGAGGTGCGGCGCCTAGACGAGCTTTCGGGGTAGCGCAACCTCTTTTTGAAAGGCGCCCCTCAATTATCGCGATAGGGCAGCATATCCTCGTCGAACGAGCGCGGCTCGTTGCACTGCCAGGACACGCCGTCCCAGCGGTCCTCCCGATCGCCATATTGAAGCAGCGTACCCGCCGGGCACCCCAGCAGCAACAGTTCCTCGCGGCAGAAGGCGAGGCCGCGCTCCAGATCGGTGAGGTCGACATCGAGGATTGCGCAGGCCGGGCACCACTGGCCGGCATCGTCGAGCGTCTCGATCAACGTGCCACCGCCGCAGCTGCCCAGCCCGGCGATACGCAGCTCGGCATCGAGGAACACGCCGAACCGGCCCTCACGTTCGTGCGGGTCCATGTCGCCCGGAAAGGCGACGGACACGGAATGCGTGTCGAGCGGCTCCGCCAGAAGGGCGTCGAGCCCGGGTAGGAACCGCTCGATCATCGCATCATCCTCGCAGGCTTGCGCCCAGCTTCGCCGCCGCAGCGACGACCTTGTCGGCCACCGCCTTGAGGTCCGCGTCGGTGAAGCTCTTCTCGCCCGGCTGGAGCGTAACTTCAATGGCCAGCGACTTCTGCCCCTC
>JAIYAA010000188.1 GCA_027489295.1 Sphingomonadales bacterium | reverse complement strand
TAGGTGGCAGACGCGGCGCCGCCCGAGCGCGCCTCGCGCAGACGCAGGTTGATCACGCCGGCGATCGCGTCCGAGCCATATTGCGCCGAGGCGCCGTCGCGCAGCACCTCGATCCGCTCCAGCGCGGCGGTCGGAATGGTGTTGAGGTCGACCGCCGCCGAACCGCGCCCGACCGAGCCGTTGACGTTGAGCAGCGCCGAGCTGTTCACGCGCACGCCGTTGACCAGCACCAGCACCTGATCGGGAGACAGGCCCCGCAGCGTAGCCGGACGGATGGCATCGGTGCCATCGGTTGCGGACGGCCGCGGGAAATCGATCGACGGCGCGACGGCTGCCACGGCGGCGGCAAGTTCGGTGGTGCCTTGGCGAGTCAAGGCCTGGCTGCTCAGCACGTCGACCGGGGAAGCGCTATCGAGCCGCGACCGACCCAGGGTACGGGTACCCGTGACGACGATCTCCGTCGCCCCGTCGGTCGCGTCCGCCGCGACGGGCGCCGCGGGCTGCGCCGCCTGCTGCGCCTGGGCATGGCCCGAGAGGAGGGCAGTCGTGGAAGCCGCGATCAGCAGCGCCGTACGAAAACTACGCATGGAGAACCCCTTACAATCTTGTCCTTGTCGACCCTGCAATTCCCATCTTCTGACTCGGATTGCAGGAAAGAAAAGGTTCGCGGGGCGAAAGCGACGATGCGCCGCCGCCTCATGCAGGATCGAAGGCCCCGTCCAGCTGTGCGTTCGCGCGACGCTGGAACGCTTCCGCACGCCGCCGGAACGCGGCGGCGACGACCGGATTTCCGCAGGAAGCGGCACGGGCACGCTCTTCCTGGGCGCGGCGTTCGAAGAAGTAGCGGGAACTGGGCATGGCGGTTCTCCCCTTCCGCGAACGCGGGTGGCGTGGAGTGAACCGGCGCGACGATGGTTTCGTTCCGGCAGCGCTGGCCCATTGCCCGCGCGCCGTCAGGCCAGCGTGAGGTAGAGCTCCGCCTCGATCTGCCAGCGACCATCGATCTCGCGCCACTTGGCGGTATAGGTGCCGCTTGCCTGCACCGCTTCGTCGCCGACGGATACGCCCTGCCAATGGCCGTGCTCGAACGCGATCGGCGCGACCGGGGATGGCAGCACGGTATCGGGCGTGCGGGTGTAGACGGTGCGATCGCGCGACATGAACTCGCGCTTCCAGGCGAGCAGCTGCGCCTTCCGTCCGTGGATCACCGCACTGTCGGTGCCCGCCACGAGCACCACGTCGGGCGCCAGCAGCGGGCCGATCGCGGCGAGATCGGCCGCGGCCAGCGCCCGATTGAAGGCGGCCCGGGCCATGCGGATGGCGAGTTCTGGAGCGGCGTGCATGCCCTTTCCCTAACCTGTCCTGACCGCGCAGCAAGCCTGCACCATGGCGCCGGCCGACCGTCGGGACATGGGTGATTGCCAGCCGTCCGGCGGCGTGTAGAGTGCCGCCAGCATGTTCGGCTAACCGCCTGATCTGGAGACCATCCTTGCAGCTGAAGCACGTCCTTCTTGCCTCCACCTTGTCGATCGCCGCGATCGCGGCGCCGGCGCTGAGCCACAAGTCCCAGCAGACCGCACCCGCCGCGCCCGGCACGGAAGCCACCCGCTATGGCAGCTGGGGCTTCGACATTGCCGGCATGGACCGCAGCGTGAAGCCGGGCGACGACTGGTACCGCTTCGTCAACGGCAGCTGGACCGATCGCACCAAGATCCCCGCGGACCGCTCGTCCTATGGCGCCTTTGCGGTGCTGCGCGACCTGTCCGAGCTGCGCCTGCGCAGTCTGATCGAGGGGTACAGCCCCACCGACGCCGCCAATCCCGATCGGCGCAAGGCCGCGCTGCTCTATCGCGGTTTCCTGGACCAGGCGGCCATCGAGAAGCTCGATGCGGCGCCGCTGATCCAGCGGCTCCAGCCGCTCAAGGCGGCGAAGTCCAAGGCGGATCTCGCCCGCCTGATGGGCGCCTCGGTCGGCGGGTTCGGCGCCAGCTTCTTCGGCGTGGGCGTTAGCGACGATGCCAAGCAGCCCGACACCTATGCGCTGTATCTGCGCCAGTCTGGCCTCGGCCTCGGCGATCGCGAGCTGTATCTCGATGCCAAGTTCGCGCCCCAGCTGGCGCGCTACCGCCAATATGTCGCGCAGCTGCTCGGCATGGCGGGCTGGCCGGACGCGGCAGCCGCCGCGGACCAGGTGGTGGCGATGGAAACCCGCATCGCCCAGGCCCATTGGACGCGTGCGCAGAGCCGCGACCGCGACAAGACCTACAATCCGGTTTCGATCGCCGAGCTGAAGGCGCAGGCCCCCGGCTTTGCCTGGGATCCGTACTGGCAGGCCGCCGGCCTGACCAAGGCAAGCCGCGTGATCGTGGCGCAGAACAGCGCCGTGCCGAAGATCGCCCAGATCTTCGCCGATACCGATCTGCAGACGCTGAAGGCATGGGAAGCCTTTCGCATCGCCGACGATATCGCCCCGCTCCTCTCCAAGCGCTTCTCGGATGCGCAGTTCGATTTCCGCTCGCGGTTCCTCAACGGCCAGCCGCAGGAGCGCGAGCGCTGGAAGCGGGCCGTCTCGTTCACCGAGCGGGCGATCGGCGAGGGTGTCGGACGCGATTATGTCGCGCTCTACTTCCCGCCCGAAAGCAAGGCCAAGATGGATGTGCTGGTCGCCAACCTGCGCGTCGCGCTGGCCGGCCGCATCCGGAACCTCGCCTGGATGAGCCCGGCGACCAAGGAACAGGCGCTCGCCAAGCTGCAGGGCTTCACCGTCAAGGTCGGCTATCCGAGCAAGTGGCGCGATTATTCGAAGCTCGAGGTGCGCGCCGGCGACCTGGTCGGCAATGCCGAGCGCGCCGGTCGGTTCGAATGGGACTATCGTCGCAACCGGCTGGGCGGCCCGGTCGACAAGGCCGAGTGGGGCATGACGCCGCAGACGGTCAACGCCTATTACAACTCGGTCAAGAACGAGATCGTGTTCCCCGCGGCGATCCTGCAGCCGCCCTTCTTCGACCCCAAGGCGGACGATGCGGTCAATTATGGCGGCATCGGCGGGGTGATCGGGCACGAGATCAGCCACGGCTTCGATGACCAGGGCCGCAAGTCCGACGGCAACGGCGTGTTGCGCGACTGGTGGACCGCGGAGGACGCGACCAAGTTCGAGGCGCAGGCGGTGCGGCTGGGTGCCCAGTACGAGGCCTATACGTTCGAGGGCCTGCCGGGTGTGCATATCAACGGCCGTGCCTCGATGGGCGAGAATATCGGCGACCTTGGCGGGGTGATGATCGCGCTCGACGCCTATCATGCCTCGCTCGGCGGCAAGCCGGCACCGATGCTCGACGGCTTCACCGGTGACCAGCGCTTCTTCCTCGGCTGGGGCCAGGTGTGGCGGACGCTGTTCCGCACCGAGGCGCTGCGCCAGCAGCTGGTCAGCGATCCGCACTCGCCGGGTCAGATCCGGGCGGTGAACCCGCTGCGCAATGTCGATGCCTGGTATGCCGCGTGGAACATCGATCCGAGCCAGAAACAGTATCTGGCGCCCGAGGATCGGGTGCGGATCTGGTAAGCAAAAAAAGCGGCCGGGAGGAGGGAAGCTCCCGGCCGCGAGGCTGCGGGGGTGACTAGAAGTCGATCCGCACCGAGGTGCTGATCGTACGGCCGTTGATCGAACGGGCGCGGACGATGCCGTTTGCCGGGATCGCGCCTTCCTCCGCCTCGGTGAAGCCGCGGACATTGAACAGGTTGTTGGCGTTGAGCGACACCAGCAGCTTGGGCAGCGGCCGATACTGGGCGAAGGCGTTCACCTGGGTGAAGCCGGGCAGCTTCAACTGGTTGTTGTCCTGGGCATAGCTGCTCGTCGTGCCGACGATGCTGGCGCCGATCGCCGCTCGGCCGATGTCATATTGCGGCGTCGCCTGGAAGATCAGCTGCGCCTGGCGGCGCGGGGTATTGCCGACCACCCCCGGATTGAGCGCATCGGCGACGATGCGCGAATGGGTCCAGGTAGCGCCGGTCATCAGGCTGAACGGGCCGTTGCGATAGCCGCCGTCGAACTCCAGGCCATAGGCGCGATAGGTGCGATCGATGAAGACCTGGCGCGTCGCCTCGTAATTCTGTTCCTCCGTCCGCGCCCAGAAGCCGGTGAGGTTCAGCGTGAGGCCGCCGCGCCGGTATTTCGCGCCCAGCTCGGCCTGGTTGACGAAGTCGACCGCCGCCGATCGGCTGACGAGGTTGCCGGTGGTGGTGCTGACCGCCGGGCCGAACAGCAGCCGATCCGCATTGGCGCGCGCGCCGCGGCTGTACCGGGCGAAGACCGACATATAATCGACGAAGCGATAGTTGATGCCGGTCGAATAGCTCCAATAGTGATAGCTGTAGTTGACCGGCGCGGGGCTGGTCAGCGGGACGACCGCCACGCGCGTCTCGGCATCCGAGATCACGCCGTCGCCATTGATGTCGCGGCTGGTCGTGCCGACCCGGCCGCCGCCGAGATCGGCACCTGCGATCGAACCGTCCGCGTCGCCGAAATCATAGCGAAGGCTGGCGCCGATCGAGAGCTTGCCCTGCTGGTAGTTGAGCGAGGCAAAGGGCGCGTTGACATTATAATCCACGCGGTAGCTGCGCCGGCAGCACCCGCCGAAATAGGCAGCGCTGTAGCCGTAGAAGCCGTCCTGCGTCACCGCCGTGCCGTTGGCGCGCCGCACATTGACCAGCGCCGCCTCGCCCTCGCCGCGCACGTCGGTCAGGATCGACGTCCACAGCCAGTCGGTATCCACTGTCTGGCGCGACTTGTAGAACCCGACGGTGGTGGTGAGCTTGCCGCTGCCCAGCGGATAGACACGGCTGGCCCGCAGATCGTTGGTCATGTTGTTGAGGCTGTTGAGCTTGGTGTCGAACACGACGATCTGGGCCAGCAGCCCGTTGCCGTTCAGCGCGGCGAGATTGGTGATCGCCTTGCCCGTGTTCGGCCCGCTGGCATAGGCCAGCGTCGCGCCCGCCCCGCCCATCGACGTGGCGATGGTGCCCGCGGCATCGACATTGGCAGGGAAGTTCGAGATGAACCGGCCCGAGATGTCCGAGAAGCGGAAGCGGTCGGTCACCGTCCAGCCGGCCAGCAGCGTTTCCGCCTCGAAGCCGATCGCCTTGACCAGCGGATGCTGGCCGTCGCGCACATCGTCGGTCACCAGATTGTTGTTGCCGTCCAACGTCACGTTGCGCGTGAAGTTGGGTGTCAGCAACTGGTCGCGATTCGACCGGAAACTGGCGAGATCCTGATAGGTCGGGTTGGCATTGGTGCCCGTCACCCGCACCGGCATCGGCAGATAACCGACCGCCCGATCGTCGAGGAACTTGCCGTACAGCCGGATATGGCCGCCCGTGAAGTCCTTGGTGACGTTAAACTTGAACTGGCCGCCCTTGTTGCCGTCATAGCCGATGCGGCGCGGACCGGTGCCCTGGCGATAGAAGCCGCCCATATGGAAGCGCACGCTGTCGGTCAGCTTCGCCCCATAGTCGAAGTCGAGCCGATAGTCCTTATAGTCCAGGCCCGTGCTTGCCTGCACCGCGCCGCCCTCGGTCTCGCCGGTCTTGGAGATCATGTTGATCACGCCGCCGGGCGAATTGGAGGCGAAGGTGGAGGCGGAACCGCCGCGGATCGATTCGACCTGGGCCAGGTTGAGATCGGCGCGCAGGAAGATGTCGGCATTGCCGAAGGTGATGTCGCCGAACTCGAGTACCGGCAGCCCGTCTTCCTGCAGCTGCAGGAACTTCGCGCCACCCGAGGCGATCGGCAGGCCGCGGATCGAGATGTTGGCGTTGCCCTCGCCGCCCGAACTTTCGGAGCGGATGCCCGGCAGCGTGCGGAAGATCTCCGCCACCGAACGCGGCGCCGCCTTCTGGATGTCGTCGGCCTTGAGCGAGCTGGTGGAAATCGCGCTGTCGAGGCGATCGCGACCGCGCGCCACGGCGGTAACCACAATTTCGGTGTAGTTCTCGGCCTCTGCGGACGTGCGCTGCGCTTCCTGTGCCAAGGCCGGCGAGGCGGTCGACAGCAATACGACGCCGATAAGGCCGAATCGCCGATGGCGATCCATCATGCCGGTTTTACCCATTTGCCTTCCTCCCAACGTTGCGTCCTGAAAGGGCGCTTCGTCATTTACTATATTCCGCCTTTTTCCATTTGGTCGGAAGGTAGGTATTTTTGCGGAGAAAGATACGGCATCGACATTACGGTCCACAATCAAACCACGAAGGAAGTGTTTCCCTTGGTTCAACTTGCCAAGCCGTTGATACTAGGCCCGGCAACGTAGGGCCATATTTGGACTTCCATTGGCAACGGGTCGGACTGACCTGTACCAAGGGGAAGGCGGCTGCCCGTCCGGCACATACGAAAAAGGGCGCCCGCGAATGCGAGCGCCCTTCCCGGTCCCGGCTGCCTGCGTGGGAACAGCCGGACCTTCGGGAACCGTCGACGACGATTACATGCCGTTGTGCAGATTGGTGTCCGCGTCGTGGGTACGCATGTCCTTCGCCTTCGCATCGCCCTCGGCGCGGACGGCGTCGGCCTGGTTCTGCAGATTGTCCTGCGTAGCGTCTGTGGTGGCGTTGCTGGCCATCGCCTCGATATTGTCGGCGCGGGCCTCGGCATTCGCCTCGATATTGTCGGCCGCCTGCTCGCGCGGCGTGTTGTTGCAGGCCGAAAGCGCGAACAGGCCAGCGGCGGCGCCGAGCACAAGCATCTTCTTCATCGTCATTGCCCTTTACGTTGGTACAGTAGGAAAACGTTGCGAGCGAAAATCAACGACGTGGCGCTTTGTTCCGACGCTGTAACGCGAACGAGATGAAATGAGCGTGCGAGCGTATCCGCCAAGAAACGATCCGTTCCGACAATCCCGACCCCAACCGCCAGGCTAAGGAACGGCCATCCCTCTCGATGGAGTACCGCCATGCCCACCGCCTCGCCCACCATTGTCCTCGTGCATGGCGCCTGGGCCGACGGATCCAGTTGGCGTCGCGTGATCCCGATCCTGCTCGACGCCGGGCATGCGGTCGTCGCGGTGCAGAATCCCACCCAGTCGCTTGCTGGCGACGTGGCGGCGACACGGCAGGTGCTGGATGCGATCGACGGCCCGGTGGTCCTGGTCGGCCATAGCTGGGGCGGTGCGGTCATCACCGAAGCCGGCAACGACACCAAGGTGAAGGCGCTGGTCTATGTCGCCGCCTTCGCGCCGGCAGCGGGCGAGGCACTGGGGCCGCTGGTCGGCAAATATGCCAATCCGCCCGCCCTCAAGAAGATCCGCGATGACGGCAAGGGCAACCTCACGCTTGCGGCGGAAGGATGGGTGGAGGATGTGGCCAACGACCTGCCCGAGGCCGAGGCCCGCGTCCTCGCCGTGCTCCAGCCGCCGCTGCCTGCGAGCACCTTCGGCGATGTCATTGGCGAGGCGGCATGGGCGGATCGTCCGTGCTGGTACATCGTCTCTACGCAGGACCGCGTGGTGAGCGTCCCGCTTGAACGGGAGTTCGCGGCGCGGATGAACGCGACGACCACCGAACTCGCCGCAGGACACCTCTCGCTGCTGTCGCAGCCGGACGCGGTGGCGAAGGTGATCCTGGAGGCCGTGGCGGCGATCGCCTAACGCTGCGCGAGGGCGTGTTCGAGCGCGTCGGCGCCGTCGATGCGCTCGTCCCCGAGGAAGATCACCGGGGTCGTCGCGACGCCGAACTCGTCCTTCACCGCCTCCACCTCGTCGCGGGTTCGCAATACCCGATCATCGATCGCATACCCCCGCTCCTCCAGCAGGTCCCGGGCACGAATGCCGAAGGGGCAGACATGATCGGGCAGCACCATCCGGTACAAGGTCGCGCGCTTCTCGTCTGCCATCCGTTATCTCCTTGCCGAACAAATGCTTGGCGTGGGTTGCGGTTGCACGGCCTCAGCTGCGCAGGAAGAGGTTGCGGAACCATAGCGGGCCGCTGCGCTGCGCTGCCGCGCGCCAATCGTCCGCCACCTCCTCGGGGTCATAGCGTCGCGGATCGAACAGCTTGAGCCGCACGCCGCGATAGGACGCCGCTTCATAGGTCACCAGCGTCAGCGCATGCTCAAGCGCGGTCGCCGCGACCAGCGCATGCCGGTCGCTCGCCAGCATCACCTGCCCTCGCCGCCGCGCGACGGCCAGGTCGACCGGCAGCAAATGGCTGCCGAAGGCGGGGACCAGCTGTGCGTCGATCCATCGGCGGATGGCCTCCCCCGCCTCTCCGCCCGGCGCGCGCGCGGCGTAGGCCTCGATCTCCGCCAGCGTCAGCACCGAGACGAACAGCTGCTCGCGCGGGACGCCCCCGGCCCAGGCGGCAAGCTTGGGATCGGCGGCACCGCTGCGCGCCTTGCGCAGATCCAGCAGCACGGCGGTATCGAGCAGGTACATCTCACCAGCGCCCGGGCTGCGGATCCAGATCGAAGGGCTCGGCCATGGCGAGCGCATCGACGATGCTCTCGCGCTCGCCTCGCAGGGTCCGGAAGCTGGCGATGCTCATCAGCACATGGGTCGGCGTGCCGCGATCGGTGATGAACACCGGTTCGGTGCGGGCGAATCGCTTCGCCGCGCTGACGTCCTGGTTGAATTCGCGGCTGGTGAGAACCTTCATCGCCGTGGCTCCGGTGCCAAATTGATAGCGCTATAATGTAGGTACGTACCTACGTTGTGGAGCCACGGCAACACCCGCGGGCGATCGCGAAGGAAAGTGCGGTCGTGGCGACGATCGACCCTTGCCGGGAAGGCGCGAGCACGCTTCCTAAGGGTCCGCGCCGGTGCAGAAGATGCCGCGCGCTCGAGGGGATCCGAATGAACGACCTGCTGACCGCCGCCTGGCACGCCCTGACCGACGTCCTCAATCCGCACGGGCCCGCCGTGCATGCCGCCAAGACCTATGCGCCCGGCGATTACAGTATTCATTTCTTCCTGCAGTTGGCGATCATCCTGCTCGCCTGCCGGGTGGTCGGCTGGGCGGGGCAGAAATTCCTGAAGCAGCCGCAGGTGGTGGGCGAAATGATCGCCGGTGTTGTCCTGGGCCCCTCGCTGCTCGGGCTCTTCTTTCCGGATCTGCAGCTGGCGATTTTCCCCAGGGAAACACGGAACGTGCTCTATGCCGGTGCGCAGCTGGGCGTGGGGCTGTACATGTTCATGGTCGGGCTGACGCTGCGGCTCGATCATTTCCAGTCCAAGGCCAAGAGCGCGGCGGGCGTCTCGGCCGCCGGCATCGCCGCACCGTTCCTGCTCGCGGCGCTGATCACGCCCTATCTGCTCACGGTCCCCGGCCTGTTCACCGCCGGTATCAGCCAGGCCAATGCCACGCTGTTCATGGGCGCGTGCATTGCGCTGACCGCCTTCCCGATGCTGGCGCGGATCATCAACGAGCGCGGGCTGGCCAATTCCGCACTCGGCACGCTGTCGCTCACCGCCGGCGCGTTCGACGACGCGGCCTCCTGGTGCGTGCTGGCGGTCGTGCTGGCGACCTTCGGTGCGGGTGCAGGGGTTGCCGTGCTCGCGATCGGCGGCGCCGTGCTCTATACCGGCTTCATGCTGCTGTTCGGCCGGCGCCTGCTGGCGCCGCTCGGCCGTATCGTCGAGGCGCGGGGCGAGATGACCACGTCGATCCTGGCGATCACGCTGATGCTGTTCTGCCTGTCGGCCTTCATCATGGACGCGATCGGCATCCACGCCATCTTCGGCGGCTTCCTCATGGGCGTGTGCATGCCGCGCGGCGCGTTCGTGGCCGAGCTGAAGCGCAAGGTCGAACCGCTGGCGGTGGTGCTGCTGCTGCCGATGTTCTTCACCTATTCGGGGCTCAACACCCGGATGGACATGGTCAACTCGCCCTTCTTGCTGGTGGTGGCGCTGGGCATCCTGGCCGTGTCGGTCCGCGCCAAGTTCGGCGCCTGCTGGGCGGCGGCACGGATCGCCGGCGAGGACAACCGCACCGCGCTCGGCATCGGCGCACTGATGAACTCGCGCGGGCTGATGGAGCTGATCATCATCAACATCGGCCTGCAGAAGGGCATCATCGGGCCGACGCTCTTCTCGATGCTGGTGCTGATGGCGATCGTCACGACGGTGATGGCGACCCCGCTGTTCGAGGCCGTGTACGGCCGCAAGGCGCGGGCAAGCGGCGAGCTCGACGCGATCGACGGGCAGCTCGCGACCGTCTGACCTCAGCCGATCAGCTGGCGGATCAGCTCGCGGTGGCCGGGCAGGTCCGCCACCGCCTGATCGCCGAAGCTGCGGATGCGCGCGAACTGGCGTTCGGCTGCCTCGGCGTGGGGGAAGCCCGCGCGGGCGGCGGACAGGTCGGTGGCAAAGTCCATGCCGTAGAGGATGTACTGATAGTTGAAGAAGGCGAAGCTCTCGACATCCAGCAGGAAGTCGAACCGGCTCGGCGGCCGGTATCGCCATTGATCGAGTAGCGCCTTGAGCGTGTCCGGGATCGAGGCCGGATCACGATTGTCCCGCCAGAACGGTTCCTCGCGGCGGCTCAGGCAATAATGCAGCTTGAGGAAGTCGACGATCCGCTCGTAACGCGCGGTCATCAGCGCGTTGAAGCGCGCCGCCGCGGCGTCGACCGGGCCCGCGTGCGGAAACAGCTCGGCGATCATTGCCGCCGCCGCCTCGATCAGCACCACCCCGGTCGCCTCCAGCGGCTCCAGGAAACCGCCCGCCAGCCCCACCGCGACGCAATTACGGACCCAGGGCGTGCGGCGATAGCCCGGCTCGAAGCGGATCAGCCGCGCGTCGTGCGGGGCACCGCCCAGATGCGTATCGAGGATTTCGGCGGCACGCGCGTCGGAGCAGTGCGCCGAGGAATAGACGCAGCCGATCCCCCGGGCGTGCTGCAGGCCGATGTCCCAGGTCCAGCCCGCTTCGTGTGCGGCCGCAACGGTGGTGGTCGCGATCGGTGCTTCGGGATCGGCATAGGGCAGCTTGCAGGCGAGCGCGCGATCGGTGAACAGCTGGTGGCGCACCGACGTCAGGGGTGCGCCGAGTGTCCTGCCGATCAGCGCCGCCTCGAACCCGGAACAGTCGATATACAGGTCGGCGGTAAGGCTGCCATGCTCGCGCGTCTCGATCCGGTCGATCGCGCCTTCGGAAGTGGTATGGGCAGAAAAGACCTCCCCTTCCAGATGTCTGACACCAAGTTCGATCGCGCGGTCGCGAAGCAGCGTCGCCAGCCGGACGGCGTCGAAATGATAGGCGTAGGTGAGCGGCCCGCCAAAACCCGCTTCCTCGGCCCGCTTGGGCGCTCGACCGTGCGCGGCGACCCGGTTCTGGATCGTCATCGCTTCGGCAAAAGGCAGGCGCGTCGCGGCGGACTGGAGCAGCCAGTAGGGAACCAGTCCCGCCCCCCCGGTATGAAACGGCGCTTCGAAGGGATGGAGGAACTGGTGGCGGGTGCCATCGACGCCCGGTGCGTGCAGCCAGTCGTCGAAGCGAATGCCCTGCTTGAAGGTGGCGGCCGCATGCCGGACGAAGGCGCGCTCGTCGCTGCCGAGGAAGTGCAGCGTCTCGCGGATCGTCGGAAAACCGCCCTCGCCCACCCCGACGATCCCCAGCGCGGGCGATTCCAGCACGGTGATCGCGAAACGGCGCTGCTGCGCGAGATCGAGATACCGTGCGAGATAGGCGGCGGTGAGCCAGCCCGCCGTGCCGCCGCCCAGGATCAGGATCCGCCGCATGGGGTTCATCGGCCCTTGCTAGGGCGCAGCCGCGCGCGGGGCAATGGCCTCGCCCATGGGGAAAGCATTTGCCTTGGGCGTTACGCTACGCTTAGTCCGACAAGTGGACGAGGGGAGAGGATGCATGGCGATCAGGACCTTGGCAGGCATGGCGGCGATGCTGCTGGCATCGGGGATCGCGCACGCGGCACCGCGCGATCCGCTCGCCCCCACCGGTCGCTGGTCCGCCAACACCGCCGGTCGCGCCGCCACGCCGCCGATGGGGTGGAACAGCTGGAACGCCTTCGCCACCGATGTCGATGAAGAGAAGGTCCTCGCCTCGGCGCGGAAGATCGTCGATTCCGGTCTGGCGGCGAAGGGCTATCGCTACGTCAATCTCGACGAGGGCTGGTGGGATCACCGCCGCGCGGACGGACGGATGCTGGTGCGCGCGGACAAGTTTCCCTCGGCGCGCACCGCCGATGGCGCGACGTCGTTCAAGCCCTTTACCGACCGGCTCCACGCAATGGGGCTGAAGGCGGGGATCTACACCGATCTCGGCCGCAATACCTGTGCCCAGGCCTATGGCCCGAACGAACCCAATCTGCCGCGCGGCAGCGTGCTCGAACGTGAAGTGGGGCTCTATGGCCATATCGAGCGGGACATCGCGCTCTATTTCGGCGACTGGGGCTTCGATTACATCAAGATCGATGGCTGCGGTCTGCGCGCCTATGGCGAGGAGAGCCCGCTGGTCCGCGCCGGCCGCCACCGCGCGCTGCCCCCGCTGCTCGATCTCGACAGCATCACCCGATCGAACATCCCGGCGGTACGCGCGATGTTCGAACAGGTGAAGGCCGCGCTGGTCCGTGCCAACCCGGATGGCGACTATCTGCTCTCGCTGTGCATCTGGGGTTCGGCCGATGTTCGCAGCTGGGCGAAGGACGTGGGCAACATCTCGCGCACCAGCGACGACATCACGCCGCACTGGACGCGGCTGCTCACCAACTTCGATACCGCTGCACGGCGTCCGCTCTACGCGCACCCCGGCTCCTGGAACGATCCCGACATGCTGTTCATCGGCAAGGGCGAGTTCGATGCCGACCATCTGACCGAGGCGCGATCGCACTTCGCGCTCTGGGCGATGGTCTCCGCCCCGCTGCTGATCGGCGCCGACCTGCGGACCACGCCGCAATCGCTGATGGACATTTTCGGCAACGCCGCGCTGATCGCGATCGATCAGGACCCAGCCGGCAACCAGGCGGTGCTCGCCTTCGACAGCGACGATTTCCAGATTTTGGTCAAGACGCTGGCCAATGGCACCAAGGCCGTCGCACTGTTCAACCGCAGCGCGGCGCCGACCGAGGCGATCCTGACCGCCCAACACCTCAAGCTCCGCGACGATGCCGAGGTGACGCTGACCGACCTTTGGACCGGCGCCGGGACACGCTTCCGCAAGGAGACCCGGTTCAAGCTCGCGCCGCACGAGGCCCTGGTGTTCCGGGCCGCGGGCCCGCGGCTGCTGGCGGACGGCTTCTATCTCTCCGAACTGCCGGGAATCGTGAACCCGGCGGTGGACGGCGTCACCAGCCCCATGCCCGATCCCATGATCCACCGCGCGGTGGTCGCCTGGACGAACACGCGCGGTGCCGGCCAGCGGCCGCTCTACGCCGGCTGGGGCGGCGCACAGGCCGACAGCACGCCCTATGGCCGCGAGCTGGCGGTGGCGGGCAGGCATTTCACCGCCGGACTGGGCGTGCTGGCCAACTCGCGGCTCGAGGTGCGCAACCCGGGCTATCGGCGGCTGACCGTCTCGGTCGGCGTCGACGATTCCGCGACCGATAGCGCCCGGCGCGTCACCTTTGCCGTCTATGGGGACCGTCGCCTCCTTGCGACGAGCGCCCCCCTTCGCCGCGGTGCCGTCGCCCAGCCGATCGAGGTGAACGTCACCGGCGTGAAGATGGTCGAGCTGGTCGCACGCGCACCCGGCGCGGGCAACGAACGCCTACCGATCGTGTGGGGCGACGCCGCCTACCGGCAATAATCGATGCGCTATCGTAACTAGTTCGCTGGCATGCGGCTGCATTCACGCCGCCGGTGCAAATGCTTGTTTCAAATAGGGATCGCGCATATCTTGGATCAGTTTCCGGGACAGGCCGTTCTGCTTCCCCAATGAGGTTTGAGCAAGCGTGATCCCCGTCGAACTACCCCAGGCCCTGCGCGAGTATTTCGAGAGCTCGCCGGTGGCGCTCTCGCTTGGAGAGGCGGCGGGCGATCATCCGCTGCTGCTCACCAACCAGCGCTTCCGCGACCTCACCGGCTATGCGGCCAGCGAGATCGTCGGCCAGAATTGCCGGTTTCTGCAGGGCGATAGCGATAATCAGGAGGCGCGCGACCGCATCCACGCGTTTCTGGGCGACGATGGGCAGGCCAGCGTGCGCACCGCCATCGTCAACTTCCGCAAGGACGGCTCGCCCTTCGTCAACCTGCTTTACATGTCGAAGCTGCGCACGCTTTCCGGGGAAACCCGCTATATTTTCGCCTCGCAGTTCGACGTCAGCCGCACCCAGCCCGAGCGCCTGGCGCAGTATGACGTTGCGCTCGGACAAGCGATCGCACGCCTGGCACCGGTCGTGGCGGAAAGCGGCATTGCGGTGGAGGGGACGTTGATCACCATCGCCAACACGGCCGCGACCATCGCTCAGGCCAAGATGACGCTGGCCGATCTCGATACGAGCAGCTTCCTTTGAACGCGCCGTTCGAACCAAAGACCGCTCCCCTCCCCGTGGTGGGAATCGGCGCCTCGGCCGGAGGGCTCGAGGCGCTGCGCGAGATGCTCGCCCCGGCGCGCGGGCCGACGGGCATGGCCTTCGTGATCGTGCAGCACCTCGATCCAAATCATGAAAGCATGCTCGCACAGCTTCTGGACCGCCAGACTAGCCTGGAGGTGCTGCAGTGCGAGGGCGGCGAGCGGATCGAGGCCGACAAGGTCTACATCATCCCGCCCGGTCACGGTCTCGCAATCCGCGGCGGCACGCTGGAGCTCACCGATTTCGCCCAGCCGCGCGGCCTGCGCCGCCCGATCGACGACTTCTTCCTTTCGCTTGCGGCCGACCAGCAGGGCAACGCCGCCTGCGTGATCCTGTCCGGCACCGGGGCGGACGGAACGATCGGCCTGCGCGCGGTGAAGGAACATGGCGGAGTATGCCTCGTGCAGGAGCCGGAAAGCGCTCGGTACGACGGCATGCCGCTGTCCGCGGTCGGCACCGGGCTGGTCGATTTCGTCAAGCCCCCGGCGCAGATGCTCGATTGTCTCCATGCCTTCTTCCATCGGGGCGGCGAGGAGCAGCGGCAGGAGGCATCGCTGGTCGCCGACCATGTCGACGAACTGTGCAAGGTGCTGCGTACCGCGGTTGGCCATGACTTCTCAGGCTACAAGCGAACCACGCTGGTCCGGCGGATCGAACGCCGCATGCACGTACTGGGCATCGCCAGCGGCCGCACCTACCTGGCCCGCGCCAAAACCGACGCGGACGAATGCGAGGCGCTGTTCCGCGACCTGCTGATCAACGTCACCCGCTTCTTCCGCGATGCGGACCTGTTCGATCGCCTGCGCACCCAGGTGATCGAGCCATTGATGCGCAGCTGGACGGGCGAGGAGGACATCCGCGTCTGGATCCCTGGCTGCTCCTCCGGCGAGGAAGCCTATAGTATCGCGATGCTCTTCGCCGAGGCGGCGCGCAAGCTTGCGCTGCCGGCTACCGGCGTACAGATCTTCGCGACCGATATCGACGAGCAGATGCTGCAGATCGCGCGTGCCGGCGTCTATCCGGCCTCGGCGCTGATCGATCTGCCGCCGGCGATGCGCGAACGCTACACGTTGCCGCACAGCGACCGTTTCCAGATCGTGCCACAGATCCGCGACATGATCCGCTTTTCCAATCACAGCCTGGTCAAGGATCCGCCCTTCTCGCGCATCGACCTGGTATCGTGCCGCAACCTGCTGATCTATTTCGACGATCGCCTGCAGCAATCGGTGATGCCGCTGCTCCACTATGCGATCCGGCCCGAGGGATATCTGTTTCTCGGCCCATCGGAGACGATCGGCCGGTTCGACCATCTGTTCCCCGCGATCGATCATCAGGCGCGTATCTTCCAGCGCTCGCCGGGGGCGCCCAATTATCCGATCGACCTGCCGGGCAGCTCCCGCGCTCGCAGCCCGCGCGAGGACCGGCACGAGCGCCAGTCGGGCCGCGTCGGGGCAGAGGAAACCGCCGTAGTCCGGCGTCTGATCGATCGCTATGCGCCGGCGAGCCTGGTGCTCGACCAGGAAGGGGTGATCATCGCCGCCTATGGCCGACTGGGTCGCTATTTCGACTTCCCCGTCACTCGCACCGGCGGATCGAGCGCAATCGGCCTTGCCCGGCCGGGCCTGCGCAACGTGCTGGGGCCGCTGCTCCGCGCGGGTCGGGATCGGCGCAAGCGGGTCGTGGCGCGCGACGTGACCGTGGAATCGGAATATGGCGCCCAGACGATCGACGTCGTGTGCGATCCGATGCCAGACGGCACGCTGCTGTTCGTCTTCCGTGAAACGGCGCCCTTCCGCCCCGCGCTGGACGATGATGCGACCGAGCTGGATGCGGGCGACGACCATCTCGACGCGCTGGAAGACGAACTGCGCGTCACCCGGCATCGCCTGCGCACCACCGTGGAGGAACTGGAGACCGCGAACGAGGAGCTGAAAAGCTCCAACGAAGAAATGATGTCGATGAACGAGGAGCTCCAGTCGACCAACGAGGAGCTCTCCACGGTCAATGACGAGCTGAAGAGCAAGGTCGACCAGCTTACCGTCGCCAATTCCGATCTTCGCAACTTCTTCGAATCGACGGATCTGGCGGTGGTGGTGCTCGACGCGGATCTGCGGATCCGCAGCTTCACCGAAGCGGCGACGGCGCTGTTCCCGCTCCAGCCGGGCGATCGCGGACGGCCGCTCGCCGATGTCGCAAGCCGCCTCGCAGGGGCTGACTATCTGGCCGATGCGCGCGCGGTCATCGCCGGGGAGGGGCCGCTGCAACGGCGGGTGAGCACGCAGGACGGCAACCGCACGCTGTCGATGCGCACCCTTCCCTATCGTGCGCAGAACGGCACGACCGACGGTGCCACGCTGGTGCTGACCGACATCACCGACGCTCTCTCGCTCGAACGTGCGCTGGCGGCCGAGCGCGAGCGGCTGGACATGGCGATCCGGGCAGGCGGCATCGCCGTCTGGGAATATCGCATCGATAGCGGGGAGACGCTGGTCGACGACCATGCGCGCGCCATTCTGGGTATCGGCGCCGAGGTGCCGTCGAACGACCCTGCCGCGCGGCTCGAACGCCTGCATCCCGAGGATCGCCCACTGTTCGATGCCGAACTGGCTCGCGTGATCGCTCAGGGCGGCGATCTGGAGATCAGCTACCGCATCCAGGACGGCGACGGCGTGCGGCGGATCAAGACCTTCGGGCGGATGGTCAACGACGCAGAACCGCGCCGGCTGGTCGGCGTGTCGATCGACGTCACGCCCGAATATGCGCTGGCGGAGACGCGCGAGCTGATGCTGCGCGAGATGAACCATCGCGTGAAGAACCTGTTCGCGATCATCAGCGGCATGATCTCGGCAGGCGCTCGCAGCCACGACGATGTGAGCCGTTTTGCCAATGACATGCGCGAGCGCATCGCGGCACTGGGCCGCGCCCATTCGCTGGCCTCTCCCGCCGGGCCGCTGCAATCGATCGACCTCGCCGAGCTCGTAGAGGCGACGCTTGCCCCGTATCGGGACCATGCAGCCATCCAGATTCACGGGCCGAGCGTGAAGATTCATCGGACCTGTTTGTCGCCGCTTGCGTTGATGCTGCACGAATGGGCGACGAACTCGGTCAAATATGGGGCGTTGGGGCCCGCGTCGGGTACGCTCGACGTGGCGTGGCAGCGCGTTCCGGACGGCGTTCGGCTCGATTGGCGCGAGACGGGCGACCGGCCCGTATCCGTGGAGTCGGGCACCGGCTTCGGCACGATCCTGGTGCAGACCTCGTCGCGCCAGCTGGGCGTTTCCGTAACGCGAACCGCGGAGGATCGTACCTTCGCCATTCAGATCCATCTGCCTGCGAAAGTGCTTGCGAATGACGAAGACGGTGATGCTCATCGAGGATGAGCTTTTCGTGGCGCTGGACGTGCAGGATGTGGTGGAAGAGGCCGGCTTCGCGGTCGACGGGCCCTATGTGTCGGTTGCCGAAGCGCTGGAGGCCGTTGCCAACCATCTCCCCGGCTGTGCCATCCTCGACGTTCGCCTGACCGATGGCGAGGTGTTCCCGGCGGCAGACGTCCTCCGCGATGCGGGTGTGCCGATCATCTTCCATTCGGGCCATGCCGACGCGACATCGCTTCGCGGTCGCTATCCGCATGCGGTGGTCTGCTCCAAACCCTGCTCGCCGAGCGCGCTGCGCGCCGCGGTGGAAGGCGTCTTCGCCGGCTGACGTCAGCCGGCGGTGCGCACCCGCCAGCGCATCAGCAGCGAGGCGAAGAACCACGCGACCAGCGCGACGCCCGCGCCGAGAATCAGGTCGATCAGATAGTGCGTGCCCTCCACCGGGGTCGACACCAGCATCGCGCAGGGGATGGCGGTCAGCCACCAGCGCAGCGGACCGCAGCGTTGTGCCGCGGCGATGTAGAGCGTTGCCGACGCCGCATGGAAACTCGGCGCCGAGACGAGCCCGCGCAGCTGCCCTACATCGACGGTGGTGAGCGTATGATCCCGCAACGCCGGAATTAAATCGGGCTGCCACAGCTCGCTTACCGGCATGTACGGGATTGGGCCGTGCCACAGATAGGAGAATGGCCCCACCGCCGGCATCTGACTGTAGATCGCCAGCGTCAGCGCCGCGGCGATCGCGAAGGCCGCGAGAAAGCGGTGCGCCTGGCGGCGCTGGCCGGTCAGCGCGAACCAGCCGAGCAGCAGGGCGGGCGTCAGGAAGATGCTCTGATAGGCGGCGATGCCGAGCAGCTGTAGCGAACGGTGCGCGGCAACGGTGCGATACCAGGCCAGCCAGTCGAACTGCAGCAGCTCGTCCATTCGCTGCAACCCTGCATCGGCAAAGCCCTCGCTCAGCGCGGCGACGGGGTAGGAGCTGACCGCACCGATCAGCGCCAGCGCCATGAACAGCGAATAATATTCCACCACGTCGGCCAGGACCAGGCTCCAGCGACGGCGATCGCGCAAGCACCAGCCGCGGACCAACGGCCCCAGCGCCAAAATCGCATAATAGGCGATGTTGCTGCGCGCGAACGGGTCGATGCCGAGCCCGGCGCGCCAGAGCAGCGCGGCGCATGCCGCCACTGCCGCCAGAACTCCCAGCCGCACCTGTCGTGCGGAGAAGCCGATCGCGGATCCGGCGTCGACACGCAGCGTCGGAAACACGGGCGAGGAGGCGGAAAGCGTGGTGGAGCGGGGGGGATCGGTCAATGCAAGGGCTCGTCGAACTAGCGGGGCGACCCGCCTGCCATCGCCCGCGCGCCGTGTCCGACCCTAGCGCGACCTTCTGCCCACGCCTAGCCCAACGGCGGAACCTGCCGTGAACGGCACTTTACCCGGGGTGAAGTGCCACGACCGTTTGTTTTGCCGGATGGCAAAGTGCCATGGCTGGTCCAAGTGGCACGCGCCGCACGCAAGGGATTCACAGGCGAATCGCGATGTGCTTAGATTCCTGCTATGTTCCAGCACGATCTCTTCGCCGCCGCTCCCCCAGCCGCGCCGGATGCGGCCTCTCCTGCCCCGCCGCTGGACCTGCCGGCGGTGCTCGATCGGCTGAGCACGACCTGCGAGCGCCCCCGCTACAGCTTCATGGTGCTCCAGCTCATCGCCCAGGCCAGCGCGCGCAGCGGCTGGGCCGGTCCGTGGATCGAGGCAAACGGCCGCCGGCTGCCGGTGCGCGACTGGCTGAGCGAGGCGCTCACCCCTGTTGCCCGCCGCGATCCGCGCCGGCTGGCGCTGGCGGCGCGGGTACGCGCGGATCT
>JAIYAA010000055.1 GCA_027489295.1 Sphingomonadales bacterium | reverse complement strand
GCGCGCTCGATCCTCGCGCGTTGGGTGGATGATTACAACACCGAGCGGCCGCACTCCTCGCTCGGCTACGCCACACCGGCGGCGTTCGCCGCCGAACTCGAAAAGCAACGGGCGGGTTCAAACCCGCCCGTTGCTTCACCCGCGCTCCTGCGCGACAACAACGGTCGGTCTCTGGTTGCCGCTGGATGAAAGATGGGGGTCACGTCACGGCCCACGACCTCCATGCGACCAGTCATACGAGTGCTCGTATGACTGGTCGTAGAACCGAAACTTTCTGCACCACCAACGCCCTCGTCAAAGGCGGCAAGCATCCCGGCTATCAACGATGCCGCAAGGCGGCCTGCTGAACACGCTTACACTTCACCTACATCTGGACCGCCGAAGGATGGCTGTACGTCGCAGTCGTCATCGACCTGTTCTCGCGCCGGGTGGTCGGCTGGTCGATGAGTGACACCATGACCGCTCAGCTCGTCACCGACGCACTCATGATGGCGATCTGGCGGCGTGGGAAGCCCGATGCCCTGCTGCACCACTCGGACCAGGGCAGCCAATATACGAGCGAGAAGTTCCAGCGGCTGATGGCCGACAACGGCGTGACATGCTCGATGAGCCGGTCGGGCAACGTCTGGGACAACGCGGCGATGGAGAGCTTCTTCTCCTCGCTGAAGACCGAGCGGATCGGGCGTAAAACCTACCGCACGCGCAATCACGCCAAGGCAGATGTATTCGACTATATCGAGCGCTTCTACAATCCGACGCGCCGCCACTCTACGCTGGGCTATCTCAGCCCCATGGACTTCGAGAGGCAGGCGCAGGTAGCTTAACCTCGTGTCCACGGAGCCGGCAGCAGCTCATATAATGCTAACCGCAATGCAGCCGGGTTTTGCACCAACCATAGCACATATAACTATCTTAAAAATCTTCGAACACGTTATTCCAGTCCGGACAATTTCGGACAGCAGAATACAAATCACCACCTTCAAAACGTAAAAAATTAACGCCAGCCGCTTCAGAGGCACGCCTGTCGGTCTCCTGATCTCCGATGAAAAGACTCTTGGCCGGGTCAAGGCCGAGCTGTCGAATTGCGCGCAACAGCAAATTTGGCATTGGCTTTCGATCGAATGGCACTGGAACTTGATATGTTATATCCGCTGCCACAGGATGATATGGGCAATAGAAAAACGCATCAACAAATGCCCCACCGCTCTTAAGTTCTTCATTAATCGTGGCGTGAAGACTTTTCAGATCAGCCTCACTATAATATCCTCTCGCCACTCCAGCCTGATTGGTTACAACAACAACTGCAACCCCAAGATCGTTAGCCATTTTTATTGTATCGATAGCACCATCGATCCATTGCCATTGATCACGCTTATGCAGATAATTGATATCGTGATTTAGAACACCGTCGCGATCTAGAAACAACACTGGACGTTTACGATGCGGTAATACTGACCGCGCGGTCTCTAGCGTCTCTGGCAACCCGATATCGATGAAATACCCATCACAACTCACGCTGCCGAGACGACCTTCCGCCGCCATGGCGGGAAAAACGTCCGATTCGATCGAGACCGGCAAGGACTTGATACGATCAAGAACAGTCCGACGCAGCGCGTATGTCCCGGCGTTGATCAACCCCCGATGCCCCATTAAGGTCGGATCCTTCTCGAGGAAGGTGTTGACCAGCCGATCCGCGCCGATAACAACCGAACCGTAACGGCCGACGTCCTCGACCTCCCGCAAAACGATGACCCCTTCATACGAAGGGCTGGTCCGTAAGCTCGCCGCCGCGGCCCGGAAATTCCCATCGAAATAGGTATCTCCGTTGGTAACGAGAAACGCTCCTGCTAGATGATCCCTAATGAACGTAAGCGCGCCCCCGGTGCCGCGCGCCTCAGGCTCAACAAAGACTGAGATATCTGCGTCACCGATGCGAGCATTATGGTAGCGTCCGGCGATTTGATCCCCAAAGTGTCCGGCGACAATAAGAATATCTTGAAACCCCTGCCGAGCTACGTTCTCGACAAGATAGTCGAGAAATACTTTTCCAGGCGCGATCTGCATCAAGGGCTTGGGGGTCGACTGAGTGTGCGAACCCAAGCGGGTACCCCTGCCACCAGCCAGAATGACCATTTGCCTAATAGGGGCAGCCATTATTCGTCCTTATAAAGTGATCTGCGAACGCTCGTTCGCTTCGGCAATTAGAGGCCCCGTCCGCGTCGCGTCGACAGCACCGTCGCTAACAGGATCGGTGTGGACCGAGTCCGCCACCCCAAGAACTGCGGTAAACCGACGCGCGAATGCCGCCGCATCATGCTCCAGGACGTATCGGACAATCGTCTCCGCATCCACGAAAGGCCTGGCTCGCAGCATAGCAGCGAGATCTTTTGCATCACCCTTAAAGTACAAGACGGCATCGCCATAATCACCAAAGGCGCCGATCGCAGACGTGATTACCGTCTTACCCATTCTGAGTAGCGTCGGAATAACACCACTGCTTTCACCTGTGTTTCGTTTACGAAGCTGGAGTGCTATATCACATTTCGCCATTTGCGATTGGAATTCAGCTTCAGTTTCCGCGTGAGAAACAGATATCCACCCTGGTAAATGGCCATGAAAAAATCGCACCGCAAAGGTTTCCGCCTCATATCCTGAGATAATGAGACGCAAATCCACTCCCTCGCCGATCAATATCTCACACGCTTGGATTACCATATCCGTGTGCTTCATGTTGCTGGGGCACCCGTACGTCCCCACCGTCAGGGGGGACGAGGGTTGATCAGGAATCACAACACCGCTTTCGAGTTCAAATACAGGATGGTAAAGCACCTCAATCGCATCAATTCCGTCCGCGCAATTATCTATTAGAATATCTCGCGCAGCGTAACTGTTAACGATGAAATTACGAACACCCATCTGCTGCGTGAGCACGCGCGGACCATGAATTCCTTGCTCAAGTAAATGATCGAAAATGTACCGATCGCCATTCAATGAATCAGAAAGACGCATTCCGTGCATTTTGGTCAAAGTTTCAACGAACTGACGCTCACTAAGCCCCATCACGCGCCGAACAACATTAAAGCAAGTGGGGTCGTGCAGATAACACCACACATCACGAGCACCAAACGCTTTAATGAAATCACACATCGCACGCAAAAGCACGATATTATGGTCTGAATTACCTATCACAAATACAATTTTATTATATTTTTTCTTTAGATGATTAATAATAACTCGGTCAATTGAGTATATATTTGAGCCTGGTATGTTGTCGACTACACTGCCAATAGCATATACCAGTTTATTATATTCTTGAAATTCAGTATAAATATCGACAGGCATCGCTGCCTCGACCAGCATGATCTCGGAAAAGCGAGCAATACCCGTTTCATCGGGTGGTAAACATGTAACGACAGCAACATTTGGAGATGAATCAGGATTTACGCATGAATCAATGAACGACTCCAGCTTCATCGCTACTATCGAGCCTCTGAGCTCGCTAATATCGTGACGTATTTCTCGATCCCTGTGCCCCATCAGCGAATAATGGGCTTCACGAAAAAACCGCTTCGTCGCCCTGTACATTCGCAGGGGATTGAACTTCATTTTATCAGCCTCCTGACGTCGCAGCTAAAGAGCGCGCCGATTTCAATTCTGCACTTGTTTTTGGATTCGATACCTGATCGCTACTCTAAATTCAGAACACGATGATAAAAGTGGTACGCCTCATCCATGTCATCAAAGCCATTGATGGCACCCTTTTCGAGTACATAGACGCGGTGACAATGCTCTCTCACGAACTGGGCATCATGCGACACTATAATCATCGACTTATGCCCACGTTTCTCAAAAAGTTCAGTTTTAGACTTTTCCTGAAACCGCGCGTCACCAACCGCAACGACTTCATCGATAAGAAAGCAGTCGAAGTCTACCGCCATAGATATCCCGAACGCCAACCGCGCCATCATGCCAGAAGAATAGTTCTTCAATGGCTCATATAGATACTGGCCGAGCTCCGCGAAATCATTGACGATTTCTATCTTGTCTTCGATGCTGACCCCATAGACTCGACAAATGAATCGGATATTATCAGCACCAGTCAAGGCAGACTGAAAAGCGCCGCCAAAAGCCAACGGCCACGAAACGGACATGTTGCGAAGGATACGGCCAGATGTAGGTCGCTCCGCACCACTCACAAGCCGAATAAGAGTTGACTTACCAGCGCCATTCCGTCCGAGAATACCGACTTTTTCGGACGGATTGATTATTAGATTCAAATCTCGGAGGACTGTCTTGGGACCGGTCCTAGTCAGATACTTCTTTGAAACAGATTGCAGTTCGATCATCTTGCGTCCGACAAATCGATTTTACCCCTCCAAGAGGGGACTGATGTGAACCTCACGCACTTCGTGTGCCCTGCAACGATAATCAAGGAATGACTGCCGCTGTCGTAGCAACAGGCAGAATTGACGATGCTATAACGCTAACAAATTTCTGAACGTCCGCAAGTGGCGCATTGGACACATAAAGTATGTCCTTGTTCCGGATCGGAAAGCGCTGCGCCAAGAAGAACATTGAAGGATCGTGCAAATCAATTCGATAAATAACCGGCATCAGAGTCTTCGCGGTCGAAGTTGGATCGATGACTTGAGGTGCCTCCATCCGAAATACGAACACACCACGAATATCGGCGCGCATATCCTGCAAGCCCGATACCCGACCGAGGGCTTGCGAAAGCGTGATCCCGGTAGCCTCGAACTGAACCTCTTCATTCTTGCCGGTCGCGCCGAGCGAAGTAAAGCTGAATGGCTGGTAGATTGCGGTAAGTACGTCATCCGACTGCATCCGGATATTCTGATGCGGATCAGCAATAACCGCCTCGAGCGGCATGGTCGCCACCGTCGCCCCGCGTGTTATCTGAAGCGTCATTCGCCCGACGGCCTGACGTGTTCCACCCGCCGCGGCCAGCGCGTCGAGCAGACGCTCACCCTTGGGAGTGAGCGGCACTCGCGTGCTGCTTGCGACTTCGCCAATGACCGTGACGCTCGACGAGGACGCTCGCGTCACCCGCACAACGGTCTGGGGATCATGCGCCTTTCCAGCCAGGCTGGCATCGATCGCGCTTCCGAGTTGAACAGGTGTCTTCCCGGCCGCGAGCAGGCGCCCAGCAAATGGCACCATGATTCGACCATCGTTGTCGATCATCTGCTCAAGGGTAACCGAGTTCCTGCCAGCGCTGGCCCCGCTGCCAATGTTCGCCAGACCGCCGCCGAAAAGCACGGCCGGCGGAGCTTCCCAAATTTCAATATTTACGATGTCTCCGCGCTTCAGCGCAGCACTGGCAACCTCCCCATCGCCTAAGCGCTCAGCAAAGGTCGCAGTCTGGTTCGACTCCGCCGCGCGCGAGACGATGGGCGCGGTCAAGTCGACCAACGTGATTCGGCTGTCACCGACGGCGCAATTTTGACACCGCGCGATCGCACGCGACGAAGGACCGCCGGACGGCAGCGTCGCGCAAGCGGAAAGAACGAGTAGAGACACGGACATAATCGTCGCGCGCCGATGCCGCGAGAAGGGTGTCGTCCTCCGCAAAATATCAATCCTCACAACATGATAATCCGAATGCAACCGTGCGTGGTGTTAGCGACCATATGGTAGCGGCCGCAGCCGAACTCAGCAACGAAAACGCGCCGAGCAGCGCCGCAACCAGCTGAATTACCAAATCCTCGCCGCAAGCCCGACCGCCGGATGGGCCACATTTGCACGCCAGCGCTCCCCCTAGGCGGTGAGCAGGCTCGTTCCAGGCGACCGATCAGCGTGGCCCTTACGAAGGATGACATAATTCCGACCGTGCATGCTGAAGTCGCTTACCCCGTGAAAACCGTACCGGTACATACCGATTTCAGCCGGGTACTTCATCTTGGAAAGCAATAGCTTTAGGTAGTTGGCTGGAACTTCCCCGGCGACATAGCTGGAGGCGCGATCCGACATTGCAATAATCTCGGTAACCTCACGCTGAATACAAATTCGAGCGCCCACCTGGAGCCCTCGGAGTCTCTCCATCAGCGCGGACGACCCTCGGCCTTCGCCCAACGTATTCCGTGCGACTGCGACGAAAGATAAACTCGAGAAATCAATCGAGCTATCGAAGATGTTGAACAATGTCCCACCTTCTGCCAGCGCAGTTTGCTCGACAAATGCCAACCTGTCCCGGACGGCGCGCCGAGCTGATGCAAACGCAGATTCGAAGACATTCAAGATTTCGGGGCCATCGTACAGCGGATTTTCGAAAACGACGCCGTTCCCGAATTCATCGAAAATAACAGCCACGGATGCATTCATGCTGCGGCCATCATTCCTCCACCCATCATTTTCCCACCGGATCGCTATCGATTGTGTCTTGCGAGCAAGCCGCTCGCTATAGCCTTCACGCTGCTCAGCAATGATGTCTACATATTCGCTCTGATAGCGAGGCATACGATAATAGAAAACGTTGCCGCGCGCGCCCATCTGCTTTTCGCGCAAGACATTTGGGTTCGACAGCAGTTGACGGAGTGCCTCCGCAATCACCGCCTTATCGTTTCCGTCAGGTGCGAAGGGTACGCGGATCACGCTCTGCTCGGGCAGATCAACAAATGACCCGATCGTGTTGACCAGCAAAGGTACGCCCATAGAGAGCGCCTGACACGCTATGCCACTGCTCTCACCCGCCGTCGGGTACCGAAAGTTGGCGACGATGTCGCACATCGCGATATAGGCCTCGAGCTCCGCTTCCGGTACATAGCGGTCCACGACCGACGACCAGCCGCGTTCGTCCAACACGCGCAGGGACGCGTCACAGTCTTTGCGCACCTGCTCGTCCCACTTGCCAATCAGGAAAACCTTGAATTTCGTGTCGGGATCCAAATCGCAGATAGCGGCGAGCAACTCCGGCAGTCGCTTATGAAAAGCCTGGAAGCCCATAACCCCCAAAACGACTGTACCAGGGGGCACGTCATGCTCCCTGCGCATATCTTCAATGCCATCCCGCTGGTCGACGGTTTCGATCTGATGCAGAAAATTGGGCACCAGCGCGATATTGCTAACCGGGACATCAGGAAATTTCTTAGCAAAAACACTCGCTTGGTACGGCGAGTGCGTTATAATTCCCGTCGCGTATTGAAGTATCGAACGATTAAAATAGGCTCCGTGCACGCCCAACATAGCGAGCTTGATGCTATCCCAATCGAATGACTGCTTGAGCATGATGCCCTCAGCGATCCCGACCTCTTCTTCGACGAAGGTCTGAGACAAGCCCGTTACCTTTGACAACAACCAAAACAAGCTGATGTCATGCATCAATACCGCGCCCGGCCGGCGAATAAAACATTCTGCAATCCAGTGGAAATTATCGTTATTTGCCAACTGATACAGGATGAAGTCGCTGCTTTTCCACGACCTTGCGAAATACTCGTATATATCGAGCACCTTTGGCGCACGGCCAGCTGGAAAAAATGCGATCTCGCTTGCTTCTAGGGGCCACGATCCATTGGTTAGGATGGAAACGTCATATTGCTCGCACATGGCCCGCGCCATGAGCAGGGTGTGATTCCGACACCACAGGTTCTTCGGATCCATGACCGATACGACGTAGATGCGCTCCACCCGAAGCCCCCCTTGGAATATAAAGAAGATTAAGTATCTTTACGGCCATCGCCGAAACCGACGCACTCAGCCCGCGCTCGCAAGTCCCGTAATTGCGCCTCCAGGCGCTCAACGCGGTCACGCTGCCTATTCAATAATTCTAACAGCACGGCGCGATCCAAAAAGACATCGCCAAGATTTTGCGTCACGAATCGCCTCCAGCTTCCCCCGCCGCTCCCAACTTGGACGAAAGGAGCCAGAACTCACCTTCCAGCGTCGCGATTCGGCGATCCATGAGTTCGATAAGGCCGATCAGTTGATGATCAAGAAGGGTCAGCGTTCCTCTTTCGGCGGTCTCAGCTTTCTTCACAATCTGCACAGGTACGTCCTTTTCGGGCTCTTGTCTTTTTAGGGCGTTCAATATCATGTCATGAAGATTATTTTTTCTGTTTGCCATGCGATCAACCCCCAGCGGTTACGCTCAATTCGATATTCTACGAATGTGCACCAGCGCCATGAACAACGCGACGATCCCAAAAATCAACACATAAGCGACGTCATAATGCGCATGTACTTTCGAGCCAAAAAAGCCATCCCGCATAAGTTCAACGCCGTGAACCTGCGGCAAAATAAGAATGTAGGGCTGCACAACCTTGGGCATTGCATCCACGAAGAAGGCAGCACCCGAGAACGGGAAAAGAAGGTAAGACATCGGATGCCATAGCTTTTCGACGATGTCATACCTCTCCGATAGCGTTCCCAACAGCAGTGCAAACGTACCACCGAACCAGATCAGAAGACCCCAACCAGCCGCAACCTTCAAGATATCTTCGGGCGGCGCCATCCAACCGATCAGGATGAATACCGTCGCGAGAAGCAGGAACGACGCCGTCGCCCCAATCGCTTCAAGCAATATCCTCGAAATATAAATGTCGACTGCGCGAACATTATTGTGATGCATCAATGATTCATTGATCGTCGCCGCAAAAATACAGCGCGCTGGCATATTACGCCAAACAAGAATGCTGGAATAGCCGGTTAGTGCAAAGGCCTCGATCGGAATGTCCGCACCATGCATAGCTTTGGTCGCGGTCCATAACGCCGTTACGCCCACCGTGAACACAACCGGCTCTACAAACAGCCATAGAAATCCGATATTATGCCTGCCGTAGCGCGTCAGAATTTCACGTATCAAGAGGGCAAAAATGACCCGACGCTGGATGTGCAGCGAGCGGACAAAACTGCTGCCATAAAAAGCCATTCTCGCTTAGTCCTGATGCTCGCGAATACCGGCGACCAACACCTTCGCCAGCCCCCACACAATCATACTAATAATGATGGTCGCCAGAATACCACGAATGCGCTTGGGGCCATCGGGCTTGTCCGGCAAGCTCGGCTGCGCGAGCGCTTCAATATAGGATTGCTTCTTCGATGCCGAATTACGGGCTTCTTGCAAATTGTTGAGGGCAAGAGCGAGCTCTTTCTCGGCAAGCGTGTTATCCAATGTCAGCCGCTGATATTCTATGCCGGTGGAAGCGATCGAGTTACCGCCGCCAGCCAGCTTCGAGCGCTCATCGTCAAGCGCCGCTTTCAGCGCCTCGATGCGGAAGCGGATCTCCTGGAGTTGCGGATTTCG
Source organism: Sphingomonadales bacterium (assembly GCA_027489295.1). The sequence goes on along the minus strand of JAIYAA010000055.1, from coordinate 8,502 downwards.
CGGCGCGATAGAGGATAGCTCGGAATATTGGGCTTGCGCGGTGACGAGGTCACCCTGAAGCTTCGACATAAGCTGGATACTGGCGCTGGCCTGCCGCTCCGGATCGATAATGCGTTCGCGATTTCTGAACGTTGCAAGCGCAACGGAGGATTTACGCAGCCGGTCCTGTGCAGCTTGTGCCTCACGCTGCGCGACACCGATAAGGTCAGTACGCGCGCGGGTATTCAACGTGTTGATCACAGCCTCCGCCTGTTGGACCAGCATCTGGTTGATCTTCTGCGCGTCCCTCGCATTATACGCGCTCACGGTTACGGTTGTGATGGACGTCGAACGGTCGTGCTCGATCCGAACACGCTTCCGAAGATACGCGTAAAGATCCTCATTGGTCGCAGCCAGCCCAAGCGGGTTGAAACGATCGAATACCGAAATGCCGGGGGCACTATAGGCCTTTTTGATGAAATCTCCTCGGTTGAGAAACTGCAACGCGTCCCGAGATTCCATGTATGCGTTCGCAGCGGTGGCGCTTTCGTCGTTGCCGGAAGTCAAGCCGGTGTTGAGAATCATGCCGAGTCCGCTTATCTTCGGCGAATCTGGACTTCTTACCACATAGCTCGATTCCGAGACGTAGATGTCCGATGCGAAGAACAGAAAGTAGAGGACAGCCGCCGACACCGGGATCACGACGAGAGCGAAGAAAAGCGGCCCAAGTTTCCGGATACGATCGAAAACGTTCCCAGACCGTTCTGAACTGTTCACCACGTACCTCAAATCAAGTGCATCTGAATGCGCAGGCAGCCGGCAATCTCCCATCACGAGCGCTTGGAGTGAAACGCCGCAGAAGCAGGATTTCGGTCGTGGACGAGCGCAGATTGCGGACTTTAAATTCGGTTCTGCCCGATCAGAATTGTGCGCTCGGTATCAGCCCTATCTTGCCATTGCAACCTCTGCCACGCTCGCTCAGGCGAGGCTAAAGCCCTCAATTGACCGAACCTCCCAGTTGTTGCCAACGAGCCGCACCACCGTTCCGCCTGGGAGCGCAGCACGCAAAGAAGGGGACGAATCCAGGACAACGTACTGACCCTCCTCTTTGAGCGCATAGAGGACCTGATTCCGCACAAGCTGGATCGCCATGCCCCCGTGCACGACTTCAAGCTGAGCTCCCCAACCGGGGGAAAGATAGACCGCGCCCGCGCGAGCGTAAAACAGGAGAGTGAGCCACTCACGCCAAGAAAATGCGCGAAGACCCGTTGCGAAATGCATCACATACTCGGTCGCCTTAAACTGTAGGCTTAAAGCGCGTTCAACACCCGGCAATATTGGCACGATTGCGTCAGCCTGAACCTCCGATTGCATTGAATCGATATCATCAGAGAGAACCAAATCTAACACTTCTGATAACAGATTACAAATATGTGCATATAGCATACTACTGCAATGCGTCGGCATCAGGAAAAGTCTGTGTAGAAGGCTCTCACGCTGGATGAATTCGGACAGCGAAATACTGCAACCGACCTTACGTTCGAATTCTCGCAAACGTCGATTACAAGCATCGAAGTGAGAAATTGCCGCCAGCGCGTCGATTTCTAACTCAAGAGCACGATCAACGAACGCGTCAACATCATTAATGCTGTGCCGCATATTCAGATGCTCTTCATAGCACCAGCCGGAGGAACGCGTTAGCGTTAGCCCTGGATAATAACCAAGCCAACTCAGCGGCGGCAGCGTTACGAACTTATAACCAGCCAAAGGCGCGAGCGTTGCCAAGGCATCTCGGCACTTGTCCTCATACGTATAATCGGCATGAATGAAGATGACGGCATCATATGCAGCAGCCCGCTCGACTATCGTGCTAGTCGCATCGCCTTGAGCAAGATCCGTAACATCAAATAGTGCTGGCGTTTTGCAAAAGCGCGAAAGCATTTCCCGCAGTACAAGCGCATGGCACTTCCCAACAAACAAAACACGGCGGGATGATAAGGCAGGGCTGATCACGCTTTCGGTCCGCTCAATCGGGTTGGTTGCCAAAACCCCCGGGCAACGCGCTGCGGCGATGCCCGGGAGCTCTTCACTACAAGTGGAAAAGGACGGCACGCAACCAACCACTCACATCTCAGCGAGTCAGGAAGTTACCTTCTCGCGACACGCGCTCCCGCCAATAGTCGAGAAGGTCGGCCATCGTCCGCTTGAACGGAATTTCTGGCTCCCACCCGGTGTGCGCCTTGAACTTGGCCGTGTTGGGAACCTGGAGATCCGCGTCAATCGGTCGCAGGCGATCTGGATCCATTTCAACCGTGATATTCCTTACCGTCGAAAGATTAAGCAGTGTATCGAGCATTTCACGCACTGATGCCACGTGATTGCCGCCGATATTATAATATTCACCGCCCAAGGGATTCATAGTTACGAGCATGTAATATGCCCGGACAGCATCCCGTACGTCAGCCCACGTGCGTAGCGATTCGAGATTTCCGGTCTTTACAACGGGCGGAATTAAGTTGTTTTCGATTAGAGCAATCTGTTTAGCGAAGGTAGATTCCGCGAATACGTCTCCACGACGAGGCCCGGTATGCGTAAACATACGGGTCGTCATCACCTTCATGTTGTACGCTTCGCCATAGTATCGACCGATTAGGTCGGTACCGACTTTCGAAATCGCGTACGGTGAAGCCGGATGGAACGTACACTCTTCATCAATAGGAAGCTTCTCCTTTGGCACTCGGCCAAACACCTCGGACGAAGCACACACATGGATGACAGCTTCAGGCGCATGCCGTCGCAAGGCGGCCAGCAAGCGTTCGGTGCCCTCAATATTGGTATCGAACGTCTCGATAGGCGCGTCGAAACTAGTCTTTGGGTAGCTTTGGGCCGCGAGATGGAATACGTAATCCGGCTTACAATCTCTAACGACCTGGTCGAGCGACAACGAGTCGCGGAGATCGCCGTAAAGAAGGTGAATTCGATCCTTGGCGTTTATGCGCGGGATTAAGTGACTGATATTGGATAAGGGGCTGCGCCACCGGCACAGCCCATATATTTCCCAGTCGGTGTTTTCGATAATATAGTCTGCAAGATGAGAACCAACCATACCGGTTATACCGGTAATCAATGCCTTCGCAGCCATTTATAAAACTCCGTTGATCTGCGCCATGTCCGCTGAGACATCACGACTTTATTTTGAAGAATGAACCGCGGTGAGAGCAACTGCCTCTTCCAGTGACAGAGGTGGGCGGCCAAGAATTTTCTCGAAGCGTCCCGTTGCCATGTCGATCACGCGAGGGCGCTCGCGGAAGAAACTGTCCTCTGGCTCGACGACTTTGATCTGCAGGTCCGGGAAGTGCCGCTTCTTGACCTCGTGGGCAATGTCAAGCCGTGTGACAAGCTTCGCCCCCCCGAAATTAACCATTGTATCGAATGGTTCGTCCCAGTCGGTCGCCATGCGGAGCAGCCCGGCAACAACGTCGCCCAAGTGCACGACCCGTCGCGAAAACGGGTGAAAAACCTCGCTGGGAACGCCCTGATTAGCGCAGGCCGCAAGATAGGTCGAGAACTTGTCATGATCCGAGAGCACGTACGACAAGCGGGCTACCCGAACACTGCGGTTATGTTCGACTGCCTCTTCCACTTTGCGCTTCATCGCGCCGTAGACACCTACGGGGCGACAATCATCCCCTTCATCTGCGGGGTGATCAGTTGCCCCGTAGACGACGTCGGATGACAAGAATACGACGCGGGCGCCACGATCGGTACAGTTGGTGATGAACGCGTTCGTACCCGTCACGTTGACGGCATACGCATGGTCGTACTCGCGAGCACAGAGGTCGGGACTTGAAATCGCACTGCAAAGAACGATCCGATCACTCTCCCCAATCGCCGAGTAGTCAAACACCTCGGGTCGGGCCAAGTCGATAGGCCCCAGACCATCCGCGCCTTGTTTCGAGGAAATACCGACTGCAATCCCTCGCTCGGCAGCAGCGTTAAGAACACGCGAACCAACATAGCCAGTTGCGCCCACAACAATGATGCGGACTTCCCTCATCAGACGACAATCACCATTGTGGATACGCCCATGTTGTCGCCCCTTCTGTGATTAGGCGGCAGGTTTCAACCTGACAGTTTGTATTTTCACGGATCAGCCGCGCGACATCCGTGCGGTGCGCGGGCTCGATCAAAAACATCGCAAAGCCGCCACCGCCGGCGCCTGAAAGCTTACCCGCCAGCGCACCATTGTTAAGCGCGAGGTCAAACAATTGCTCCACTTCAGGAGAGGAGACAGCAACTGAGGTCTGCTTCTTCGCCTCCCAGCCGCGCTGCAGGATGGCGCCGACGTCCGGCATGTCGCCGAACAGCAGCGCCTCTTTCATCGCGCTCGCTTCGGCCTTGAGTTGATGCATGGCGTCAAGCGACTTTCCGCCGCTACTGATCGACTTCGCCTGCGCATCGATGATGTTTGCAGATTCGCGCGAACGTCCGGTGAAAGCGAGCAAAATAGAAGATTCAAGTTCGTTTCGAACATCGGAACGAATTCTCAGCGGATTAACTACGACGCGATTATTGCCATAGAATTCCATAAAATTGAAACCACCAAAGGCAGCCGCATATTGATCCTGCTTTCCGCCTGCTAGCAGAAGGTCTTCGCGCTCGATAGCATATGCCAATCGAGCGAGATCATATTCACCAAGAGGTGCTCGAACCAATTCACACAAGGCAGATACCATAACCACGACCAACGCGGATGATGACCCAAGGCCGGAACCGAGAGGCGCCTCAACCTCAGATGTCAGCGTGAGTGGGATTGGTTTGCCGTCGTTGAACTTGTCGATAACGCGGCGATATACGCCCGCGTGTAGCTTGAGCTTGCTACCAGCTACGGCGACTTCGTCTACGTCAAAGGATTCTGTGACATTCAGATCGACCGATCTAAACTCGACACGGCGGTCTGATCTACGCTGTAGCGTTGCATAAGCGAACTTGTCGATCGTTACGTTCAAGATCGCCCCGCCATATTCGTCGCAATAGGGTGAGACGTCCGAACCGCCGCCGGCGAGCCCGAGCCGTAATGGCGCCCTCGCCCGAATGAGCGACGGCTGCCGCCTGCCGAGCGAAACAGTCGAAAAGTCTCGAATTAACTTCGACATCAGACATCCCCCCCCAGGGCAATATGCGAAGGAACCACCAGAGCGTCGCCACTGGGCTTGCGCCACTTCCCGTCAACGTCCGCATATCCGTTGGAACGGTAGAGATCTCGGCAAAGGCCGTTGCTAGGCGTAGCAACAAAGTTGGCAAACATCATGCCCGCCCGATCCCGCATGCGCGCCTCGGCATCCGAGAGCACGGCGCGCTCAACCTCCATGCCGATAACGCGACAGCTCATTACCGTTTGGACAATTTCGGCCTCGGCGATCAGCGATAGCGAGATCAATCCATATTGCGTGAACTTATCCTTTGCTTCGTATGCGATAAGGTCCCCGCCGCCATTCAGGAAATCGGTGACCTCCTCGATTGTCCAGCGACGACCCGTCGTATTAAATTGATTGGTCTTGTTTAGAAGCTCGAAAGCGCGCGGAAATTGGGGATCATCGACACCGGTCAGCTTGATTACGTGCACCGAAAGATCGAGAGACGCCAAGAATTCTTCTCGGGACATTCGCTTCCGCGTTGTTTCACGTTCGATCTGACTATGAATCATTTCGGTTCGCCGCGAAGACTCGGCGGTGAGAACAGCAACCTGCGTCTCGGGCGCCCCGATCAGCGTCTGCTTGAAATAATATGGGTGAGACCCCAGCACACGCACTTCCGGATACGCAGAACGTATCGCATCGCGCTCAACGGGGTTGTCATCAATAAACAAAACGTTACGCGGGAGCAGATTTACATCTTGGAGTACTTCATCGATATTTCGTGACTTCGGATTCCAATTAATCCTTCGCACCGCGAAATCGTGCAGCTTGATCACGTTATAGAGGCGATCCCAGGCATTTACGATACGATCGTCATCATTCTTGGAAAGGATTCCAAGAATGATGCCACGCTTTTTCAAATAATGAAGCGCCTCGGCAAACGCAACGGGCCACCCCTCTGTAGGAACAGCGTTAAGACGATCCTCACCGATGATCCCGCGCCACATCGTGTCATCTAGGTCAACAAGTACGAGCTTGATAGAATCCTGCTGTCGAACGGTCCGAACAGAGGCTTCGATTTCGCGCCAGATGGCCGACCAATACTCTTCCGTACGAACATCAAAATGCTGCGTAGCCATCGGCTGCGGCTCAAGCCGCTCTCGATCTTTGTCGTAATCCCAATCGTTAATCACTGTACCATGATTAAAAAGCCACATAACCTCGTCAGAAATATACTTCTTGCCGAGGGTATTCGCGATCGAATCTAGATCAAGCAAGAAACAGTTGCGATACTCGAGAACGGCATCTTCAAGCGCCTCGTTGAGCTTCTGGATGAGGTAGGCGATATTCGAATAGGTCTTCTTGCGCAGAAGGCGACCCATCGGATTTTGGACTGGAACAAGAAAACTACTGACGAATGTCAGAAGATTGTTCGCAACGCTGAAGGTTAGGGCACCTTCTAGCCACTGCAGCATGCGCTCGCGCGCGGCATAGAAGAAGTCCTCGCAAGCCGCTTCATCTGAAAAGTCGAGGCGCAAAAATGCATCCTCCGGGACTATAAAGCGCAACGCGAGTGCGATGACCTGGTAGTCATAGTCGCCAATGGGCCGAGCCAGGCTCCCATCTAAATCGCCAGCAGCGTGATACATGACGTAGTCATGTGGCACACCGGACACACGCTCTACGTTGTACTTCATTGACTCTGCAAAGCAGGAGCCAATGAACAGGCCACGCCGCAGCACGGTAGGGGTTACCTGAAGCTCAGCAGGCGCGCGGAAATTATGGTCGTTGTGCGCCGCTTTGATATTGTCGAAATTCTTCATTTTCAGCAACCTCTTGGCCTTTGCCGGCAGCGATTTTGCAATCAACGTCTCTACACTTTTTAAGTAGCGTTATGCCGAAGCAACTCCGACAGGCCGCATACGATATGGTAGAATGAACTTGCCGGGGATGGCTCTATGATACCAATTCCATCCTCGTCGATCTTATCATGCCAGAGTCCGGCCGGCTTCCCGGCGAAATAGCGCTCTAGGCCATTCCATGCATCTACGATCTCTTGACGATCCTCATCAGTGCCGGTCCGCTTGTGACGGGCCACGGCAGATTTCAATCGTTCCGTCTGGGGCCACAAACGAGCCTTGCCATCGACCACGGAACCATCGAGCGAAACCTCGTTGATGGCCATGTTACGGCGCGGGCAAATGCCATGTCGACGGGCAAAGCCCAGCAGGCGTTCTGCGGTGCCGATGTCGCGGATTGGTTCAAAAGCAATTTCGAACAGCCACGCCCATTCGAGGCAATGGCCAGGTTCCACGATACGCCCCTCGGCAGTTGCCAGCGGCCGCCAGTTTTCGTCGAAATACTCGGTAATCGCGCCCGACGCGGTATCCTGGAATCGTGTCCGGACGAGCGTGGAGATCCGTGTCGCCAGATCTTTCCACCGGGGATCGCCAGTGACGCGGTAGTGTGCGAGCGCGGCCTCAAACATGTGCATGTGGGGATTTTGGCGAAATGGGGGACACGCCGTCACCTCGCCCTCCCAGAACCCGCCCTGCGGGCGAGACCAATGCAGCTCAAGGCTGTCCAGCACCTCGACAGCGAGGTCTAGAAGATCGCGCCGCTCGAGCATCTCGCCGGCGTGCGCCAGAGCAAATAGCCCAAACGCCTGGCTGTACAAATCCGGCCGCAGATCGGATGGCGCGCCGCGTCCGTCAAACGCATTGATGAACCACTTGCGCTCGGTCAATCCGCGCTCGGTAAAAGGAACGACCGCCCGCGCGACCACTTCGCGCCAAGGGCCGCTCCACCCCAGGCGACCGATCTCACAAAAGCTGTAAATCTGGCGCGCCTGGACCCGGAGGCGACGTATGGTGTCCAAAACTTCGCCAGAAGGCGAAAAAGCCTCCACAAACATGCCATCGTCGTGGACCCCGCGGCCAGCCCAGAATGGCGCAGCCTCTTCAAACAGCCACTGCTTTGCCCGATTTTGGACAAAATCAAGATCTGTCATGCTAGCCTTTCGCAATCGAGGGTCAGTCTCATCGGTACTTGTTCAGTCCCGCGGGAAGCCCCCTAGGGCGACATTTCGGCCCATGTCCATAGTCAACTGCGATATCCTCCCTGCGCCAATCCCTCGGTGGTGATTTCGCGCGCAATGGTGCCGACAACGCCCTTGATCAACCTCGGAATTTCCTCGGCAGTGAACCGAAGCGAACGTCGGCCGAACCGACGCGCAGCGCGTAGCCCATCTTACCCTCGCACCGTCTTTAGAGCGGTTTTCGAGCGATATGAATCGAAATGGGATTCCCAACGGGCGTGATTTCTGATTCGGAATCCGTGCTGGTGTAGGAGGCCAGCATGGATGGGTCAGCCTCTATCGATGGAT
>JAIYAA010000013.1 GCA_027489295.1 Sphingomonadales bacterium | reverse complement strand
CGTCTCAGGGTGCCGCCCGCCCGTGAAACGCTCAACTTGCTGCCGAGATTAGAGTTGGAAGGGAAATTGCGGAGCTTCAGCGATGCCGTAAGCTCAAAGCTGCCTGCGTCATTCGCAAGTACGTCGACTCTTGCCGGAAGCGGTCATTGAACTGGCAAGCGGCAAACGTCGGCTTCGTCCCAAAGTCGGCCGATTGGACGTTCTCAGCGAGACGGTTGGTTGGGTCCAAGTGGTTGGAACGACAATGTTGCTGCGTCAGCGAACGGTCCATTTGTCATCGCCAGATGGATTGGGCTGACGCTTGACGCGGGGTAGGGGCGGTCTTCCCCGTCGCTTTGGCAAGCCGGAGTCTAACCGGCCATCATTTGTGTCGTGGCGTGACGGCGCGAACACGCCGACCGACTGTGAGCTGCGAACCGGCGCATTATTGTTCCGCTGGCGGTGGTGTGGATTGGCAGCCTGTATGGCCTGCGCCATAGCGAGTGCGGCCCCGAGGCGCTTGTTCTCGACGATCTCGGCCTGGTTGACCCGCTGCATCTTGTCGTAGACCCGGTAGGGCAGGGCTACTTCGCCGTGCCGCACCTCAATGCGTCCATCGGGGAATTCGCATACGTGGACGCGCTTGCGGGCCAGCGTCCGCGCCAGCGGGGTCGGCTCCAGGATGAACATCGCCTTATTGTAATGGAGCGCCAGAGCGCCGGTTACGGAGCGCTCGACGCGCCAGACCATCTCGGCTTCCACATCCTCGTGCGGGGCGAGCGGCCGATGCGCATCGCGGGGATCCGCAGGTGGGCAGGCGAACTGAGCATTGTGGCGCAAGAGGTAAGAGGGGAGGAAGGTGTTGGCCTCTTCGATGGAGGAGATGCCTTCAAGCCGCATCGCTTTGACGAGGCGGTTTTGGAGCGTGCTGTTGGCCCGCTCGACCCGCCCCTTGGCCGGGGGCGAATTGGCGCAGATAATCTCGACGCCAAGCTTGTCGAGCGCGCGGCCCAGGTGCGACATGCCGTCGCTGTCGGCCGTCGCGCGGTTGTTCCGAAAGGCGCTGTGCTTGTCCGAATAGAAGGCAATCGGCTTGCCGTGCCGCTCGAGATAGGTGCGTGTCGCCTGCAGGTAGGAGAGGGCGCTCTCGCTCTCCGCCATCTCCAGGTGCATCAGCTCGCTGGTGGCGTCGTCGATATAGACCAGCAGGCTGCAGCGCGGGCCGCGGCCCTCGAACCAGTCATGGTCCGAGCCGTCGACCTGGATAAGCTCGCCGCGGCGCTCGCGCCGGTTGCGGGTCTGGTGGAGCCTGGCGCGCTTGGCGGCCTTGGCCTTCCACAGGCCGGCGCCGATCATCAGCTGCCGCAGCGTCTCGTGCGACAGCGTGATGCCGTGGCGCTCGGCCAGATACTCGGCCGCCAGCGTCGGGCCGAAATCGGCATAGCGCTCGCGGACAATCCCGAGGACCTGCTCGCGAAAGGCGTCGCTGAAGCGCCGGTTGCTGGGGCGTCCGCGCTTGCGGGATACTAGGCCTGCGGCGCCTTCGGACCGTAATCGGCGGAGCAGCCGGTAGAGCTGGCTGCGCTCCAGCCTCAGTAGCTGCATCGCCTCAGCAGGCCGAAGCTCGCCGCGGTCAAGCCGCATCAAGGTGTCGAACCGGGAGATCTCGGCATCGCTCATTGCCATCACCGCCATCGCTGCACGCCCTCATTTTCGAGAGCGTCCATGGACACGATCGGCTCAGCAGACGCACGCGCGTGCCATCTCTATTTTGCTGAGCTGTGCCATTTGTACGTTGCGCTTACAGAACGGCTACCATGCGCCGAACTGATAATACACATTATGTAAATTTCGAGGCTGCATTGTTACGCCGGACCGGTGCCGTGGCCGCCCTCTCGGTCTTATTCTGCAGATTTGGGCGCGTTCGGTTCCAACACCAGCACATTGCCTTCGACACGCCAGCTGTGCAGCCGCGACAGGAAGTTCATGCCGAGCACGTCGAGATCGCCGAAATTCTGCGACACGACGACGCCCAGGTCCCGCATCCGAAGCGGACCGAGCGCCAGCGTCGCGATGCGACCGCGGCGCGCGGCGACGCTGCCGTTGGCGGTTTCGATGATCGCCGGCAGGCCCTCCGACGCCGGAACCTTGACTTGCCCGGCGGTCCGCTCCGAAATCGCGGTGACCGTCGCGCCACTGTCGATCAGCATGCGTCGCTCGACGCCGTTGAGCATCACCCGCGCCCAGAAATGGCCGTCCGGGCTCATGCGGATGCGCACCGTATCGCCCTCGACGCGCTGGTCCTCAAGGCCGAGCCGGGCATTGAACGACGACCACGCCGCCGCGAGTTCATAGCGATGGCCGACCGCGAACAGCACCAGCAGCACGATCGCTGCCCAGCCGAGCAATGTCCGCACCAGCAGCCCAAACGCGATCCGGCGCACAGACAGCGCGCTGACCACCAGCACCAGCGCGCCGATCATCCATACCAGGTTCACGCCTTGGAAGCCGTTCACACGCGCAACTCCAGCCCGTCATACCCCGGCTCCACGCCGGCGGGCAGGTCGGCGACGAGCGTCGCATAGTCCATGGAGTGATCCATATGGACCAGCGCTGAATGGCCCGGCCGCAGCGCTTCGATCCACTGCAGCACCGAGGCGAGATCGGGATGCGTCGGGTGCGGCGCGCGGCGCAGCGCGTCGACCACCCAGAGGTCAAGCCCGGCGTACAGCGCGAGCATCTCCGGGGTCATCGCGTGGAAATCCGTGGCGTAGCCCACTGCCTTGCCACCAGTTTCGAACCGGAGCCCTGCCGAGGTAATGCCGCCATGGGGCTGATCGGCCACCTGGACGGTGATGTCACCGATGGTGAAGCGATCCGGCATCGGCTCGAAGGCGACGACGGGAGGATAGAATTTGCCGCGCCCTTCAAACACGTAGGGAAAGCGCTTGCCAAGCTGTTCGAACGTGAACGGCCGCGCCAGTCCGCGTACCGGCGTTCCGTTTCGCGCGTGCATCACCTGCCGAAGATCGTCGATGCCATGGCAGTGATCGGCATGATCATGGGTCCACAGCACCGCATCGACGTCTGAAATCTTGGCAGCGATCAGCTGCTCGCGCATATCCGGACTGGTATCGACCAGGATCGTCGTGGTGGCGCTGCGGACCAGCACGGAGGCGCGTGTCCGCCGATTGCGCGGTTCGTTTGGATCGCATGCGCCCCAATCGGGGCCGATACGGGGAACGCCTGAGGAAGTACCCGATCCGAGGATGCGGATGCTCAGCATGGGCGCCCTCCCTTCCCGGTCACGCCAGCGTCTTGGCGAACAGCGTGTGGAAGTTGGCGCGGGTCGCCTCGGCCAACATCTCCGGATCCTCGCCGCGGAGCTGGGCGAGGAAGCGGCAGGTATCCGCCACGAAGGCCGGTTCGCCGGTCTTGCCCCGATGCGGCACCGGTGCGAGGAACGGCGCGTCGGTCTCGATCAGCAGCCGGTCGAGCGGCAGCGCGGCGGCGGTTTCCTGCAGGTCCTGGGCGTTCTTGAACGTCACGATACCCGAAATCGATATGTAGAAGCCGAGTTCCAGCGCGATTTCGCCGAACGCGCGGCTGGCGGTGAAACAGTGGATCACGCCGGGAAAGGCGCCCTTCCCCATTTCCTCGCGAAGGATTGCGGCGGTGTCCGCCTCGGCGTCGCGGGTGTGGACGATGATCGGCAGCTGGGTTTCGCGCGACGCCGCGAGGTGTGCGCGGAAGCTCGCCCGCTGGCGGTCGCGGTCGCTATGATCGTAATAATAATCCAGCCCGCTCTCGCCGATGCCGACGACCCGGCGGTGCTGCGCACGCTCGACCAGCTTG
>JAIYAA010000129.1 GCA_027489295.1 Sphingomonadales bacterium | reverse complement strand
GGCCGCGCCCAGGCACTGCGCCATGCCTATGGCCGTGCGATCGTCAAGTCCGCGCATGGGGGCGCGGTCTCGGCGGCTTGTCACCTCCACACCATAAACGACGTCAAAGGGAGATTACGCATGCTCTCGATCCACCGGAAGCTTTCCCCCATCCGCATCGGCGCGGGGCTGGCCGGGATCACCACCGTTTCGCTCGCAGCGCTTGCGCTGACCGCCTCGGGCAGCCAGGCTGCCGAGCGCCTGCGTGACAGCGTGGTCGCCGCGACGCAGACGCGGGATGTTCCGGTGCCGCCGGTACCGCCGGTCGCACCCGCTTCGCCCGCCGCGCCGGCTGCCCCCGCCGCACCTGCGGCCCCGGCTTCGCCGGCGGTCCCCGAGATCCCCGAAGGCCCGGTCGGCAAGCATCATGTCGTCCGCATCGATCGCACGGTCAGCGATGGCAAGGGCGTCAAGAAGATGGTGATCATCCAGCGCGACGGAAAGCGCCAGGAGATCGACATGCCCGACATGGCGGCGATCCAGGCGAGCATCCCGGAGATGCGCGACGGCAAGTGCGGCAAGGGCGACGGCCCCACCGTCGAGCACCGCACCGAGGGCAACAAGCAGGTGATGATCGTCTGCAGCGATCGCATCGCGGCGATGACCGCGAACGCCAGCAAGATGGCGGCAATGGACAGCGACCATGCGGTGCGCATGGCGATGCACACCAAGGAAATGGCGATGCACAGCGCGCTGATGAGCCTGAACCACGCCCGCCGCACGATCGAGATGCAGACCAGCCTCACGCCCTCGCAGCGCGCCGAGGCGCTGGCCGGCATCGACGAGGCGCTCGCCGAACTGCGCGAAGACGCCAAGGACGAGGGCAACGACAACTGACCGTAGGGCACCGCTGCACAATCCCCGCAGCGGTGTTCTCGGCGGGGCCGGCTATTCCTTCGGGCCGGCCCCGCTCCCCCCGCGCTTGCCTCCGCGCGCGGAATGCCCAAATGCGGTTGCATGACCGATGACGCGCCCATGGGCCTTGCGATCGCGCTCGAGCCGCTAGTGACGCGGGTACTCGCGGGCAATCCTTCCCCGTACACCTATACCGGCACCCAGACCTATCTGATCGGCGACCGCGATCTCGCGGTGATCGATCCCGGGCCCGATGATGCGGATCATCTCGCGGCGCTACTCGCGGCGATCGGCGGTCGGCCGGTGCGGGCGATCCTGTGTACCCACACCCACCGCGACCACAGCCCCGCCGCGCCCGCGCTGCAGGCGGCGACAGGGGCGCCGATCATCGGGTGCGCGCCGCTCGCGCTCGACGATGCCGGACCGCGCGCCGACGCGTCGTTCGATACCGGCTATGCGCCCGATCGCGTGCTGGCGGATGGCGACCAGGTCGGGGGGCAGGGCTGGACGCTGACCGCGGTCGCGACGCCGGGCCATACCTCCAATCATCTCTGCTTCGCGCTGGAGGAGCGCGGGGCGCTGTTCACCGGCGACCATGTGATGGGCTGGTCGACCACCGTCGTCGCGCCGCCGGACGGCAACATGGCCGCCTATATGGCCAGCCTCGACAAGCTGATGCAGCGCGAACAGGATCGGGTCTATTATCCCGCGCACGGCGAACCGGTCGAAAATCCGCGCCGCTTCGTGCGCGGCCTGGCGGGGCATCGCAAGCAGCGCGAAGGGCAGATCCTGCGGCTGCTGGGCGAGGGCATCGGCGCGGTGCCGGCGATGGTCGAGCGCATGTATGTCGGGCTCGATCCGCGGCTGCACGGTGCGGCCGCACGCTCGGTGCTGGCGCATCTGCTCGACCTCGAAGCGCGGGGCCGCGTGGCCGCTGTCGGCAACGATTGGCGCCTTCCAGTCGAGTAACGTTCGGGAAGCGCGCCAGTATCGTCGCTGCTTTCTTCCGGATGCCGTCGAATACTGCTATGGTTGAACCCTGTCGGAGGGGTGGACGATGGCGACCATTGTGCAAGCTGTACCGCGTACGCATCGGGAAGATACGGGATTCTTCCGCGTAATGGCGTTCGTGATGGCGGCTGTCATCGTCGCTGGATTCTCGCTGAACATCGTTGCCGGGCGATCGAGCTTCGCCGTGCCGGCGATCGTTCATCTGCATGCATTCGTCTTTTTCGGCTGGGTGGCGCTGTACCTCACGCAGAACCTGCTGATCGGCAGGGGCTCGCTTGCGCTCCACCGCCGGCTTGGCTGGGTCGCGGTGCTGTGGGTTCCGCTGATGGTAGCGCTGGGCACGCTGATGACGGTGCTGTCCGTCCAGCGCGGTGCGCCCTTCTTCTTCGACGTGCGCGAATTTCTGTTCAGCAACCCCGCGCAGCTGCTGCTGTTCGCGGGACTGGTCGCTGCGGCGCTGGTCCTGCGGCGCCGGACCGCCTGGCACCGCCGGCTGATGTTCTGCGCGATGGCGATCCTGACCGGCCCGGGCTTCGGCCGGCTGCTGCCGATGCCGTTGCTGGCACCCTATGCGTGGTGGGCAGCGCTCGTCGCGGTGACGCTGCTGCCGGTGATCGGCATGATCGCCGATCGGCGTCGCACCGGCCGCGTCCATCCCGCCTGGCTCTGGGGAATCGGTCTGTTCGTGGGGGTGCAGCTGGCTGCCGATGCGGTCGCGTTCAGCCCGGTGGGCACGGCGGTGGCACGCAGCGTGACGGCAGGCACCGCAGGCGCGCACCGGCCGCTCACGCCGACCTTCCCTTGATCCTTCGGCGCCGCCGGGCCATGTGGCGAGCGCACAACGGGAGTTTCGGGAATGGACGCGCGCAACGGCATCGGCGGAAGCCTCAGCGGACTGGATCTCCGCGCGGAGATCGAGCGGCTGCGTGAAGAACGCAACGCGGTGATCCTCGCCCATTACTACCAGAAGCCCGAGCTGCAGGACCTGGCCGATTTCGTCGGCGACAGCCTCGACCTCAGCCGCAAGGCAGCCGAGACCGATGCGGACGTGATCGCCTTTTGCGGCGTGCGCTTCATGGCCGAGACCGCCAAGATCCTCTCGCCCGACAAGATCGTCGTGCTGCCCGACATGGACGCCGGCTGCAGCCTGGAAGACAGCTGCCCGCCCGACCAGTTCGCCGCCTTCCGCGCCAAGCACCCCGATCACATCGCGCTGACCTATATCAACTGCTCGACCGAGGTGAAGGCGCTGAGCGACATCATCGTCACCAGCTCCTCGGCCGAGAAGATCCTCGCGCAGATCCCGGCCGACCAGAAGATCATCTTCGGCCCCGATCGCAACCTGGGTGGTTATCTCCAGCGCAAGACCGGGCGCGAGCTGCTGCTGTGGCCGGGCGTGTGCATCGTGCACGAGGCGTTCAGCGAGACCGAGCTCTTGAAGCTCAAGGCCGAGCATCCCGGCGCGCCGATCGCCGCGCACCCCGAATGTCCGGCCTATATCCTCGATCACGCCGACTATGTCGGCTCGACCAAGGGCATCCTCGATTTCTCGAAGACGATGCCCGGCGACACGCTGATCGTCGCGACCGAGCCGCACATCATCCACCAGATGCAGAAGGCGATGCCGGAGAAGAACTTCATCGGCGCGCCCGGGGCCGACGGCAACTGCAACTGCAACATCTGCCCGTACATGGCGCTCAACACGATGGAAAAGCTGTACCTCGCGCTGCGCGACCTGAGCCCGAAGATCGAGATCGAGGAAGGCCTCCGCGTCCAGGCGAAGAAGAGCCTCGACCGGATGCTCGACCTCGCTGGGGGCACGGTGGGGAAGGGCGATCTGGGGCCGGTTCCGGCCTGATCGGTCGGGCGCACGGGCGCGGCGTCTTGTCACGCCCGATGTCCACCGCCGCGCCGGGCAGCGGTGGCGACGTTCCCGCTTCCCGGGGAACTTGTGGCGGCGTGGATCGTGTCATTATGGAGCAGCACGCGTGCCGATGCGTCGACCGATGCGCGGATATGGACTAGGATCGGCTCACAAGGCTTGGGGTAGCCATTCTGGTGGGGGAGTGGGGACCTGCACATTATCTGTCCCGCGGTGGTGCGATTTCGCCGATGCAGGAAGTGATTCAGTCCGTTCCCGCGCTTGAGCGCACCCCGGCTGCCGTGCCGATGGGACGGCTGATGGTCCGGCTCATCGCCGAGATGCAGCTGACGATGATCGCTGCCGGCATGCGCGCGCTGGACGGCGATCTCGACCGCGCGGTGATCTTCATGGTCGTGGCGCGGGCGAGCGAAATGCTGTCGCCGCACGGTGCCGGCCATGCGCGCGGCTATGGCAGCGGCGCCAAGGCAATCAGCATCAACGCGCTCGCCGCCTCGCTGGGACGGCCGTTCGAGACGATGCGACGCCATATCCATGCGCTGTGCGCGATCGGCCTGTGCACGCGTGGGCCGGCGGGGGTGACGGTACCGGAGGCGGTGCATGGTCGCCCGGAGATCGCTGCCCTGTTCCGCAGCAACCACGACGCGCTCGTCCGGCTCGCCGAGGATTTCACCGCGTTCGGCCTGCCGCTGCCCGAATCGCGTCGGCACCTGCGCTATGACTGGCACACCGGCCTTGCCGCCGCGCACGACGTGCTGCTGACCGGCATCGAGTTTCACGCCCACCGCTTCCAGTCCTGGACCGACATGGCGCTGGTCAACGCTATTCTGTGCGCCAATGCCCGCACGCTGCTGGAGAGCAAGGAACTCGCCGCGGCCTATGCCGATTTCGACGTCTTCCCGCCGGAGAACTTGTGGAAGCCGGTATCGACCGGAGCGATCGCGCGGGCGCTGGGGTTGCCGGCGTCTACCGCCCACCGGCGCGTCTCGGTGATGGTCGAATCCGGGCTGCTGTTGCGCCGCGCGCGGGGCGTGATGCTCGCGCCTGCCGCGCTCGCCGACCCGGCATCGATGAACGACAGTCGCACCGCGTTACTCCACACCCGCCAGATCCTGATCCGGCTGGCCGCGGGCGGATTCTGCTTCGATACGCCGGCGGTCCAGTATCGCGAGGGCCGGCCGCCGGCCGTGCAGTTCACGTAGACGCACCCGTCGCGGGATTCTACAGCCGCGCCATGACCTTTGCGCTCCCCGGCTTCGACTGCGACTCGTTCGTGCGGGCAACCCTTGCCGAGGATCTCGGCGACGGCGGCGACATCACCGCGGCGGCGGTGATTCCGGCGGAGGCCCGTTTCGAGGGCGTGATGGACAGCCGCGATCCGATCACCGTGGCGGGATTGCCGATCGCCGAGGCGTTCTTCCGTGCACTGGATCCGGACGTGGCGATCGAGCGGCTGGTCGAGGACGGCACGCAGGTCGCGGCCGGCACGGCGCTGCTGCGCCTGCGGGGCAGCGCGCGGGCGCTGCTCACCGCCGAACGTTCGGCGCT
>JAIYAA010000110.1 GCA_027489295.1 Sphingomonadales bacterium | reverse complement strand
CGTCTCAGGGTGCCGCCCGCCCGTGAAACGCTCAACTTGCTGCCGAGATTAGAGTTGGAAGGGAAATTGCGGAGCTTCAGCGATGCCGTAAGCTCAAAGCTGCCTGCGTCATTCGCAAGAACGTCGACTCTTGCCGGAAGCGGTCATTGAACTGGCAAGCGGCAAACGTCGGCTTCGTCCCACAGTCGGACCAATCGTGATGCCGAAAAGGCCGACATAAAAATGATCGCTGGCGTGCTGTTTAAGATATGCTTGGCCCCGCCCGGCCTCTCCCAAATCGCCAATCGATCGCTTCCGCACGCATGATACCTGAGGCGGGCTGGCCCAGATTTCGCTCAAGCACATCCCGCCACGGCGCCAGCGTAAAGTCTCGTGATCGCTCAATAAGGGCATGCGGGCCGCTTTCAAGATCCACACGTCTGGCGATCACACCTTCGATCCGATCGCCGTTGCGGGAAGGCACGAACGGCTTGCCCAGTTCCTGTTCCAACCGATCTCCAGCAGCGCGCAGTTCTCGCCTGCTGAGTTCTTGCAACGCGTCGCGCCGCAGCCGAAACGCCTGCTCGTCGCCGTCCGCCAGTTGCCGCTCAATGAGCCAATGCCGACGCGCCGCAAGCGCGCTGCCGATTTCGCGCCCGAAGCCCGAGTCCCGCGCCGCCGTCTTAATGTCGGATGCCAGTTCACGATCGAGCCAACTCGGCGCCTCAATGTCGACCAGCTCGCTGACCGCACGGGACGACAGGATGGTCAACGCAACTGGTCGCTCCCGCTGCTGCCGTAGCGCAAACACTTCGGCGCGATCCAGATGGTCCTCCGGAATGGTCCAGCTGCCGTCGGTTTGCCGCTCCGGCCCGGCGCCCGCCCGCCGCATCGCTTCCAGGCGCCTGACATGCGCTGTTGCATAGGCCTGACTGGCGCTGGCGTCGTAACGCAGATGGAGGTCGATCGAATAGCGGCCGCCATTGGCCCGCGCCACAGCATCGACCGTGCGATCGGCGTCGGTCACGCCTAGCGCGGGCGATTCGAGCCGAATGGTCGCGCCTTCCGGGATCGAAGGAGTCGCATCGCCGCGCCCGATATCGACATAATGCACCCGGCCATCGATGCCGTCGACCAGCAGGTAATGCCGGTCGCGGTGCTCGTCGGAAAAGCCGCGCCGGATCAGCCGTCCGATCAGGGGTTCGCGAAGCTCGGTCTCGACCACCTGCTCGACGCCGGGACGATCCAGCCGGCGCGCCGTCAATTCCCGCTGCATTAGGCGGATGATATCGCCCCGCTCGCCCATCTGGCGGAGCGTTGCCTCGAGGCCTTCGGCAAACCGGTAGCGGCCCCCGCCCATGTCCTCGGCCAGTTCCATCGCCTTGAGCTTCCGCAATCGTCCCGCGGCCACCGCCTGTTGGAAGGGATCGTTGTCGGCGGCCGACACCGTCCGGTCGGCATCCATGCGCCGGAGCAGCGGCCGATCGATCGCGGTCAGCCGCTCCTGGTCGACATCGTGGCGGAGCCGGGCTTCGATCTCCTGGTCCGTGCGTGGCCCGAGGTCGAGCGTCACCAGCTCGGACGCACGCTCGCGCAGGCCATGGGAAATATACTCGCTGGCGATGATCAGGTTCTCGCCGGACTCGTCGACGCCGCGCAGCACGATGTGCGTGTGCGGATGATCGACCCGGGCGCGCGCCTTCCGGTGCGCGCCCTTTCCGTGACGGATCCGCCATGTCGCTTGCTTCTCACACCTCCGTTTCCTGGTGCCGCTGTGCAGGCCAGGCGGTCTTCCTAGACCTCGAAGGCGACCGCTATTTCTGCCTGCCCGAGCCCCTGGATGCGATCTTCCAGTGCTGGGCTGCCGGCGAGGCGATCGACCGGGACGCCCACGCCGCACTCGTCGCCGCCGGTGTCGCCGGCGCCGATCCTGTGCAACGCCCGCAAGGCGCCTCGTTTCCAATCGCGACCCGGGACCTCGCGCATGCCGGGCCAGGCAGGGCCACATGGATCTCCGCGCAGGCGATTGCCGGTCAATTGCGCGCGAAGCACTGGCTCCGCCGGCGGCCGCTAGCGAACATCCTGCGACGCATCCCGACACCCGCCGTACCGGCAGCGCGGCCGCTGGACGAAGCGTCGCTGCAGACCATCGCCGGTGCGTTCGCGACGAGCGCCATGATCCTGCGCGTAGCGGACCAATGCCTGCCCCGCGCGATCGCCGCAGCGCGCCTCTGTTGGCACCGCGGGTTGGATGCCGCGCTGATCCTCGGCGTTCGCCTTCACCCCTTCGCCGCGCATAGCTGGGTCCAGTCCGGAGATGCCGTCGTCGTCGGCGATCTCGAGCAGGTGCGGCTCTACACCCCGATCCTGGTGGTTCGATGAGGCCCCGCTACCTCCTGCTGATCGCAGGTTCGGGCGCCGTTACGCAGGCAACTGCCCGGATGGCAGCGCGTACGGGCCTTGCGGTGGCGCACAGCACCCATGGTTTTGCAGTGCTGACGAACGGGGCCTGCAACTGTATCGCCATCGATCCAGAGGCGGTCGTCATCGGGACCCTGTTCCCCAGGCAGGGTCCGGCACGCGCGGTGACTGCCCTCAGCGAGGCAGAGCGGGCACATCTATCGCGCCATGGCTTCGCCGCGCTGCTCGACGCCTGGTGGGGCGGTTATGTGGGGGTGCGGTCCCAAGGCGGCCGGACGCAAGTCCTTCGCGATCCCTCCGCTGCGCTGCCCTGCTATCGGGCCGAACAGGGCGGGCTGAAGCTCTTCGCTTCGGATGTCGCGCTTCTGGAAGCAGCGAGCGGCCATGGATACCCAGTGGCCCGGGATGCGCTCGGCCGGACCCTGTACTCGGGCGGCCTTCCCACCCCCCACACCGCACTTGCCGGCATCGGCGACCTTCGCGCCGGCGACATCGTCATGCTGGACGGCGCGGCCGAGCAGACGACCACCGGTTGGTCCCCCTGGGCGTTCGCCGATCCTCGCGACGACGAGGACAGCGCCGCGACCGCCGAGCGGCTGCGGCGCGTCGTCGAACATTGCGTCGCAGGCTGGGCCTCGCTCTACCGGCATCCGTTGCTGAGCCTGTCAGGCGGGCTCGATTCGTCCATCGTTGCGGCCTGTCTTGGCGGGGCTGGGTCCGGCGCCGAGTGTCTGACAATGTTCACCGACGATGCAGCGGGCGACGAGCGCGATTTCGCGCAGCTGGTTTGCGACGGTCGGCCTGCTACTCTCCGAGAGTCGCGACGACCTGCATGCCGTCGACCTGTCGCTACCGCTGGGTGCACATCTGCCGCGTCCCGCCGGGCGCGTCGAAGCACAGCCCTACGAGGCCGCGCATCGCGCCCTTGCACGGCAGATCGGCGCCGATGCCTTCTTCACCGGCAATGGCGGCGACAATGTCTTCGGCTATTCGCAATCGGCTGCGGCGCTCGCCGACCGCGCGCTTCACGAGGGGCCCGGCGCCGGCGCCTTTGCAACCTTGCGGGACGTCTGCCGCCAAACCGGCGCGGGACCGCTGCGTGTGACGCGCGCCGCCATGCGCCTTGCGCGTCAGCCCCGGGGTTATCGCTGGAAGCCGAACCAGCGTTTCCTGCATCCCGACCTGATCGCCTCGCTCGCCGATACGCCGCTTCACCACCCCTGGCTCGACGCCCCCGATTCGGCGCTGCCGGGCAAGGCGGCGCACATCGCAGCGCTGGTACGCGCGCAGCTCACGCTCGAATCCGATCGCAGCCAAATGCTGCCGGTGGTCAATCCGCTGCTTTCCCAGCCGATCATGGAAGCCAGCCTCGCCATCCCGAGCTGGCGCTGGCGCGAGAACGGCCGGGACCGGGCAATGGCCCGCACGGCCTTTGCCAATCGACTCCCCAGCGCGATCGTCGAGCGCAGGGTCAAGGGCACGCCTGGGGCGCCGCGATCGTCGGCGGCATGATGCCGCTGCAATCAGGGGGTGCCGCGGCGCGGCACGGGACCGGCAGCCACACGGTCGCGAGCAACGCCGCTACCAGATGCCGCCTCACCATTGCTTGGTCACTGTGAAGCTGACGAAGCGGCCGATCGGCGACTGGTTGGTCGAGTCATAGGCCACATAGGTCGGGTTGGTGACACGGATGGGATCGGGTTGCTCGTCCAGCAGGTTCTGCGCACTCAGGCGCAGTTCGATCCGATCGAGGGGACCACGCCCTTCCCGCGTCCGAACGGAGCCACTCAGGTCGACGGTCGTGAAGGCACCAATCCTGGTCGGCACGGAAAAGCGCTTGTCGGTTGTCCCGTCGAGATAGTTGAGCGCCGCCGACAGCTGGACCACCGATGTCCGCCAGCTCGCCGCGCCGCGTGCGCGAAACTTCGGCGGCGTAAAGATCAGGCCGGAGCGGCCTACCGTCGGAAGGTTGGGCGCGGCCTGGCGATCCGCATCGAGATAGGTTGCGGACCCGGCAATCGTCAGCTGGCTATCCTCTCCCAGCCGGGCGTCATAGTCGATCGACAGGTCGACACCCCGAATATGCTCGCGGGCGATGTTGCGGAGACTCGAATCCACGATCGCGGCTACCTTTGCCGGATCGAACGGCTGGCCACTCTGGTTCGACAGCCCGGCCGCTGCCTGCGCAACGGTTGCCTGCGCCTCCGCGACACTGGGGGCGAACTGGACGAAGTTTGCCGCGGCAGGATTGCTGAGCGCGGAGAGCAGGTCACTGATCGGGGAGGCGATGCGGTCGCGATAATCGATGTCGTACCACGTCGCCTCGACCCGCAGCCCCGGGAGGAAGCGGGGCCGCACTTCCGCGGACAAGGTCGAACTCTTGGCCCGCTCGGCGTGCAGGTTCGGGCTCCCACCGCCGATCGCCAGGATCGTGGCGCCCGCCGGCAGCGGAGGATTGGGCTGGGGCGCGAACACCGAGGCCGGCAAGAGAATTACCTCCTGTGCCTGGTTGACCTGCTGCAGCGTCGGGATCTTGAACGAGCGGCCCCAGCTATATTTCAGGGTGATGTCGCGGTGTGGCACATAGACCAGGCCGAGCTTGGGCGTCGCGACGGCGTCGATGCCCTCGTAGCTTTCATAGCGGACGGCTGCGCTCAGTCGCAGGGCATCGATGAACGGCATCCGGTTGGCCGCCCCGACCAGCGGCACCGACAGCTCGCCATAGCCGAACGCGCTGCTGCGGCGCTCGACGGAGTCCCGCGAGACGGTGGTCACCCCGCCGCTCGTCGTGCGCACGTCGAAGTCGAGCTGGAAGCGACGATAGCCACCGCCCAGCGCCAGCCGGATGTCGCCGCCGGGCAGATGGGCCAGCGGGCCCTCGGCACTGGCCTCGAAATTGGTCAGTCGGTTGTCATAGGCAGCGCGACTCACGGAAAGGGTGCCGTTGGTATAGCGCTGGGTATTGATGACGGTGGAACTCTCGCCATCGGTCACCTGGAGAATTGCCTCCCAGCCGGAACCTGGGCGGAGATGCAGCGACGGCGTCACTGCATAGCTGCGCACCACCGGTCGGTTGTCCTGGCCATAGAAGGTGGTCGGCGCGGTCAGCGAGAAGGCGTTGACCTTGCGTGACCGGCGATCGGCGAGTTGGACGTCGAGCTCGAACGACGCCCAATTGGCAAGATCCTGGTGGCCGGCCAACACGCCGCTCACCTGCCGGCTGCTGGTCGTCAGCATCTGCCCGGCGTTGAGCTGGCGGGTATAGGGCCGGTCGTCGGCATAGATCGGTGTTGCCTTGCTATAGTCGATTGCGGCCATGAAGCCGCCGCCGGCCCATCGTGTGCCCCCAACGCCCGAATATTGCTGCTGGACGTTGCCGCCCTCGGTCGATGCGCCCACGCGCGCGCTGGTCAGGAGGCCGTCATAGTCGCGGCGCAGGATCAGGTTGGCGACGCCGCCCACCGCGTCCGAGCCGTAGAGCGCCGAGGCGCCGTCAGTGATGACCTCGATGCGTTCGAGCGCCGCCAGCGGGATGATCGAGATGTCGACGCCCTGGTTGACGGCGTCGTAAGGAAGGCGGTGACCATTGATGAGCGTCAACGTCGCGTCCGAGCCTAACCCGCGAAGATTGAGCGTCGTCGCATTGTTCGCATTATTGTATCCGCCCTGGTCACCGCCCCCCGCGACCCCGGGGTTTTGCCCTCCGGTGAAATTCTGCGGGAGTATCCGCGAAACACTCGCCATGTCGGGGATGCCCTGCTCCTCCAGCCCCTGGCGCGACACGATGATGACGGGCGAGGGACCCTCGGCACCGCGGATGCGCGAGCCGGTTACCGTGATGGCATCCGGGTTCTCGTTCTGGGCCGATGTGACCCCGCCTCGGCCGTCGCGCCCCCGGACGACGATGGCGCCGGATTCCTCGCCCACCACCAGGTCCTCCCCGATGGCGAGGGTCACCGCCCGCTCGACGGTGTAGATCCCTCGGATCGCCACCGACCGCTTACCGCGCACCTCCTCGTCCGCGAACAGGATCTCCCGGCCGGCCTGACGGGCGATCGCGCGGAGCGTGGAGGCAAGATCCTGCGCCGGCAGGTCGAAGCGCGTCACCCCTGCCTGGGCGCGTGCCTCGACAACCGCCATGTCACTGTAGGAAAGCGTCGCGGCAAGCATCGCCGCACAAAGCGCCCTTTTCGAGATCGTCATTCTTTTCTCCCCGCCGGTGTCCCGGCACTGGAGCGATTGACGCAGCCGACGGCGAACTACGGGGTCCCGATCCGAAAAAAGTTTGCGAGGCGGCAGCCGCGGCGAATTTCCACTATTGCGCGGAGCCCTTGCCCCATAGGCGGGTAGCGCTAGGCTCCCGCGCCGAACCATGTCGCGCCTTCACGGCCTCCGTGCCGCGATCAACGATGTCGCCGGCTTCCTCGACGCGGAGCCCACCCGAAGGTTGCGCTGGCACTTTATAATGTCGCCGATGTGTTTGGACCACGCGTAGCGAACACGATCTCAGCCAGCGGATTTATCCGCGCAAACAGGCCGGACATCTGATAGCAAGCGATCGACTCAACTGCTGCTACGAACCCAGCAAGGGAGGGTCGTCCACATCTGCAACCTCTACCAGCTTCGGAAGAGCGCCGCCGAAGTCGCGGCGCATTTCGGCGTCGATAACCCGGTGCAGTCCAATGCGGGCGAGGAAGTCTATCCCGGCTACCCCGGCATGGTGGTGCGCGAGGAAGCGGGCGCGCGCGTGCTGCAGTCGATGGTCTGGGGATTTCCGCTCCGGCTCAAGGGAATGAGCCCGACCGCCAAGCCGAAGCCCGTCAATAACATCGCCGATCTTACCAAGCCGATGTGGGTCGGGCTGGCACGTAAGCCGGAGTGGCGCTGCCTCATCCCGCTGACCGGTTTTGCCGAAGCGGAGGGCGCCAAGGGTTCGAAGACGCGGACCTGGTTCAGCGTCAAGGACGCGCCGCTTTTCGCCTGGGCGGGACTGTGGCGGGACAGCACCGAATGGGGTCCGGTCTATTCCGGCGTGATGACCGACTGCAACGAGGCGATCCGCCCGGTGCACGATCGCATACCGGTGCTGCTTCACCGCGACGACCATGATCGCTGGCTGCGCGGCAGCTTCGACGACATCCTCGGCTTCCAGGCGCGCTGTTTCCCCGATGACCTGATCGTCATGGAGCGTACCGGCGAGCCTTGGGTGAAGCGCAAGGGCGCTGTCGAACAGGCGGCCCTGTTCTAGGCGCGAAACCGGCTGACCGCCCGCCGCCATTCGACATCGCTCGGGAGCGGCAGGCTGGTGATCGTCGGCGGATCGCGGGTCAGGCTGATCGTCGTGCCGCGCCGCCCACATCGCGAACATCGGAGGCGAGCACCCACCTCGGCGAGCAGGCCCGGCCATTGCCTGCGCTCGAACAGCCGCCAGAGCGCCGCGGCATGGAAGACGCCGATGTGCCCGCACCCCGCACAGGCTGCCCGGACGGAACGGTGGAACGCCGCAGCTTCGAACAGCGTCCGGGGCACCTGCCCGCCATCTGCGTCGTAGCGTGCCATATCAGCCCACCAAACGGAGACGCGGCCCGGCCGCGGCGGGAGCAGGGCTGAGCCCGAGCGCCGGCACCTGTGCCTGCGGCACCACCCGGATGAGAGCGTCCGGCCAGGCCGGGAACATCGCCCGCACCTTGGCAGAGAGGAGCGTTGCCGACGGTGCATCCATCAGCAGCGTCGCGTCATAGCCACACCACAGCTCCGGCGGGATACGGCCCAGGCGGTACTCGCCGGCGACCACCAGCACCGCAGGAGGATGAAGCTCGCGCCTACCGGCAATGAAGCGCGCCAGGCACACCGGCCGCTGCGCCGCCTTCCAGGTCTCGAACTCCGCAGCGGAATTGACCTGCCCCAGGCGATGCCCCTCGACCCTGCCCACATGGATCAGCCATCCGCCATAGGAGAAGGTTTCGAGTTCGATCGGCCAGCGATGCGCCAGCCAGTTGGTCCGTTCGATCGCATCCATCGCGCGGGCGTCAGGCGTGCACCTGCTCGGCGAACAGGCTCGGTTGCACCGCGCGATCGTGCAGCGCCCGACGCGCCTGCAGCGCCGCGCCGACTGCCTGGCGATAGTGAACAGTCCTGAATCGCTCCGCCTCGTCGAAGCCAAACGGCGCCCATTCCTCGCTTGGATAGCAGGCGTCGTAGATCGCACGCGCAGCAGCGCGCAACTGGAGGTCGTGCTCCATGCCGAAACTCCCAATGATATCGAATCGCTGCATCGGCAGCGAGCCGCCAGCTAGAACAAATTGGGAACGAAGAGCAAGAACGCAAAGTCTCTGACTTGTGCCATGCAGGCTCAGGTGCGCTGCGCCCAACCACGGCGAACCGGACTCTGTCTCGCGCTGGCAGCCCGCTGAAAACACGATCAGACTAAGCTAGCGCTCGTTGCCATCGATCCGGGGGGATGCGCCTGCCGATTGCACCGTACAGGGCTGTCTCAGCACCAGACGAACCCTTCTGCAGGCAAGCCGTTCGGGTCCATGTTGCGCCGAAGCGCTCCACCAATCCCCGAACAATGCAAGGTGATCGCAATGCACTCCAAGGCAACGGACCGCTTCTTCCGGCTCAAGGCCGTCCTCGTTTTAACAGGCCTCACGCGTTCCACCCTTTACCGGAAGTTGGAAGCAGGCACCTTCCCCGCTAACACGCAGATCAGCACGAGATGCACGGGCTGGCGCGAATTAACCATCGCACGCTGGCTAGCTAGGAATTGTTGACAAAGTTAGGCAACCACCGGCGGATGGCGGCGGCATTGAGGAAACTGGCCGAACGCCGCGCCGGATACCTGGCCGGCCGCGGCGAAGGCGATCGATTTTATGCGCATATTTCTGCTTATGGACCGCTCCTGCTCACCCAGGCATCTCACGGCCGATGCCAAATCGGTGTTGGATGGAAGGGCCGTATAAGTTCTACAAGTGACGAGATCCCAGACGAAGTGGGGTCGCCGTAGAAAATGGGCGGCGCCCCACTACCAGCTCAACCCTTAATCCAATTTCCGTCGCTTTGCGCGTCGATAGCAATATTGAAGGTTTGAATGTGCGCTGATATCATCCTGTAATAGCCGAGAACAATGATAGCATCGCTAAGTTCCTGAACAGAAAAATGCCGCAAGGCGTGTTTGAACAGGACGCCTGGCGCTTTCCCCTTTTCGAGCACGGCCTTTCCAAAGCGCAGCAAGACGCGCTCATCTTCCGTGAAAGCATCGGCATCGTCAATCCGGCATTCGGCGATTGCGATAAACTGGTCCTGTCGAACGCCGGCTGACCGGGCGATTGAAACATGCTGCTCCCACTCATATGCAACGCTCTCGTGCGCGCCCACCAGCAGGACCATCAGTTCTTTGTGATAATCGGAGATCGTCAGATCCCTGAAAATCGCGTTAGTAAGGTCGATGACCGGAATGAAAGCGCCAGCACTGTGCCCCAGCATTCGGAAGAAATTAACCTTCGTAGTAAGGCTATCGAATTTCTCTCGAACCGGTTCTGGAAGCTTTGCGAAATCGGGATACGCGATACACACGTTCGAGCTGATGCTATCGCTGTCCTGGGGCGTGTCGGTCATTGCTAATGTCCTTTTCGAAAATTAAAGATTGGTCGAACCGGAACTGCCAACCCGTTGAGTTCACGCGGCGGTCCCAAGATGGTCCGCGATCCACTGGTGGACGGACAGGCGGCTAGGAGTCCACCCAAGGGCCGCCACACGCGCGCTCCGGACGCGGCTGTTCGAGCCGAGCGAATAGCGCGCCCTTGCCCGTCCCCAGCGCGCCTCAGCCGCCTCGATCGTCATCGAGATCGGGTTGCTGAGGCCGAGTCCATCGGCAATCGATCGGGCCATCTCCCCGAACGAGGCTTCACCGCTTTCTACGAACGCAAAGGTGCGGGCCGGCGCACGCTCGAGCGCAAGTAGGTAGAGGTTGACCACATCCGCGATGTGGGCTGTAGACCACCGGTTCAGACCGCGGCCGATATAGACAGCTTTCCCGGTTTCGCGGGCGAAACCGATCAATAGCGGAAGCTGGACGCTGTGGGCCTCTGGTCCCAGCGCGTCACCGAAGATCAGCGTATTGCATAGGACGATCGACCGGACGCCGGGCGTCGCGAGGATCGCCTGATCCAGTGCCACACGTGCAGCCTTGTCCTTGGTGGGTGCTGGAAGCTGATCCTCGTTAATCACAGTGTCGCTCGGCTCGCCGTTGGCGTTGTCCGCCACGATGCTGCTACCGCTGGTGTGCAGCAGCGCCTTTCCCGATCCGGACAACACCCTCAGCATTGCGTCGATCGCCGGCCTGTCGTCGCTGCTGGCGGCGTTGACGACCGCATCGGCGGCAGAGGCCTCCGATGCCAGAATATCATGGTCGGCGAGATCGCCGTGGACCGGCACGATGCCGAATGCCGCGCATGCCAGTGCCTTCTCCGGTGAGCGAACCAGGCCCCGAACCTCATGGCCGCGCCGAACTGCCTCTGCAGCGAACGATCCCCCGATGAAACCGCTCGCACCGGTGACGAAAATCTTCACGTAAATTCCTTCATCCGCAAGTCAATCTATCACGATTTCGGTGTGGTCGACCAAGGGAGGCGCCGCGAAAAAGTCGCCGACAAGGTCGCGCCAGCGCCCATAATCCTCTGAGTTGCGAAACCCGACGACATGATCCTCAAGCGCCGCCCATCCCACGACGATCATATACCGGAGCGGGTCTTCGACAGACTGTTCGAGCCGGGCGCCATAGCATCCCTCTGCACGCCTGAACAAGGGAAGTGCTTTTGAAAAACCCTGCTAGAATTGTCTATTCATTCCCGGCTTGATCAAAATACTCGCCAATTCATGGATCACTTCACTCAGCCCCTTCTGGTCACATTTGCTGCGGGAGATATGGCCAGACCCGGAAGCGATTAAAGGTCAGGTGGCGCTACTAAGAGTAGCGCAGAGAGATACTATCTACTTCGAAGGGCCGAGAGTGGGCGATCTGAACAGACTGTGCGGGCCACCTTCTGCATAACTGCCTGTGAGCTTTGAGAACAACTGCCATCCCTAGCGTCGATTCCTAGATCCTGTTGACAAAGTGATGCAGCCACCGGCGGATGGCGGCGAGATTGAGGAAACTGGCGAACGATAGAGCGGTCTTTTCGTAGCGGGTAGCGATGCGGCGTTGATGCTCGACCGCGCTGACCTCCTCGAGTAACGTACCGTATCGCGGATCTTCAGCAACGCTGGGCCATCAACCGCCGGCCGGGCCGCCGGCGTCATCATGACGGCCCGTTCTAATTCCTGTGCATCCGATATGTCAGCGGCCGATTCCGCAATTGGACTGTTGCCGACCTTCCCCGCAATCAGCACCCGGCCGACACGCGGGGCGATCGCGCCTGCCCCCGGAGTTTTGCGCGCGGAGCTCGCGGGCTTGCGGGCTTCAAATGTGATCCTGATCGTCCTTGCGGATTCAAGAAGCACCGGCGAAGTAAGCGACGCGGGGTACGGCCGGCGCCGCCGTTCGCCGTTCAGTCCACCCATGGACAGCCGGCGATACTCATCGCATAATCGATTTCTTATAAGATAATTCCTGGAGAGCGGCGAATGCTTGTAGGGGACGCTGTCGCGACACTGCAAGCGGCGCTTGATGGGCCAGTCGGCCTGCAGTTGGAGGGGCTCGTCGCGGGCGACCCTGCCGACGAGGTGACCTCGATCGTCGTTTGCTCCGTGCCATCGATGAAAATCCTGCAGCGGGCATCTGCGACGGGTACGAACCTGATTTTGCGCGACGGCCATCCCTTTCAGCTGTACGACAGCGTGTGGAGCACGCAGATCCCGAAGCCAGAGAGCGTCCTCGCTGCACCGGTAACCGTCGCCAAACGGGCATTCATCTCCGAACATTGTCTTAACATCCTGCGGATCCGGACCACTTGGGAGCGCAAGAACCCGGCGTCCGCATCGCGCGCCTTCGCCGAACAGCTCGGCTTCGGGCCGGCTGAGCCCCGCGCTGACGATGCCGTCTGCGCGGTTCCCCAGGGGCAGCGTGCAAGCCCTTGCCGTTTTCCCTCAACGCAAGAGGCTTCCATCGTGTGCGGGGTCGTAGGTCGTCCGCCGACGCCAGCAACCCACGTCGCAATCAAGGCGTGCATGCTGACCTCGATCGCACTTTCGAACATCCTGCGCGATCCCGCAATCGACATCGTCATTGCCGGCGACGCAGCCGAATGGGGGGCGACGCCCTATATGCAGGACGTGGTCGCGATGGGGCGCCGGGCAGCCTTGCTGCTCACCGGTTTCGATGCACCGATGGCGCCGCAGAGTGCCCATATCGCAGCGTGAGCCCGCATGATCTTCCCCGATCATTGGGCTCTGTGGCTGTGACAGCCCGAGATCGTCCGCAACGCTGCGTGAGGACCGTTCATGTCGCATATGAATCTCGCCGAAGCTTCGACCTAGGAGTTGCTGCGGGAGCGACGACGCTCGCGCTCCCGGCCATCGCGGCTTCGCCTTCGCCGAAGGTGGCCGACGGCATTGCGTGGATACAGGCGGGCTGCGCAGCAGAAGGCGTTGCTTGCTCCGCCCACACGGTTGATACGCTGAAGGCAGGTGACGCGGCCATGCCGGTCCGCGCGGTCGTGTCCACCTTCATGTCGACGCTGCGCTTGTTGCGGCAAGCTGTGGGGGCCGGCGCCAATCTGGTCGTGCCCCACGAGCCAACCTTCTGGAGCCACACAGACTCCACCGACGCGTGGGGGAAGGATCCGGTGTATTGCGCCAAGTCCGATTTCATCGAGCGAAACCGGCTGGCGATCTTCCGCTTCGACAATCATTGGCACCAATTGAAACCGGAACCGATGAGCGCCGCGACCTGTGAGCGTCTCGGCTGGGAACACAATCTTACAAGCGGCGGCGCTTCGGGCTTCGAAGCACAATATCGACGAGCGGCACTGCCGCTGTCGGCGCTGCTTGCCGAGCTTCGAGACAAGTTACCCAGCCGCAGCATCCGTGTCATCGGCAACGACGATATCAAGGTCTCGCGTATCCGATTTGGCGGCCATGGCATCGACAGCGTATTGCTTGGCCTGGTGAAAAACGATGTGCTGATCGTACCCGAGGTTCGCGAGTTCGATACCGCCAGCTATATGCGCGACACGATGCGATCAGGCGCACCCAAGGCCTTTATCATGATTGCCCATGAGCGCGGTGAGGCGGACGGCTTGGACCGCTACGCGTGGTGGCTTCGCAGCAAGATCTCCAACCCGATCCGCTATCTCCCTTCAGGCGAGCCCTTTTGGATACCCGGCACCCCCAGTGAGGACACGACAAGATCATGAGCCTTCGCAAACCGATCGCAGCCCTGGCGGCGCTGCTGGCGACCATTGCCTCCTCTCCAGTCGCCGCGCAGTTGCATACGACGAAAGTCACAGAGGGCGTGCTTGCAGGCAGCAGGGCAGACGGCGTGAGTCGCTTTCTCGGCATTCCTTACGCGACTGCGCCGATTGGTTCGCTGCGCTGGCGCGCGCCGCAGGCCGCCAGCGCCTGGAAAGGTATCCGTCCGGCAACCCGTTTCGGTGAAAGCTGCGAACAGGATCTGCCCCCGCCCGGCGGGTTCGGCCCGTGGACCAGCGAGTACATGATCTCCGGTCCGGTGAGCGAGGACTGCCT
Source organism: Sphingomonadales bacterium (assembly GCA_027489295.1). Next base: position 4,906 of record JAIYAA010000110.1, on the reverse strand, counting down.
TTACCTGAACGTGTGGACGCCCGCAAAGCGGTCCACGGCTCGGCTCCCGGTGATGGTCTGGATCCATGGCGGCGGGTTCAACAGCGGCTCGGCCTCGGTCCCAATCTATGACGGCGCCGCCATGGCACGGCATGGGATAGTGGTAGTCAGCATCAACTACCGGCTTGGGGTGTATGGCTTCTTTGCGCATCCCGATCTGGCTGGCGAACCCGGCGGAGGCAACGGCAATTTCGGGCTATTAGACCAAGTCGCGGCGCTGCGCTGGGTACAGCGCAACGTCCAAGCATTTGGCGGCGATCCGACCAAGGTGACGATCGCAGGTCAGTCGGCCGGGGCAATGTCCGTCAACGACCTGATCCTGTCGCCTTTGGCGAAGGGTCTGTTTGCGCGCGCGATCGCGCAGAGCGGGTCGGGTATGGGACTGCCCCAGATGCCGCTGGCGATGGCCGAAGCCGACGGCCAGCGCGTGCTGGCCGCATCGGGCATGCACTCGCTCGCGGAATTGCGCGCACTCAGCCCGGCCAAGGTCAGGGCAGCGCTGGCCAAGTCCGCCGCACCCGGCACGGGCATGCTGCGCTTTGCACCGGTTGCAGATGGAGTCATCCTCCCAACCGACCCGGGCGAAGCGCTCGCCCAGGGCAAATACAACGACACTCCGATCCTGACAGGACTCAACGCGGACGAAGCCAGCGGCTTTTTGCCGGATTACCGGCCGACCAGCGCACAGTCCTATACTGATCTTCTGCAGCAGCGCTTCGGCGCGGCCACCGTGCGCTTCGCGGACATTTACCCAGCGACGGAGCCAGCAACTTCAGCACCGGCCCTGATGCGCGACCGGGGGATCGCCGGCCTTCTCTTCTGGTCGGAAACGCGGAGCAAAACGACCCACTACCCGATCTGGAGGTATCTTTTCACGCACGCCGAGCCGGGTCCCGACAGCGCAAAATATGGCGCCTTTCATTCCAGCGAGATACCCTATGTGCTTAGCACGCTCGACAAGTCGCCGAGCCGGCCGTTCACTGTGGAAGACCGGCGCATCTCGGACGCAATCGGGCAATACTGGGCCAATTTCGTCAGGCGCGGAAATCCGAACGGCGCAGGGCTTCCGCGCTGGCCACAGAATCACCTGAAAAATCAGTTGATGGAGCTCGGCGGAGTCTTCGGCGCGCGCCCAGCGATGCGACCCGAGGCACTCGGGCGGTTTCGCGCCTATGTGGCTGGTGGCGGAACCGTTTCGATATTCTGACTGCAGCGGCGCCATGGCTCATCACCAGTACAGAGCGCCCAAGGCGTCGGCGCGTCGGCGTAAGCACGCTAGACGAGAACAGGCCCGCCTCGGGTCTTGGTCCCGGCTCGCCCGATAGTTGCGGACCCTAGGCGGCGACAGTGGCCGGCACCTTGCGCTCATAACGACAGAGACTGTCACGGACAACGGCTTCGAGCCGGCCGCTACAACAGCCTTTGCCTGCTCCCGTTGCTGCGCTTGGAAATGCGCCATAACGTCGCGCGGCAACGACGGGTGCGTGCGCCCGCAACGAGTGTGTCTCTAATGCAACGGCCGAACTTGCGGCGCACAATGGATTTTGGGCGCCGTCAACATCGCGCAACTCGAATGTCTTGCGCGGGATTCCTACCCATCAGCCTCGGATGAAGCCGCGTAATTCGATCGCGGCGTCGTTGCAACGCAACAAATAATTACGAATCTGCACCCACATGTGTCCAGATTATTGCTTGATGCGTAATACGTTTCACCATATCAAACGTAGGATAAATCGCCCGCACCAAAAGCGGGTTGCGGAGGAGAGGCTTCTCATGAAGGAAAAGCGATTCTGGCTTTATGCGGGCATCAGCGTTTTTGCGCTGACCAGTCCAGCTTTCGCGCAGGAAACGGCGCAGGCGCCCGCTCCGGCCGCGGGGCAGGACGAACCGGCGGCACAGGAAGCTGGGGCTGAACAGCAGATCATCGTTACGGGAAGTCGGCTGCTCACCAACGGAAACAACCTGCCGACCCCGGTGACCGTAATGACGGCCGAAACACTGCAAACGACGAGCCCTTCGAACGTTCCTGATGGGCTGAAGAAACTGCCCGCGTTCGCCCTTTCGCGCGGTACCGCGATCCAGGCGGACTCAACCGACAATTTCACCGGTAACTATCTCAACCTTCGCGGTATCGGTATTCAGCGCAATTTGATTCTGCTGGATGGCCATCGGGTCGCCCCGACGAGCTACACCGGCGCCGTCGACACCAATATTCTACCGCAGATGCTCCTGCAGCGCGTCGACGTGGTTACCGGGGGCGCCTCGGCAGTCTATGGCTCCGATGCGGTCTCGGGCGTCGTCAACTTCATCCTCGACACAAAATATGAAGGCCTGAAGGTGCAGGCGCAGTCGGGCATCTCGACGCGCGGCGACGCCTTCTCGTGGCGGGCCGGCGGGGCTTTCGGCAAAAGCTTCGCGGACGGCCGCGCCCATGTCCTGCTGAGCTACGAGCATTTTCAGCAGGACGGCTTCGAAAAGGAGGCGCGCGCCAGCGGGGCTGCGGGCTATGCTCTGACCGGCTCAGGCACCACTGCCGATCCGTTCCGCCTCGTTTCCAACGCGCGCAACGCCTCCATCGGCTTCAAAGGCTCGATCCTCACCAGCCCGCTAGCTGGTCAGCAGTTCGTCTCACCAGGGGTTGCCGGCCCATTCGTACACGGTACGCCCCAGAGCGGTACTCTCGAAAGCGGGGGCGATGGTTTCTATGGCAAAGGCTCGGCCGCAAGCGCCGACCTCAGAACGGACCAGGCATTTGGTAGACTCGAGCACCAACTCAGTGACAGTGTCCGGCTTTACGCACAAGGCATGTACGCCAAGGCGCATACCTACAATGCCTTCTATCCCAACCTTTTTCTTCCCGTGGTCGTCGGCTCGGATAACGCCTTCATCAGCCCGACGACACAGGCGGCTCTTGGCGGCCCGTTCCTGTTCGGTCGGGTCTGGGACGATCCGGAGCATCGCCTAGGCATCCAGGGCGATTCCAAAACCTGGATCGCGGCAGGTGGCCTCGACGGCAAGGTCGGCGAGTTTGCGTGGAACCTGTTCTATCAGCACGGCGTCAGCATCACGCGGAATTACTTCGTCAACAACCGGGTAAACGGTAACGTAGCGGCGGCGCTGGACGCGGTCGACGAAGGCCGGTTCCGCACCGGCATCGCCAATGGTAATATCGTCTGCCGTGTCGCGCTGACCAACCCGAATGCCTATCCCGGCTGTGTTCCTTTGAACGCCTTCGGCGGCACTCCGGCCAGCCAGAAGGCGGCGCTGGATTACGTGTTCGCGACGACGTACAACGAGCCGAAGTTCACGCTCGACAATGTCGCGGCGAGCGTTAGCGGCACAGCTTTCAACAATTGGGCGGGTCCGATCCGGGTCGCTGTCAGTGGCGAGTATCGCTGGACCCATCTGGACGTCTCGACCAATGCGCCCGCAGGCGTCTTCGCCGACTGCACCGGGCTTCGCTTCGGCTGCACGCCGGGGGCAACGCCGTTCTACGACAACGCCCAGGTCACGCCGATATCGGTGGGCGAGCGTGTCGGCGAAATTGCCGGCGAAGTGGAGTTCCCGCTACTCAAGAATAGCGTTGTCGGCACCGCAAGCCTCAACGGAGCGGTGCGCTATACCAATTATTCCACAAGTGGTGGCGTCACAACCTGGAAGCTCGGTGGCGACTGGGAACCGGTCGATGGGTTCCGGCTCCGCGCGACGCGCTCGCGCGATATTCGGGCCCCCAGCCTCTATAACCGCTACCAGCCGGCCACCGTGGCGACCAGCGGCTATCAGGACCTTCACACAGGTTTCAACGGTATCACGCCAACCGAGACCGTGGGCAATCCGGGCCTGGTGCCCGAAGTGGCGAACACCCTCACGTTCGGCGGGGTCCTGCGGCCAAGAGCAGTGCCGAACTTCAGCGTCTCGGTAGACTATTACCGGATCAAAATGGACAATGCGATTTCGCTGATCGACGGCCGCCTCTCCGCGGTGCAGAAGCTCTGCGAGGATGCCAATGGCACCGGCCCGTTCTGCTCGCTCTACGTCCGCCCGCTGCCGTTCAGCAATCGCACCGTGGCGAACGCGCCCAGTCTCGTCCGCTCGACCCAGCTCAATGCTTCATCGCTGACAACCTGGGGCATCGACGGGGAAATCAACTACAGCTTCGGCGTTGGTACCGACGGGCGCATCTCGCTGCGCGGTCTGGTCGGCTATCAGCCCGAGCTGACCACCGAGCTGTTGCCTGGCACCACGCCGAGCTACGGGGCGGGTGCGGCGGCCATCCAGGGAACAGGCGGCGTTCCGAAATGGCGCCTGACCGGGTTTGTCTCCTACAGCAACTCGGACTGGGCGCTGGATATCCAGGAACGTTGGCGGTCGTCGCTCAAATGGGACGCGGATCGGACGCTGGTATATGCGGAGCCGGACATTCCCTCGATCGCCTACACCGACGTGACGCTGACGGTGAACATGGGCAAGGACAAGGGTAAGCAGTTCTTCCTGTCGGTCCAGAACCTGTTTGACGCCGACCCGCCCGTGTATGTGACCTCGGGGTTCTCGGGCACGCCCAATTTTTCCTACCCCTCAATCACCGGCGACGATGTGATCGGACGCTACTTCACCGCAGGTGTGCGGCTAAAGTTCTGATCCCCCCCCTCCTGCAGTGGCGGTCGAGGCACGCCTCGACGCCACTGCCCCTTTTCCAGACGCGCGGAAATGCGACACTTCTCTCGGAGATTAGTGGCCCGAGCTAGGTTTCGCCTGCTCCGAGCGACAATGATCTTCATTTGGCGGCGACAAGGATGCGCGCACCACCGCGGCCACAAGCCCAGCGCAAGGCGACTGCTTTGGAATGATCACGATCGCGTCGCGCGCT
>JAIYAA010000238.1 GCA_027489295.1 Sphingomonadales bacterium | reverse complement strand
CTAGCCATGGTGTTACCGATAACAATGGCGGCCGCTTCGAGTCGCCGGGAGAGGAGACACCGGCAATGGGTACCCCCCGTTCCGTGGCCTGCGGATGCGGCGTCGCCTTGGCGTTGCTGGCCCCCGCGGCCCTTCGTGCGCAGACGGCGGGCATGGTGGAGGAGGCGCTGCCGCCGCCCACCGGGCTCGCCCCCTATTACACGCCCGCATCCACGCCCGCGATCGCGCCGGATGCCGACGGCTTTCTGCGCCGCTGGCTGCTGCTGGAACCGGTGGTGAAGCCCAACCGCACCAATACCGGCTTCACCCCCAGCTATGTTCGCGACGCGCTTGCGCCCGCCACCTATCCCGGCCGGTTCGACGCGGTGCCGCGCGACGGGGAGCGCGCAATTGGCGGCCTGCGCTGGCACGCGCTCGATTCGTCCCTGTTCGACGTGAAGCTCTTTTATCTGGCCCAGGGGCTCGGCAAGCCGACCTATGGCGTGATCTTCTGGGCGGTGACGGTGGTGTACGCGCCGCGCGAGATGCGCGACGTGCGGCTGGCGCTCGGGTCCAATTCAGCGTCACGCTGGTGGCTCAACGGCAGCGAGGTCGCCGGTCTCTACGGTGATCGGCGCATGGTGATGGACGATGTGCTGTCGCCACCGGTCACGCTGCGCAAGGGGCGCAACGTCTTGCGGGGCGCGGTGATCAACGGGCCGGGCCTCAGCGATTTCTGCGCCCGCTTCGTCGATGCCGCGGGCAAGCCGATCCGCGACATCGCGATCGACGTGAAGTGAGGACCGCCATGAAATTCGCTGTCCTGCCGCTCGCCGCGCTGTGCCTGCTCGCGCAGCCCGGGGCCGCCTTCGCCCAGCTGGCGGGCGAGCCCTTCATCCACGATCCGTCCACCATCACCTATTCCGATGGCCGCTGGTGGACCTTCGGCACCCGCGGCGGCGGGCTGGTTTCCGAGGACGGGTGGGTCTGGCACAGCGGCGGCGAGCGACCGGGCGGCGGCGTGGCGCCGGACGTGATCAAGATCGGCGAGCGATTCTATGTCGCCTACGCGGTCGGCGGCGGCGGGATGAACGGCGGCCATGCGAGCAACGTCAAGGTGATGTGGACGCGCTCGCTCGACCCCAAGTCCCCCGACTTCGGCTATCACGAGGTCGGCACGGTGGCCTCCACCAACGGGCTGGAGCCGGCCGACGCGATCGATCCCGCCTTCCTCTTCGCCGAGGGACGGCTTTGGCTGAGCTACGGCACTTATTTCGGCTATATCCGGATGATCGAGCTCGATCCCAGGACGGGCGACAAGATGCCCGGAAGCCAGCCGGTCGATGTCGCGATCGACATGGAAGCCACCGCGCTGCTCCACCGCGACGGCTGGTACTATCTGCTCGGCACCCACGGCACCTGCTGCGACGGACCGAATTCTTCGTACAACATCCGCGTCGGCCGTTCGCGCAGCCCCACCGGACCGTTTGTCGACAATATGGGCGTACCGCTGTTGAGGGGCGGCGGCACGCTCGTCGTTGCCGGGCGGGGGCGGCAGTACGGGCCGGGACATTTCGGCCTGCTCGACCTGGGCGGCGGCGTCGAGAAATTCTCGATACACTATGAGTCCGATCTGGATCGCGGCGGGCGCAGCGTGCTGGGCATCCTGCCGCTGCTCTGGCGAAACGGCTGGCCGGTGGCGGGCGAGAATGTCCCGGCTGGCACCTATGAGATCCAGTCGGAGCGCAGCGGCGGGGCGCTGGAACTCGCCGTCGATTTCGTCCGCATGCCGTTCGACGTGCGGCGCAGCTTCTTCGCCGCGCCGGGCGATCCGGCGGGGCCGATTCCGAACCAGACGCTGGCGGAGAACCGGACCAGCTGGCCGGCGGGATCGGCCGAGGTCGACCTGGGCGACTATATGATCCGCGCCCACCAGCAATGGGCGATCGCTCCGGCGGAAGGCGCCGGCGGCGCGTTCGGCGCGCCCTATTACAAGATCCTGATCGCGGGGACCGAGCGTGCCCTCGCCACCGGACCGCAGGGCAGCGTGCAGGCGGTGCCCGCGTTCACCGGCGCACCCGAGCAGCTGTGGCAGATCGACCAGCTGACCGACGGCACCTATCGCATCCTGCCCAAGGCCCAGGCGGATGCGAAACACCCGCGGGCGCTGGTCGCGATCGGCCGCAGTACCCCGGCACTGGTGCCGTTCGATCCCGGGAGCGACGCAGGCAAATGGCGGTTCCTTCGGCCGTGATACCGAACGGGACCGGCGCGCGGTAGCGGCCGGTCCCGTCGATCAGCGGCGGAGCGCGCTCACTTCGCCGGCTTCATCCAACCGTGCATGGTCAGCCAGCTGGCGAAGGCATCGAACCAGCCGGTGCTGGTCGTCGTCTTCGGATACATGCCGAAGCCGTGGCCGCCCTGTTCATAGAGGTGGAACTCGACCGGCTTCTTGGCGGCCTTCCACGAGTCAATCAGCCCGAACCCGCCATTGGCGAAGAAGGGATCGTCGGCTGCCAGCGCCACGAACAGCGGGGGCGCGTCGGCAGGAACGCTGACGCTGGCGAGCGGTCCGTAGATGTCGGCGATGAAGGCCGGCTTGGCATCCTGCCCAGCCAGCGCGGTCGCCATGGTCAGCATCGCCCCGGCGGAAAAGCCGACCATGCCGACCTTGTTCGGATCGACGTGCCATTCGCCCGCACGCTGGCGGATCAGTGCGAAGGCCGCGCGTGCGTCGGCGATCTGTGGCGCGATGCCCGCCATCATCGCGGCCGGATCGGGCCGGGGCGGGCGCGCAGCGGTGGTCGAGAACATCTCGGCCATGGAGCGTTCGAACGCATCCATCTCGCGCGGCGTCTGGTTCAGGCGATATTTGAGCACGAACGCAGCCACGCCCCGCGCGGCCAGCGCCTTGGCGACGTCCCAGCCTTCATTCTGCATCGAGAGGGTGCGGAAGCCGCCGCCGGGAGCCACCACCACCGCGGCGCCGGTAGCCTTGGCGGGATCCGGCAGAAACGGCGTGAGGGTCGCGACCACCACGTTGCGGGCGAAGACGCTGCCATATTGGCTGTGCCAGGATTCGGGCGTGCTGCCGCCGGGGAGCGGTCCGGTCGGAAGCGTGATGGCGGTCGGTTGCGCGGGCGCTTCGATCGGGCGCATCTTGTCGTTCTGCGCCAGCGCGGGCGCCGACAGCGCGCAGGCCAATGCCGCCCCGAGCAGCATGGCGCGCCGCCGCAGGGGGGGGCGGGAGCGGCCTGCCGCCGGTGAAGTCGTTCGTTTCGTCATGTCACCTCTCCTGTTGATACCGCTGCTTGTGTGATGCGCGGGGTTCTGTGGGGTACTCACTGCGCGGGGCCGGCCAGGCGGGCACCGGCGTTGGCGAGCGCGAGATACATGGCGCCCTCGGGCACGACATATTCGTTCTCGCCCCAGAAAAACGGCCAGTCGTCGCGGTTCTCCGGATAATCCGGCTTGAGCAGCAGCACGCCCGGCACCACCCCGCCCGGGATGAACGAGAAGTCGGCGCGGTTGCTGCCATAGGCGACCTCCTTTGACAGTGCGCCGACACCGGAGACGAGCGACCGATCGGATGCCGGGTGGTGACCATGCAGGAAGTCGAGCGCGCGCAGCACCGGGGCGGTGTCGACGAGGTCCGGAAAGGCGCGGTGGAGCGCATCGGCGGTAAGGCCGAAGTTGAGGACCGCGCCGCTGCCGGCCCATCCGCCCGCCGTGATCGGCACGCCGAACGGGTTCTCCTTCAGCGTGGCCTGCGCCTTGGCCGCCCAGTCGCGGGCGGCGGGCTCAAGCGCGGCGCGATAGGTCGCGGGCATGAACGGCAGCGCTTTCGCCATCGTCGTCGCGGTGAACGCGAACCCGCGCAGCATTGCCGGCGTCAGCGCCTGTACGCGCTCGACATAGCGTTGGTCGCCGGTGGCGGCGAGCAGCTCCACCGCGGCGGTGAATTCCTCGACCTCCAGCGGTCCGCCCGTCGTGTTGCCGTTGCGGAACAGGTCGGGCGCGTGGCTGTGCTCGTCCGCCCAGATCTTGCGGGCGACCGTCAGGCAGCGATCGGCGAAGGCCGCGTCGCGATCCTTCCAGGCGCGGTAGGTCGCGGCGAGTGCGGCGGCGGAGCCGTAGTTCAGCGCGGAGGCCTTGCTGGTGAAGGCCCAGCGGTCGTCCGGGGTGCCGCTGCGGCCGCCCCGTGCGTCGTACGCGCGCTCGAACGGCTTGAGCGAAAGATCAAAGAGCAGCCCGTCCGTCTTGCTGGCCGCGTCGCCGAGGTGGGTGTACTGGCCGACATCGGGCTCTACGATGCCGTGGATCGCGTGGCCGACGGCATCCTGCTGGGCGAGCAGTTGCAGGCTGCCGTGGCGGATCTGCTGCAGGATGTCGGGCGTGCCGTCGGGCACATGCATTTCGACACGCCGCGCTTCCCAATCGACGGAAACCGTGTCGCGGTCGATGCCGAACGTCTCCCACGCATCCACCAGCTGGCGGATGACCTGATACTGGGTCTGGGTGCGGATATCGAAGTCGCCGGCATCCAGCCAGCCGCCGACCGCCAAGCCGGGGATGTGCTCGCCGGGCTTGAACGGCGTGTCCGTTGTCGGACCCTGGCGGTACAGGTCGATATGCTCGTGGTTGAGCGGCGCCTGGCGGGCATCGTCGCGGTGCGAATCGCCATGCCACACCCGATACGCCTCGTTGACCAGCACATGGTCCATCGCGATGGGCAGATAGACGTCGTTGGTGAGGTTCCAGAGGTTCTGCAGGACGCCCGGCTGGATCGGGAAAGGAGCCGTGCGGATGCCGTCGAACTCGATGGCGTAGGTGCCGGGCGTCGTGACCTTGCTGAAGTCGAGCTGGAGATAGCGATAGCGGAGATAGCGGCCCCATTCGCGCGCGGGAGCGGCGCTGACGGGCAAGAAACGGCCCGTGTCGTCGAGCCGGAGCAGGTGCGGGTCGATCGTGCGGGTGTCATCGCGGTCGAGCTCGATGGTGGCGATCTTGGTGCCTGCGGGCGTATAGCCGACCTGCGAATGCCCGATCACCGGCGGCCGGAGCCAGCCGGGCACGCTGTTCGCGTCCAGGGTCCACTCGATGACGCGCCCGGTGCGCGCGCCGGGCAATAGCTGGCGGACGACGAACCAGCCATTCTGCGCCTGATTGCGCCCGTCGAACACCGCCAGCGTGCCGTCGCGCGTCTGGATGCCGACGCGCCGGGCAGGATCTTCGGGTGCAAGCACCAGCGCGCGACCGCTTGCGAAGGGGAGCGGCTCGGCACCCGGACCGTCGCTGCGGCCGCTCGCCGCGTTGCGCTCCGGCGTCAGGGCCATGCGGTCAGCGGGGTATCGGGGAAACAGCGCCGATTTCCCGTCCACGGTGTAGCTGTGGTGGAAATAGGCGGAGGGCACGAACTCCAGGTTCAGCCCGGCCTTGCCGACCTGTGAGGCCGGCAGTGGGGCATCGAGCAGCACGGAGAGCACGACGCTGGATCCGCGGCGCTCGGCGCGCAGCGTGTACTGGAAGTCGGGATATTTCAGCACCGCCTCGATCACACCCGCCGCCTTGTCGACCCGGCGAGAGATGATCGCCGCGGCGGGATCCCATTGCCCGGGCGTGGCGGCGAGACGGACATCGCCGTTGGTGGCAGTGCGAACGCCCTGCTGGATCAGTTCCACTCCGCTGATCTTGGCGTCGGCGAACAGTCCCTCGTTGACGTTCGAGAACACCAGCCAGTTGACGCCCGGTGCCTCGAAATAGTCTGACCTATCCAGGCGCAGCGTTGTCTGTGCCGCCGCCGGTGCGGCGGACGACAGCAGCGCGGCAAATACCACGGCCTTGCGATGCAGACGCATCCTCTCTCCCCATATTCTGTTTATGTGAGCGCTACCATAGCGGGCAATTCAGGGCTGGCAACGGCTTGATGCTTGCGTCGCGCCGCCGCGAACGAAGTTTCATTACTCCTGCTACCTGCAGAGAGGGAGGATGGTCAGGGGACGGCTATTTCGAACGTGCCCACGGGAAGCTGCGCGTCGTCCGCCAGATTGGTGGCGGGGGCATCCGCCCAGGCATAGCGCACCCGCGTGACCGGCTTGCCGTCGCCCGCAAGGGCGACGCTGCTCCCCGCCGCCCGCGCCGCGGCATAGCGGCAGCTGCCCGGCGCGGGGCCGCAGAGTTCGAAGCCGATCGCCTGGTCGGAGCTGCGCGCGTGCAGCGCGCCCGTCACGCCGGTGAAGCGCAGCACTACCGTGTCGCCCTGGCGTTCGGCCGATCCGATCGCGGGGCCCGCGCGCCCGTCGCGGGCGCCGGCAAGCGCCGCGCGCATCGCCCGAGCGAGCCGCTGGCCGACGAGCCGCTTTTCGCCCGGATGAATGTCCGCAGCGTCGCCGATGTCGAGCGTCACCGCCATGCCGGCATGCGGGTCCTCTGCGGCGACCCGGCGCTGGGCGTCGCGCACATTGGCCCATCCGCTTTCGGACGGAGCCGCAGCGGGCGGGCCATAGTTGGCGAGCTGGGCGAGGACGAACGCGGTCGCCGGGCTGCCGAAGCGGCTCCGCCAGTCCGCGTTCATCGCGCGCAGGCGCTGGTCATAGCCGGGAATGCCGGTGTCGGACTCGCCCTGGTACCAGGCGATGCCGGCCAGACGGAGGGGGGCGAGCGGGGCGATCATCGCGTTGAACAGGGTG
>JAIYAA010000071.1 GCA_027489295.1 Sphingomonadales bacterium | reverse complement strand
CCGGCTGCTGGTGGTGGCGGATTCGCGCCTGTCCAAGACCCGCGAGGCGCTGGGGATCGATGCCGATATCAACCCGCTGGGCCGATCGATGCTGGTGGTGCGCGTGCGCCACGAACTGTCGCACGCAAGCGTGGCGCTCGAGTGGTTCGACCATCGGCAGACGCTGGCGCTGCTGCCGCTTGCCGGCAACATGGCCGGCGCCGTGCTGACGCTGCCCGAAGACGCAGCCCGGCGGGTCGCCGCCTATGACGATGCCTTGCTTGGCCGCGACCTTACCCGCCGCTTCCGCCAGCGGCTCGGGCGGATGGAGGTGGTGAGCGACCGCAACGTCTATCCGCTCGTCACAACCTGGGCACATCAGTTTGCCAGCGGCCGGGCGGCGCTGATCGGCGATGCGGCGGTGGGCATGCACCCGGTGACCGCGCATGGTTTCAACCTGGGGCTGAGCGGCCAGGCGCTGCTCGCCGCCGAGGTGCGCGATGCGGTGCGCCGCGGGATGGATCCTGCGTTGCCCGCCGCGCTGCGCCGGTTCGAGAACGGCCACCGCGCGGCGTGCAAGCCGCTCTACACCGGCACCAACCTGCTGGTGCGGCTGTTCACCGACGAGCGCTTGCCCGCCCGCGCGATGCGACATGCGGTGCTGCGGCTGGGGGCGGGGCTGCCCTTTGTCCGGCCGACGGTGCGGGCGATGCTGACGCACTGATCCCCGGCCTGAGCCCTCCTCCGAGGGAGAGGGGCAAAAGAAGCCTCTTGCATAATCTCTTTCAAGATATATCTTGTGCGCATCGAGACGTACATCAGAAAGAGATCATCATGTTTTTTCACTTTGGACATCGCGGCCATCATGGCCGGCATGGCGGCCCGCGCGGTCGCGGCGGATGGGGCGGGGGCTTTCCCGGCGGTTTCGACATGGCCTTCGCCATGGGCGAACGCGGGCAGGGCGGCCGCGGCCGGCGCATGTTCGGTGGCGACGAGCTGCGCCTGATCCTGCTCAAGTTGATCGAGGAGGCGCCGCGCCACGGCTATGACCTGATTCGCGAGATCGAGGCGCGATCGAACGGCGCCTATGCGCCGAGTCCCGGCGTGGTCTATCCGACGCTGACCATGCTCGACGACATGGACCTGATCGCCGAGCACAAGAGCGACGGCGCCAAGAAGCAGTTCGCGATCACCGAGGCGGGTACCGCGCACCTGGCGGAGAACGCCGCCGAGGTCGCCGCGCTGTTCGAGCGGCTGGCGGATCTGGGCGAGCGCCATGGTCGCGCCAGCGGCGGTCCGGTGCGCCGGGCGATGCACAACCTCAAGACCGTGCTGGCCGCCAGCGTGTTCGACGGGGAGGTCGATCCCGAGCGGCTGCATGCGATTGCCGAGATCCTCGACGAGGCCGCGCGCAAGATCGAGCGGCTCTGAGCAACGATGCCGCGGATCGAGGTGTTACGCCGTCGACTGGGGTTCGTCCCCGCCGCGGCCAGGGAGAATGGAATGACGATGACCAGCTTTGCCAGCCATGCGCTGGTGCCGACCGACCATGCCAGCCGCTATCTCCAGCAGCTATGCAAGCATTGGCAGCATAATCTGCAGGTGGAATTCACCCCCGAGAACGGCACGGTGATCTTCCCCAAGGACGCCCGCGGCGCCAACCATCCGGGAGATGCGGTGGTCACGTTCAACGTCGTGGAAGGCGGGCTCGACGTGCGCGTCGACGCCAGCTCGTCCGAGCAGCTGGAGGGGCTGAAGGGGGCCGTGGCCCGCCACCTCGATCGCTTCGCGTTCCGCGAGGGCGAACTGCAGTTCGATTGGCAGTAAGCAGGAAAGGGGCGCCGCTCGCGGCGCCCCTTGTCGCGTTCAGGCGAGCGCGAGCGCACGGCGCTTGCGCAGCACGCCGCCCAGCGTGCCGAAGCCGATCAGCAGCATCGCCCAGCTGGCCGGTTCCGGCACCGCGTTCGAGGTGACGAAGCTGCTGGTCCCGGCATAGGTGCCCAGGTGCACCTCGCCGTTGAGTTGCATCGACTTGGCGACGATGCTGCCCTCGATCGCGCTGCTGTTGGTCAGCGCTGCCAGCGGTGCCAGCACGGTACCGTGGAAGCCCTTCAGCGACAGGCTCTGCGCCTGGCTGAAGTTCCAGATCACGGTCTGGTTCAGCGACTTGTCGTTGATGTTGCCGCGCTCCACCAGATTGGTGCCCAGCACGTTGATGATGGTGGTGACGCCGCTCGGCACGCCCTTGAACAGGTTGTCGAAATTGGCGTTCTGATCGGTGAACGCCGCTTCCGTCATCGTGAACACCGCATAGCCGCCGGTCGCGCCGGAATAGTTGAGCGCGTTGTTCGTCGAAGTGATCGTGCCCAGCGCGTTGAGGCTCGCCAGCTGCGTCGACAGCGCGGTGAGGTTGTTGCTCAGCGCGCTCATCTTGACGGCGAGACCCGCCGCGACGTCGTTGGCGCCGCCGGCCGCGAGGCTCGCGTCCTTCACCGCGTTGTTGATGCCGCTGGCCGCGGTGCCGCCATAGGTGACGCCGTGGTTGTTGACGTTGAACTGGGTCGTCAGATTGCCGCCGGCGACGAGCTTGCCGACCTGCCCGTTGGCATCGTTGAAATCGATATAGTCGACATTGCCGCCGATACGGGCGGTATCGCCGAGCGGGTTGGCGTTGCTGCCATTGGCATAGCCCGCCTTGAGACGGAACGAGCCGGTGGCATTGCCGACGACGCTGAGCACGTCGAAGGTCGACGCTGCCGAGCCCTGGGTGGTCGAGCCGATGCCGAAATTGGTGAAGTTCGCCGCCGCCAGTGCGCCTACGAAGCTGCGGCCTTCGACTTCCTGGCCATTGGTCGAAAGCGTGCCGAGCACGACAAGATTGAGTTCACGCAGCGCCTGCAGACCTGCGGCGGCATCGCCCGGCGCGGCATGGGCACCGGTTGCGAGAAGCGCAGCAGCAAGGGCAGACAGAGACAACAGACGCATTCAGTTTCTCCCGGGAACGTCAGCGCCTTAGCCTCCCCCAATGGTGGCTTTCGTGCGCGTGTCGCGGCGGTGGCGCGTGTGTGATGGGATCGTTTCCAGGCCAACCATGTGTTTTCCCGGTATTGTGCGGGTGCAGCGGTCAAGTGGTTGTGGTTGCTGGATTCTGCACGATTGCCCGTATCACACCGGAACTTCGGCATTTTACCGGTTGCGCACCGTGTCTTGGCCGGGATCGCCGCTGTCCCGGATCGGAACGGTCAACGCGTTGACGCCCCAAGATTTTTAACCCGCACCGGGCCGTAAAAGCGAGGCGGCCCGGCGCAGTGTGCCGGACCGCCTGCGGTTTGGAGGAAACGGGCTGCGCCCGCACCCCGTGGATCAGAAGCTGAAGCGGACCGATGCGGTGATCGTGCGGCCGGTAAGGGTCTGCGCGGTGACCACGCCGTTGGCCGGGATCGCCGCCGAGTTGACCGATACGAAGGCCAGCTTGTCGAACACATTGTAGACGTTCAAGCCCACCTGGATGCCTTTGACCGGGCGGAACTGCACGAACGGGCTGACGATCGTGTAGCCGGGCTGCTTCAGCAGGTTGCCGTCCTGCGCGTAGCTGCTGGTCGTGCCGATCACGTTGGTGCCGATGGTGAACTTCTTCACCTCGAACTGCGGGGTCGCCTGGAAGATCAGGTCCGGCTGGTGGCGCGGGGTGTTGCCGACCAGCGTCTTGTCGGCCTTGTCTGCATCGATCTTCGCCTTGGTGTAGGTGGCGCCGACGCGCAGGCTGAGCGGGCCGTGCTCGAACAGGCCTTCGACCTCGATGCCCTTGGCGCTGTAGTCACGGTCGATCTGCAGCACCACGGTAGCGCCGGTGGCGTCCGCGCCGATCTGCATGTTCTTGTCCGACGTCGAAGCCCAGAAGGCGGTAGCGAACAGCGACACCCCGTTCTTGCGGAACTTCACCCCCGCTTCCGCTTGCTTGACCGGACCAAAGGCCATCGCCGGATCGGTCAGCGCACCCGAGTTGGGATTGACGGCCGGCGAAAAGTAGATGCGCTCCGCGCTGGCGCGGGCACCCCGGCTGTAGCGTGCGAACACGGACAACGGTTCGGCGACGCGGTAGTTCACGCCCACCGAATAGGAGGCGTAACCGTAGCTGTAGTTCGCAGCCGCGGGCTGCGACAGCGGCAGCACGGCCACGGTGCGCTCGGGAAGCGAGATGGCGCCGTCGCGGTTCATGTCGATCGGCGCGGTGCCGATGCGGGTGCCGCCCAGATCACTTCCGTAGAGCGAACCGTCGACCTTGCCGAAGTCGTAGCGCAGGCTGGCGCCGACGGAGAGCGCGCCGATCTGGTAGTTCACCGAACCATAGGGCGCGAACACCCGGTAGTTCAGGTCGTAACGGCGACGATAGGCACCAGTGCCGCGAATGCCGTAGCTCAGCACACCGCCCTGGGTGACCGGCGTGCCGTTGGCCGCGATCACGTCGACATAGGCCGAGTTGCCGCCGCTGGCGATGTCGAACACGTCGTTCAGCAGATGGAGGTTCTGCGCCATGGCCTGGGACGAGGCATAGAAGCCGGCGGTGGTCGTCAGCTTGCCCTGGCCCACTCCCCACACGCGGCTGCCACGGAAGTCGTTGGTGAAATTGTCGAGCTTCTCGAGATCGGAATGGATCTCCAGCCCGTACATCAGCAGGCCGTTGCCGTTGAGCGTGGCAGGAGACGCGATCGTCTGGCCGCTATTGGGACCGCTGGCGTAGCGCAGCGTCGCGCCGGGGCCGGCGAAGGTCGGTGCAAAAATGGCAGCCGGCAGCACCGCCATCGAGCTGTTTTCGTTGTAGGAGCCCGAGATCTGGGAAAAGCGAACGCGGTCGCTGAACGTCCAGCCGGCGATGTCGAACTGCGCCTCCAGGCCGATCGACGCGACCTTGCTGCGATCGCCGTCGCGCAGGTCGAGGTTGGTGACGTTGTTGTTGCCGTCGAGCGCGAGGATCGACGTCCTGTACCGCGAGTAGAGCGTGTCCTTGCGCGGGTCGAAGCCGGCAATGGTGCCATAGGACGGATTGGCGTTGGTGCCGCGCACCGCAACCGGCATCATCGCGTAATTCGGCTCGCGATCGTCGAGATACTTGGCGTACAGGCGCACATAGCCGTTCTCGAACGTCTTGGTGACGTTGAACTTCAGCTGGCCGCCCTTGAACGCGCTATAGCCCGTGGCACGGGGGCCTTCGCCCTGCCGGTAGAAGCCGCCCAGATTGAAGCGCACCGTCTTGCTCAAATGGCCGCCATAATCGAAATCGACGCGACCCAGCTCATGGTCGATTCCCGACGAGAGCTGGAGCGTTCCGCCTTCCTGCTCACCGGTCTTCGAGATGAAATTGACCAGGCCGCCCGGCGAGTTGGACGCGAAGGTGGAGGCCGAACCACCGCGGATCGCCTGGACCTGCGAAAGGCTGAGGTCGGTGCGCAGAAAGGCCGTGGTGGAGGCGAAGTGGATATCGCCGAACTCGAGCACCGGCAGACCGTCTTCCTGGATCTGCAGGAACTTGGAGCCGTCGGCCGCCATCGGCAGGCCGCGGATGGTGACGGCGGTCAGCCCGTCGGTACCCGCGGACTCGGCGCGGATGCCCGGCATGTTGCCCAGCACTTCGGCGATCGAGCGGGTGCCGATCTTCTGGATCTCGTCCTCGTCGATGCTGCTCGCGGAAATCGCCGAATCCAGCAGGTCGCGGCCCTTGGCGACGCCGGTGGTGAAGGCCTGCTTGGCAGCCTGAGGTTCGGCCGGTTGGGCCTTCTGCGGCGCCGGTGTCGGCGCAGCCTTGGAAGCTTCCTGAGCCTGCGCAGGCAAAACGAACAGTGCGCACGATGCAGCGAGCGCGAGACGTAGGCGGTGGTTCACATGGACCCCATTTATAGTTGCTTTGAACTAGGGGCGTATTGCGGCCGCAGCGATTAAGAGATTGAAACGTTTGCAATAGGTATAAATACAACCCCGGTGTGCCTGGGATGTTTGCGGTAGCTGCGCTGGCTGTCAGCGCCGATGCCGGCGGTTGAAAGCGGCGCGTTCCGCACTAAACTTCGGATCAAGCGAGACGGGCAGCCCTGCGCTGCCGCAGGGTGGGAGGTGCGAATGGTCGACATGCAGCTTCAGGGCGGCCACGTCTCCGATGACGGGCGTCGCGAAACGCGGCTGCTCGGCTTGCTCGCCGATT
>JAIYAA010000122.1 GCA_027489295.1 Sphingomonadales bacterium | reverse complement strand
CCGGTCCAGGCGAAGATCGACGCGATCGGGTTGGTCGAGGTCGCCTTGCCCTGCTGGTGCTGGCGATAGTGGCGGGTGACGGTGCCGTGCGCCGCTTCCGCCTCGATCGTCTTGCCGTCCGGGCTCATCAGCACCGAGGTCATCAGGCCCAGCGAGCCGAAGCCCTGCGCGACCTGGTCTGACTGGACGTCGCCATCATAGTTCTTGCAGGCCCAGACGAATTCGCCGTGCCACTTGAGCGCCGAGGCGACCATGTCGTCGATCAGGCGGTGCTCGTAGACGATGCCGGCGTTCTTGTACTGGTCCTTGAACTCGGCCTCGAACACCTCGGCGAAGATGTCCTTGAAGCGGCCGTCATAGGCCTTGAGGATCGTGTTCTTGGTCGACAGGTACAGCGGCCAGTTGCGGCCGAGCGCATAGTTCATCGAGGCGCGCGCGAAATCGCGGATCGATTCGTCGAGATTGTACATGCCCATGGCGACGCCGGCCTGCGGGAAGTCGAACACCTCGTGCTCGATCGTCTCGCCGTTCTCGCCTTCCCACTTCATGGTCAGCTTGCCCTTGCCGGGTACCTTGAAGTCGGTCGCCTTGTACTGGTCGCCGAAGGCGTGGCGGCCGACGACGATCGGCTTGGTCCAGCCCGGGATCAGGCGCGGCACGTTCGAGATCACGATCGGCTCGCGGAAGATCACGCCGCCCAGGATGTTGCGGATCGTGCCGTTGGGCGACTTCCACATCTTCTTGAGGCCGAATTCCTCGACGCGCTGCTCGTCCGGCGTGATCGTCGCGCACTTCACGCCGACGCCGTACTGCTTGATCGCATTGGCCGAATCGATCGTGATCTGGTCGTTGGTCTCGTCGCGCTTCTGCACGGAAAGATCGTAATATTTCAGATCGATGTCGAGGTACGGCAGGATCAGGCGCTCGCGGATCCATTCCCAGATGATCCGCGTCATTTCGTCGCCGTCGATCTCCACGACGGGCGTTGCAACCTTGATCTTCGCCATAAGCTCGCTTTCCTGAGACAGGTGGTTTTCCCGGCAGCGTCTAGGGGGAAGGGCGGGGGGGATCAAGCGGCTGTCGCGGCAAGCCGCCTCCAATGGGGCCGCGCCTGAGCATGTGCGCCATTCGTAGGCGTGTGAAGGAACTTGGCCAAGCCTGTTGATACAGCCGAGCCCATGATCCTCGGTTTTTTCTGATCTGTCATTTGCGATATAATTGTCGATAATTCGAAAGTGTGTTCATTAAAGTTAACGTCAGATCGCAAATAATAAACCATGTCGGACCGATGATGTATTGCGCCGTACTACTACCTAGGGTGGCGGGCCTGATTGCATCGATACTATAATGATGGATAGTATTGAATCATGTTGCGAATACGGTGGTTTGTTTCCACTCGTGTTTGCCAATGATTACCACATAAGGGCTGGGCATCATGGTATTTCTGGTCGGGCTCAAGAAATCAGCGCGCAGCGAGGTGGCTTTGGCGGAGATTCGCGCCTTGACCCAACGTATTGCGGATGGCGATTTGTCACGCCGTACGCGCGAGGATGTCGGAACCGATCAGGCTAGAGACGTGCTCATCGCCGTGAACGAGCTGTTGGACGTGGTGACGTCGCCGATCACGCAGTTTCGCGAGGCGGCGCAACATGTATCGTCGCAGCACGACCTCGGAGAAATCGACGTCGTCTTGCCGGTAGAAGCGTTTCGCGGCGATCTCGCCGCGATAGCCCGGACGATCAACCACACGGTGGCTGGCCACATTGCGGTGAAAAAGAAGGCCATGGCCTGCGTCAAGGCGCTCGGGGACGGTGATTTCGAAGCGCCCTTGGATAGTTTTCCGGGCAAAAAGGCTTTCATCAATGACACGATCGAGACGCTGCGAGGCAATCTGAAGGGGCTGATAGCCGAAATGAATCGGATGTCTGCCGAGCATAATGCGGGCGATATCGACGTGTTCCTGCCGGTCGACCGCTTCCGGGGCGACTTCAAGGTGGTGGCGCAGGGCATAAACGACATGGTGGCGGGCCATATCGCCGTAAAGAAGAAGGCCATGGCCTGCATCAAGGAGTTTGGCGAAGGCAATTTCGCAGCATCGCTCGAGCAGTTCCCGGGGAAAAAAGCCTTCATCAATGCAACTGTCGAGACGCTCCGATCCAATCTAAGAGGGATTACCGAAGAGATTCAACGCCTTATTGTTGACGCTACCAAGGGCAGGCTGAACGAGCGTGGCGATGCCGCGCGGTTTCAGGGCGACTTTGGCGTGTTGATCGCCGGGATAAACGGGATGCTGGACGCAATCCTGCTTCCCATCGGTGAAGGCAATCGGGTGCTTGCGCTCGCGAGTGCCGGTGATCTGACCCAGCGCGTGGGGATCGCCTGCGAAGGCGACCACCAGCGCATGAAGGATGCGGTGAATAGCCTCGTCGACAATCTCTCCAAGTTCGCCCGCGATGTCGCTTCCGCTTCCGATCAGGTGGCCGATAGCAGTCAGGAACTATCGGCAAGCGCGGAGCAACTGAGCCAGGGGGCGACCGAGCAGGCCGCGGCGACCGAAGAAGCTTCGGCTTCCATGGAGCAGATGGCTTCCAACATTAAACAGAATGCAGACAACGCCTCGCAAACGGAGAAGATGGCCCGCCAGTCTTCGAAGGACGCAGAGATGAGTGGTGCGGCCGTGAGCAGGGCGGTGAACGCAATGCGGACCATCGCGGAGCGTATCGGCATCGTTCAGGAAATCGCGCGCCAGACCGATCTGCTGGCGCTGAATGCCGCTGTCGAGGCGGCGCGCGCAGGTGAGCACGGGAAAGGCTTCGCGGTCGTGGCAGCGGAAGTGCGAAAGCTCGCGGAGCGAAGCCAGATGGCAGCAGCCGAGATCAGTACGATGTCGTCCGATACGGTCGGGGCGGCTACCGAGGCGGGCGAAATGCTGACGCGCCTGGTGCCCGACATCCGCCGGACGGCGGAACTCGTCGCGGAGATCAGCGCAGCCTGCCGGGAGCAGGATATCGGCGCCCGT
Source organism: Sphingomonadales bacterium (assembly GCA_027489295.1). Next base: position 425 of record JAIYAA010000122.1, on the reverse strand, counting down.
CAGATCAACGAGGCAATCCAGCAGCTCGACAAGGTTACGCAGCAGAACGCCGCTGCGTCGGACCAGATTTCTGCCCGATCGGCGGCGCTCACCAACCAAGCGGACGATCTGCAGGAAGGCATCTCCTTTTTCCGAATCGAGGCAAGCGAGCGGCCGGCAACGCGCAACGTGGGCCGCGGGAAAGCCAACCCGAAGGCCGGAGCCACCAGCGCCGGGGTCAATGGGCGTGCGGGTGGAAGGGGTGAAATGCTTGCAGGTGCGAAGAGCCGCCCGCATGGTTTCGCGATCAATCTGCAAGCCGACAGTGCCGACGGCGAGGACGCGAATTTCGGGCGCCTGTCGTGACCTAGCTCCCTGACGGTGCGGTCCGTGGGATGCCAGCGAATCGCTTGGCGTTTCTGCCCTCGCGTTTGTCAAACAGCTGG
>JAIYAA010000390.1 GCA_027489295.1 Sphingomonadales bacterium | reverse complement strand
TGGGTACGTGCTTCAAAACGCGTTCGACGAGCGAGCCCAAGGTGGGAGCGCCGGGCAGGTCATGGCCGTAGCTGGTGAGATCGACGCCGGTCAGCACCACCTCGCCATGCGCGTCGGCCAGCAGCGCGATCCGGTCGATCACCGCGCCGGCGGGCACCGAACGGCTGTTGCCCCGCCCGAAGGGAATGGCGCAGAAGGTGCAGCGATGGTCGCAGCCATTCTGTACCTCCACAAAGGCGCGCGCGTGGGTGGAGAAGCTGGCGGCGAGGTGCGGCGCGGTTTCGCGCACGGCGAGAATGTCCTGCACCTGCACCTTGGCGTCGGACGCCCAGGCTTGCGGAAGCAGCTTCTCGGCATTGCCGATCACGCGGTCGACCTCGGGCATCGCGGCGAAGGCGTGGGGATCGATCTGCGCGGCGCAGCCGGTGACGACGAGTTCGGCATCGGGCCGTTCCCGTCGGGCGCGGCGGATCGCCTGGCGGGTCTGCTTCACCGCCTCGTTGGTAACCGCGCAGCTGTTCACCACGATTGCGTCACGGCCCGTCAGCAGCGCGCGGATCGACTCACCTTCGGCTAGGTTCAGCCGGCAGCCCATGTTAAGGATAAGAGGTGAGGAGAGGGACATTGGCGAGCGATCTAAGGACGCCGACCGCAGAAGTCCAACACCGGGCTGGCCAAGTGTTGGCGTTCTGGTTCGATGCACTGCTGCCCGAGCAATGGTTTCTGAAATCCGATGGGGTCGATCGGGAGATTGCGGACCTGTTCGGGGATCTGCGTGATCAGGTGCTGGCTAGCGACGCCGCGGGCTGGGACGAGGATGCCGAAACATTGCTGGCCGCCGTCATCCTGCTCGACCAGTTCTCCCGCAACATGCATCGCGGGCGGGCGCACGCCTTTTCCGGCGACCCGCTGGCGCAGCGGCTGGCCCAGCTGGCGGTGGCGCGCGGATGGGATACGCGCATGTCCAAGGAACAGCGCCAGTTCCTGTACCTGCCGTTCGAACATGCCGAGGATGCGGCGCTGCAGGCGCTGAGCCTGCGCTGCTTCGCAAGCCTCGAGGATGAAGAATTGCTGGCCTATGCCCGCGCTCATGCCCGGGTCTTCCACCGCTTCGGCCGCTTTCCGGGCAGGAACGAGGCACTGGGGCGCATCTCGACGCCGGACGAGCTCGACTATCTCAGCCAGCCTGGCGCCGGCTGGTAACGTCCGGGTCGGTGGGGCGCGGGGCGGGCTGCAGGATCAGCCGCCGTTCGGCGAGCAGGCGCCGGGTGCTCGGGATCGACATCGGGCGGCCATAATGCCAGCCCTGCGCCTTGGCGCAGCCCAGTGCGCGCAGCCGGTCCTCGATCGCGGTGTCCTCCACGCCCTCCGCGGTGATCGGCAGGTTGAGGCTCTCCCCCAGCCGCACGATCGCCTGGACGATCGCGGCGGAATCGGCGTTCTGGTTGATCGACAGCACGAAGCTCTTGTCGATCTTGATTCGATCGAACGGCAGCGCGCGCAGATGGGCGAGCGACGAATAGCCGGTGCCGAAATCGTCAAGCGCCAGCCGCACGCCCTGGTTCTTCAGGCTGCCGACGATCGACTGGGCCAGCGCCAGATTGTCGAACAGCGCGCTCTCAGTCACTTCCACTTCCAGCCGGCTGGCCGGGAAGCCGGTTTCAGTGAGCACCTTGATGATCTTCTGCGCCAGCCATGCATCACGTAGCTGCACCGGGGAGATGTTCACCGACAGGCTTAGCGAGGGATCCCAATCGCGGGCGGCATGGAAGGCCTGGCGCATGATCGAGAGCGACAGGTCGGCGATCAGCCCGGTTTCTTCCGCCACCGGAATGAAATGATCGGGCCCGATCGTGCCCTGGGTCGGGTGCTCCCAGCGGGCCAGTACCTCGAAGCCGTGCAGCCGCCCGCTCGCCAGATCCACCTGCTGCTCGAAATAGGGGACGATCTCCTGCCGCGGAACCGCGACGCGAAGGCCGCTTTCGAGGGCGCTGCGGAGCTGGAGCGCGCGCTCCATCGCCGGATCGAACCAGGCGAAGCGGTTGCGGCCGGCCTTTTGCGCCTGGTGCATCGCGATGTCGGCGGTGCGCAGCAGCGCCTCGACGCTGGGGCAGTCGAAGTCCGAGCGGCCGATGCCGAGCGAACAGCCGATATGGAGCGGGGTGCCGTCCACCTCGAAGGGTTGGGCAAGGCGGGTGACGATGCGTTCGGCTACCCGCTCGACCGTGGCAGGATCGCGCGAATCGAAGGCGAAGGCGCAGGCGAATTCGTCGACCCCGAGGCGGCCCGTCAGCGCCATCGGCGGCAGCGCGTCGACGATTTCCTCCGCGACGTGCCGCACCAGCGCGTCGGCCACCGCGTGTCCGTGCAGATCGGAGATCGCCTTGAAGCGATCGAGATCCAGCACCAGCATCGCCATCGCCTGGTTGCGGCGGTGGACGCGGGCGAACATCGCCGCCCCTTCTTCGGTCAGGCTGTGGCGATTGCGGAATCCGGTCAGCGGGTCGCGGCTGGTGAACTGGTGCAGACGCTCGCTCGTGCGGGAACGCACTGCCCGCACGGCCAGCCTGCGCCAGCACAGCAGGACGAGCGCGGCATCCAGCACTTGCGCGCCCAGTAGCCAGGCGGCGGGGGTGGTCTGTTCGATTAGGTGGAAGGCGAGAATCCCGCCAACTCCCACCGCGAGCAATGTCGCTGCGAGGGCGACCGCGCTGTAGATCGCGGCGCTGCGCAGTCGCCGCGCGCCGTGCCGATCCTGATGCTGGTCCCGCGCCATCGACGCAACGTGCCCTTCGTACAGAGGAATGCATCCCATTCCACGCCAGGCGTGTAGATCGCGTTAAATGCTTGGAGGTTGCTTTCGCGGCTTGGTGCCGCTAAGGGGACCCACCGTTCCTCCGTGAACGCGAGACATATGCCACCCCATGGGGTGACGCCGGCCGACGAGGTTTCGTCCGCCGGCGTGTTTTGCGTTTGGCGGGACAGAGGCTGAATTTGGAGTGACCTGGGCATCATGTTCGAGAGTTTGAGCGATCGGCTGGGCGGCGTCTTCGAGCGCCTGCGCGGGCGTGGCGCGCTCAGCGAGGCCGATGTCCGGACTGCGATGCGCGAAGTGCGCGTGGCACTGCTGGAAGCGGACGTCGCGCTGCCCGTCGCCCGCGAGTTCGTCGACAAGATCACCGAGCAGGCCGTGGGCCAGCAGGTGCTGCGCTCGGTCACGCCGGGGCAGCAGGTCGTCAAGATCGTCCATGACGCGCTGGTCGACATGCTCGGCGCCGACACGGCCGAACTGCATATCGACGTCACGCCGCCGGCGGTGATCATGCTCGTCGGTCTGCAGGGCTCGGGCAAGACCACCACGACCGCCAAGCTTGCCAAGCTGCTGAAGAAGCAGGGCAAGAAGGTGATGATGGCGTCGCTGGACGTCAATCGTCCGGCCGCGCAGGAACAGCTGGCCGTGCTCGGCACGCAGACCGAAGTGGCGACGTTGCCGATCGTTACCGGCCAGCAGCCGGTCGAGATCGCGCGCCGTGCGCTCCAGTCGGCGAAGCTCCAGGGCTTCGACGTGGTGATGCTCGACACCGCCGGCCGTCTCCACGTCGACCAGGCGCTGATGGACGAGATGAAGGCCGTGGCCGACATCTCGAAGCCGCAGGAAATCCTGCTCGTCGTCGACTCGCTCACCGGTCAGGACGCGGTCAACGTCGCCAGCAACTTCTCGTCGCAGGTGCCGCTGACCGGCGTGATCCTCACCCGGATGGACGGCGATGCGCGCGGTGGTGCGGCGCTGTCGATGCGCGCGGTCACCGGCCAGCCGATCAAGTTCGCCGGCATGGGCGAGAAGCTCGACCAGATCGAGCCGTTCCATCCGAAGCGCGTCGCCGGCCGCATCCTGGGCATGGGCGACGTCGTCAGCCTCGTCGAAAAGGCCGCGGCCGCGATCGACCAGGAAGACGCCGAGCGCATGGCGAACCGGCTCGCCAAGGGCCAGTTCGACATGAACGACCTGCGCTCCCAGCTGGCGCAGATGCGCAAGATGGGCGGCATCGGCGCGCTGGCGGGGATGATCCCCGGCATGAAGAAGGCGCAGGCCGCGGTCGACCAGGTCGGTGGCGACAAGGTGCTGCTGCGCATGGACGCGATCATCAGCTCGATGACGCCGAAGGAGCGCGCCAAGCCGGAACTGCTCAACGCCAAGCGCAAGATCCGCATCGCCAAGGGCAGCGGACTTACCGTGCAGGACGTCAACAAGCTCATCAAGATGCATCAGGAGATGCAGACCGCGATGAAGCGCCTGAAGAAGATGGGCGGCCTGAAGGGCATGATGGGCATGCTCGCCAAGGGCGGCCCGGGCGGCGGCATGGGCGGCATCGGCGCGGCCCTGGGCGGCGCCGAGATGGGCGACATGATGGACAAGGTAGGCGCTGGCCTGCCGGGTCTGCCGGGCGGCGCCAAGCTGCCGCCGGGCTTCGAGAATTTGCTGAAGAAAAAGTAACTTAACCCAATTTGTTTCAATCGTATCTCTAGAAGGAAGTGAAGTAGAATGGCTCTCTCCATGCGTCTGTCGCGCGGCGGCTCCAAGAAGCGCCCGTACTACCGGATCGTCGTTGCCGACGCCCGTGCGCCCCGCGACGGCAAGTTCATCGAGAAGATCGGCACCTACAACCCGCTGCTCGCCAAGGATTCGCCCGAGCGCGTGAAGCTGGACGGCGAGCGCGCCAAGTACTGGCTGAGCGTCGGCGCGCAGCCGACCGATCGCGTCCTCCGCTTCCTCGACGTCGCCGGCGTCAAGGAGCGTGCGGCCCGCAACAACCCGAACAAGGCGGTTCCGGGCGAGAAGGCCAAGGAGCGCGCCGAGGAGCGTGCCGAGAAGGCCAAGGCAGCCGCCGAAGCCGCTGCCGCCCCGGCCGAAGAGACCGCCGAGGCCTGAGGCTGAACGTCCCTCCCGCTCCATGCGGGAGGGATGCTTCGTGCGTCGCTCTCCTGCATCATGGCGGAACCTATGCCCCTCTCGACCCGCGGCGATCGTCCGGTGACGCTTGCCGCCGTGATCGGTGCGCACGGTATCGCTGGCGAGGTGCGGCTGAAGGTGTTCGCCGAGGATCTGGCGGCGCACAAGAGCTTCAACGGCGGCACGCTGACGCTGAAATCGGTGCGCGGGGGATCCAATGGCGTGATCGCCCGCTTCGCCGAAGTGGCCGACCGCAACGCCGCCGAAGCGCTGCGCGGCACCGAACTGACGGTGCCGCGCGCTGCCCTCCCGCCGCTGGGCGAGGGCGAATATTACCATATCGACCTGCTCGACCTGCCCGTGTTGGGGGAGGACGGTGCTGCGATCGGCCGCGTCGTCGCGATCGACGATTACGGCGCGGGCGACGTGATCGAAATCGAGCGGCCCGACGGCAAGCGCTTCATGGTGCCGATGCGTCCCGAGGCGGTGCCGGTATGGGATGGCGAGAAGCTCGTCGTCGCGAGCGCCTTCATCGAGTGATCTGGACATCTATACCCTAGCGTGATACTAGGGAATAGATGCAAGCGCCCCTGGGCCCGCATGATCGCTTGGCCGACCACCCGGTCTGGACAGCGCTATCCCATTACATCGTCGGTCCCGAAACGGCGGCGCTGCCCTTCGTGGAGCGGCTGGCGCGCGAGAATGGCTGGCGCCGTGCGCATGCCGCACGGGTGTTCGAGGAATATCGCCGCTTCTGCTTCCTCGCGGTGACCTGCGACCACGCGGTCACGCCGTCGGATGCAGTCGACCAGGCCTGGCACCTCCATCTCAGTTACACGCGCGACTATTGGGAGCGGTTCTGCCCACGGGTGCTGGGTCGGCCGCTGCACCATGGCCCGACGGCGGGCGGCGCGGACGAACAGCACCGGTTCTTCGTGCAATATGCCGAGACCCTGCGCAGCTACGAGCGCGTGTTCGGCCCGCCACCTGCGGATCTTTGGCCCGACGCGCGGCGGCGATTGACCCAGGACCACAAGGCGCGTCGCGTGCATCCTCGCGACGCCTTCATCGTGCCACGCCGCCCGGCGCTCCTGCTGGGTACGATCCTCACCCTGTTGCCGGTGATGGGGTTGGCGGCGATCATCCTCCAACGGAGTGGATAAGCCATGGCATTCGGACCCTTCGATCTTTCGGGCGGGCCGTTTCTGATCCTCTATTGCGGCTTGTTCGTTATTTCCCATCTGGCGAGCCTTTGGCTCGAACATCGCCTCCGCCCCGATGGGCAGGCGCCGCTGCTGCTGCTGCCCGAGGACGCGGCGCTGCTGGCCGGCGGTGTGCCGCGCTATACCGATGCGGTGATGGCCGGGCTGCTCGCTTCGGGCCAGTTGCGCCTCGACGATGCGGGCAATTTCACGCCGGCATCGGTCCGCGATAGCGGCGCGGCGCGCGCTCTGGCGTCGTTGCCGAGGCCCTTCGCATGGCCGGCGGCCGAGCGCGCGCTCGCCCCGCTGGCGCAGGCGGCGCGCACGCGGCTTATCCGATCAGGTCTGCTGATCGGGCAGGGCGCCTCGCTGCGGATCCGCGTCGCGCTCGCGCTACCCTATCTGGCACTGATCGGCTTCGGGCTGGTCAAGCTGATGATCGGCGAGGCGCGGGGGCGGCCGGTCGGCCTGCTGACACTGGCATTGATCGTCACGCTGGTCGTCGCGGTGGTGCGGTTCGCCGGGTTCGACGGCCATAGCCGCGCGGCACGATCCACGCTCGCGGAGGCGCGCAACCGCCACGCCCGGTTGCGTCGCGCGCCGGCCATCGACGAGGCGGGACTGGGCGTTGCCCTGTTCGGGACGACGGTTCTGGTCGGTTCGGGCTGGGAGGTGTTGCATCGGCTCCGCACCACGGGCGGCGACGGCATCGTGCTGGCAGATGGCGGCGGGAGCGATGGCGGGGGCGGGGGCGGGGGCAGCTGCGGCGGCGGCGGCTGCGGCGGGTGCAGCAGCTAGGCCGCTAGCGCCAGAGCGGCGTCTCGGCGTTGAGCATGTTGCGTATCGTCGTCGCCGCCACGCCCGCTTCGCCCATCGCATGGCTGATTTGGTCAAGACCCTTGGCGACGTCCCCCGCCGCGAACAGCCCGGGAAGCGAGGTGCGCTGGTGATCATCCACCTCGAGACACCCGCTCTCGTCGGCGCGTGCACCGGCGGCCACGGCCAGTTCCGAACGGATGTGCGAGCCGAGCGCAGGATAGAGGCTGTCGAAGTCGAGGCGCCCGCCGGGGACGGTGAGGGCGAGCCGGTTCCCCTCGATCGCCCAGTCGGAGGCGGGGCCGTCGATGCGCGCGACGCCCGCGGCGTCCAGCTGCTCGATCTGATCGGGCGGGAGATCCTGGGCGTCTGGGGCGATCAGCGTCACGTCGCGCGTGAAGCTGCGCACGAACAGCGCCTCGCGCGCGCCGTGCAGGCCGGTCCCGTAGACCGCGACGCGCTGGTCGGTGACTTCATATCCGTCGCAGACCGGGCAGTAGCGGATCCGGCCCTGGGCCAGCGCTGCGTCGTGCAGCGCATCGGGCATGGGCGGCCGGTGGTTGATCACGCCGGTCGCCAGCAGGACAGAGCGCGCACGAACCTCGCGATCACCGATCGTGGCGGCGAAGCCATGCTCTACTGGACGGAGCGCCGTGACCTTCGCCGCCTCGCGCACCGTGCCGTATTTCTCCGCCTGGGCGCGCATCGCGGCGAGCAGGTCGAGGCCGGAGATACCTTGGGGATAGCCGGCATGGTTGTGGGTGCAGGGGATCAGCGCAGCGCGGCTCGATCCGCAATCGAACAGGCGGATCTTCAGAAGGTAGCGGCTGAGATAGATGGCGGCGGTGAGCCCGGCTGGGCCGCCGCCGATGATGATGCAATCGTCCATCGCCCGCCAGCGCTTGGGGAGCGCGACAGGTTCCGTACCGCGATGCTAGGGGCACAGCATGGCCGCGCCCGACTATCTGCTCGATACCTGTGTCTGCATCCGCATCCTTCGTGGCGGCGGCGCCCCGGTTGCTCGGCGGATCGCTGCGGCGGTGCCGGGTACGATGGCGATCTCCGCGATCAGCCTGGCCGAGCTGATGGAGGGAGCAGGGGGCGGGCTCGACGCCTTGCTCGCGCAGCTGCCGGTGCTGGCGTTCGACGCGTCGGCGGCACGCGCCTTTCCCGCGGCGCAGGCGGCGCGTGGCCGGCACGATCGCCTGATCGCCGCGCACGCGCTGGCGCTCGGCGCGACGCTGGTCACGCACAACGCGCGCGATTTCCGCGCGGTGCCGGGGCTGCGGATCGAAGATTGGTTCTGACCCGCGTTGCGCGCTCGCGGCGATTGTATATACGGGATGTATATACGGAGGCGATGCATGGGCGAGGAATATCGCGCCAGGATCTTCAAGTCGGGTAACTCGCTGGCGCTGCGCCTGCCCAAGGCGCTGGGCCTGAAGGAAGGCGCCGAAGTCGTGCTGCGCGAGGAGCGCCGCGGCTTCTCGGTGGAGCCGGTGGACGGCGAGGAGCGGATCGACGGCGGTTGGATAGGCGCGCTTCCCGATCTGAAGCCGATTGCGGACGAAGACCGCGAAATCGAGGAGCGGGCGCTCGACTGGGATCTGCAAAAGCTTCGGCGCGATGGCTGATCCGCTTTTCCTGCTCGACAGCAACATCTTCATCTATCTGCTCCAGGGTTCGGTTGCGCCGCTGAACGCGCGGGTGCGGCAGCAGGCGCGGGGCAGCTTGGCGGTATCGGCGATCAGCTACGCCGAAGTGCGGCTCGGTACCCGTGCGCCGGAGGCGGAGCGGGCCTTGCAGGGGTTTTTGCGGGATGTGGCGCTATTGCCCTTCGACGGCGCCGCTGCCGAAGCCTATGCGCGGCTGCCGTTCCGCAGGGCGCGGCTGGACCGGCTGATCGCGGCACAGGCGCTGGCCGCAGGGCTCACGCTGATCACCAACAACGAACGGGATTTCGCCGACATCCCCGACCTCAGAATCGAGAACTGGACGCTGTGACCTTCGCTGCTACCGTCGTGACGCTCTACCCCGAGATGTTTCCGGGGCCCCTTGGCATCTCGCTCGCCGGGCGGGGCCTGCGCGAAGGGCTGTGGTCGCTCGACACCGTGCAGATCCGCGATTTCGCCACCGACAAGCATCGCTCGGTGGACGATACGCCGGCCGGGGGCGGAGCGGGGATGGTGCTGCGGGCGGACGTGCTGGCGTCGGCGATCGACAGCGTCGCGCGCGGCGGGCGCCCCTTGCTGGCGATGACGCCGCGCGGGCGGCCGCTTACCCAGGACCGGGTGCGCGACCTCGCCGCCGGGCCGGGCGCGATCGTGCTGTGCGGCCGCTTCGAGGGCTTTGACGAACGCATCTTCGAGGCGCGCGGCATCGAGGAAGTCTCGATCGGCGACTATATCCTCTCCGGCGGCGAAATGGCGGCACTCACGCTGCTCGATGCTTGCATTCGGCTCGTTCCCGGCGTAATGGGCGCGGCTTCCAGCGGAATGGACGAGAGCTTCGAAACGGGGCTGCTCGAATATCCGCAATATACCCGACCTGTCGAATGGGAAGGGCGCACGATCCCCGAAGTGCTGCGATCGGGGGATCATGCGAGGATCGAAGCCTGGCGTCGCGCCATGGCGGAGACCGATACACGGCTAAGGAGGCCGGATCTGTGGGAGCGCCACGAGGGTGCTCGGGTCCAGTCTCCCTCTGGCGCGCGGCGCAAACATGGGACTGACTGAGATGAACATCATCCAGACGCTCGAAGCCGAGCAGATTGCCAAGTTCACCGAAGCCAAGAAGATTCCGGAATTCCGTCCGGGCGATACCGTCCGCATCGGCGTGAAGGTTGTCGAAGGCGAGCGTACCCGCGTGCAGAACTTCGAAGGCGTGTGCATCGCCCGCTCGAACAAGGGCATGGGTTCGAACTTCACCGTCCGCAAGATCTCGTTCGGTGAAGGCGTGGAGCGCGTATTCCCGCTCTACTCGCCGAACATCGATTCGATCGAGGTCGTGCGCCGCGGTGTCGTGCGTCGTGCGAAGCTCTACTATCTGCGTGGTCGTACCGGTAAGTCGGCGCGTATCGCCGAGCGCCGCGACACCCGCAGCGAGGCACAGGCCGCCGAATAAGGCTGGCCTTCCCAGACGCGAAAAGGCGCGTGGACCGTTCGGTTCGCGCGCCTTTTTTCATGCCTGTCGCAGGCGAGGGTGACGCGGCGTTGCTACCGCCGGACTTTCCGTCGACTCTGGAAGCTATCGATTCGATCGGAAGAAGGAGCCGCTCAGGCGGCGGCGCGAAGCGCCGTGTCCTGCAGCATTGCGCGACCGCGAGCGGTCAGTGCCGCATCCCGCACTTCGGGGCCGCCGATGCCGATCAGCAGCGCCTCATAGGCGAGCAAGCCGCGGTCGCACAGGCCCTGGATGGCGGCGATGAAGGCATGATGGCGATCGAGCGAGGTGCCCAGGCCCAGCGTGGCAGGGCTCAGCGTCGCGCTACCCGGCCAGCAATGCTGGAGTGTGCTGGCGATCGCCGTGACGCAGCGCGGATCGAGTGCGCCCAGCGCCTCGTTTCCTTCCCCGCTCATCGACATTCGGTCCTCCTCAGCATCTCGGTTCCACATGCCTGCAAGCTCCCCGTAACGAGCAACTGCGTTGCTCGCTTCAGGCGATCGCCCCAGAACTGCATGTATCAGGAACCGAGCCTTCGACCCTCGGCAGGTTCCGCAACATCCTTGCGTCGGCAAGCGGTGATTCGGATTTTCCGTATGTTCACCCCGACGTGGGCGCAGCGTTTACGCGACTAGGCAAAATCTGCCTAGACATGGTTTAGGTCCGAAACGAATTAACCGGTTGATAACTTCCGTCGGGCGTCTCGATCTGAAACAGCAGGACGCCGCAGGGCACGGGGTGGTAGCAACGGTATATTTCCGTACTGCAATGCGTTGCCCACGCCGCGTACACCGAGAACGTTCCCATCAAGGTGTATGCATGTCGCGTTGGTTTACTAGTTCCACCGGGCCGGATCGCCCGCCTTCGCCCGCCCATGGTGCCGACAAGGGGGCTGAGGACAGCCGGATCGCCCGTGCGGCGGTGGCATTGCTCCGCGGCGACGTCGCGGTGCTGCAGACCGGATCGCGAATCGTGATGGCGGCAGCAGCCGGCGTGGGAGCCGACGAATCGGCGCGCACCCTGGCGGAACCGCTCCAGGCGCTGGCCAAGGGCTATCGCGCCCAGCTTTCCGTGCCGATCTGGCGCGGAGATCGTCGAATCGGGGTTCTTGCGGTGCTCGGGCGGAGCGCTCGCCGTTTCAACGATGCCGAGGTTGCGCTGCTGCGGGCTCTTGCCGCCTGTGTCGATCGCACGTCCTGCAGCCTGCATTGAACTGCAGGCGGCTGGTCTAGTGCGGCAGGTCCGTACCGGTATCCAGTGCAGCACGGCCGCGCGCCGTAAGCGCCGCGTCGACCACCATCGGTCCGTCCGCGTTCAGCACCAGCGCTTCATAGGCAAGAAACCCTGCATCGCTGAGCGCTTCGATAATCGCCACGAAATCCGCAGCCGCGGACTGTTCGCTGCCAAGCCCGATATCGGCAGGCCGCAACACGGTGGCGCCAGGCCAGCTTCGCTGCAGCAGGCGCGTCGCGCGCTTTACCCTGACGTCCGTTCCCATGCCGCTCACCCCGCCAAAGGACATGTGCTGCTGTTTCATCCTTGATTACGCCGACCCGCCCCGCATGGGACATCCCGCGTTAACCAATACGCGATGTAGCTGAACACGATCTTAACGTTATTGAGTCGTTCGTTAACTACATTGCGCGATTACAACATTGCCAAAGTAGCATCGATAGCAATGAATGGAAATATTCATTTAGCCTATGCTTTCGTTTGCCTTCGCGAAAAGGGTGGGAATGGCGCGCGCGCCGACCGCCCCCCGGGATTGCGGGGACCGATCCCGGGGGTACGCGATCCGGCGCATGCCGCACACCGCCCTTTACGCCCGGCGCAGCCTCGATAAACCGTCCCCCGACCGGCCGCTCTGGCCGGAGCCGCGGAGTGTTGGATGCGCAAATGGAAGCAGGGTGTTGCCGTGATGGCGATCGCGATGGGGGTTGGCATGGCTGATGGCGCAGCCCTGGCGCAGAACGCGCCGGCATTGACGCTGCAGCGTATCTTTGCGAGTCCGTCGCTCGATGGGCCCGCACCGCGCGCGGTGCAGCTTTCGCCCGACGGCAAGTATCTGACCCTGTTGCGCAACCGCGACGACGATCGCGAGCGATACGACCTTTGGGCGATGGATACCGCGAACGGCCAGTGGCGGATGCTGGTCGATTCTAAAAAGCTCGGATCCGGAGCAGAATTGTCCGAGGCGGAGAAGATGCAGCGCGAGCGCGCGCGCATCGGCGGTACCAAGGGCATCGTTACCTATAATTGGGCGCCCGATGGCCGCTCGATCCTGGTGCCGCTCGACGGCGAACTGTTCCGCGCGCGGCTGACCGGGGAGGTCGACAAGCTCCCGGCCGCGGCAGGCCCCAAGCTCAATGCCGCGCTGAGCCCCGCCGGCAAGTTCGCCAGCTATCTGCAGGAGCAGAATCTGGTGGTGATGGACCTGACCACCGGCAGGGCAAGTCGCGTCACGCCCGATGGCGCCGGCACGGTGCATTGGGGCGAGGCGGAGTTCGTCGCGCAGGAGGAAATGGCGCGCAGCAACGGCTATTGGTGGTCGCCGAACGACGCCTATGTCGCGGTCGAACGGTTCGACGAGGCGCCCGTGGGCATCGTCACCCGCGCCGCGATCGGTGCCGAGGGCACCAGCATCGTCCAGCAGCGCTATCCCAAGGCGGGCACGCCGAATGCCCTGGTCGAGCTCTATGTGCTCGATCCGACCGGGCAGAAGCGCGTGAAGGTCGATCTCGGGGCGGAGCGCGACATCTATCTCGCCCGCGTCGACTGGTCGGTCGATGGCAAGACGCTCTACGTCCAGCGCCAGAACCGCGAGCAGACCCAGCTCGATCTGCTCGCGGTCGATCCCGCCACCGGCGCCGCGCGCGTGTTGTTCAGCGAGAAGGCCGCACCGAAGAGCTGGGTCAACCTCAGCTACGGGCTCAAGCCGCTCGACGACGGCAGCCTGATCTGGTGGTCCGAGCGCGACGGTCACGGCCATCTCTATCGCTGGCAGGCGGGCAAGTTCACCCAGCTGACCAAGGGGCAATGGGAAGTGGCGCCCGATGGCATCAGCGTCGATCAGAAGCGTGGCCGGCTGTATTTCCAGGGAAACAAGGACGATCCGCTCGAGCGGCACCTCTACTGGATCGACTATCGCAAGCCCGCCGCGATCACCCGGCTGACCGAGCGCGGCTGGTGGAACGGCGCCAGCACGGACGCGAGCGGCACGCGCGCGATCGTCAGCCGCTCGAACCCGAACCAGCCTCGACAGGTGTATTTGGCGGATGCGGACGGCAAGCGGATCGCCTGGGTGCAGGAAAACGCGGTCAGCGACGCCAAGCATCCCTACAATGCCTATCTGGCGGCGCACCGCGAGCGGACCTTCGGCACGATCCGGGGCCCGGACGGCACCGAACTGCACTGGGAGATGATCACGCCGAAGCTGGAACCCGGCAAGCGCTACCCGGTGTTCTTCCAGCATTATGGCGGCCCGCATTCGCAGACGGTCAGCCGCGCCTGGGGCGGATCGCTCCAGCAATATCTGGTGCAGCACGGCTATATCTGGTTCCAGATCGACAATCGCGGCTCGGCCAACCGCGGCGTCGCGTTCGAAAGCGCGATCTGGCACGCGATGGGCAGCGTGGAGGTGCAGGATCAGCTTGCCGGCGCTACGTATCTCAAGACGCTGCCCTTCGTCGATCCGAAGCGCATCGCCACCTATGGCTGGTCCTATGGCGGCTACATGACGCTGAAGATGCTGGAGGCCGCGCCCGGTACCTTCGTCGCCGGCATTTCCGGCGCGCCGGTGACCAAGTGGGAACTCTACGACACCCATTATACCGAGCGCTACATGGGCGATCCGCGCACGGTGCCGGAAGCCTATCAGCGCGCCGCGACGATCGGGGATGCGGCCAGGATCGCCGATCCGCTGCTGATGATCCACGGCATGTCCGACGACAATGTCGTGCTGGAAAACGGCACCGCGATGTATTCGGCGCTGCAGCAGCAGAAGGTGCCGTTCGAAATGATGCTGTATCCCGGCCAGACGCACCGGGTGGGCGGGCCGGGTATCAGCGAGCATCTGTGGAACACGATCCTGGGCTTCCTTGATCGGGCGTTGACCAAGTAACGATCTGGGATGACAACCTTATACGTAGAACACCGAGGGGCGGACCGCGACATTGCGGTGCGCCCCTCTTCTATAATGCGAAGATGAAATGTCCGCGCGCCCTCCAGGGTGCCTAGGAGGAATCGGCCGTGAAATTCCTGGCGAACCTGAAAATCCAGCTCAAAATCATAATGATGCTCGGAACACTTGGCATCGTGACGTTGGGGGTTGGCTGGTATGGCGGCAGTGTCATGCGATCGATCGATGCAGATTATTCGCAGCTGACCGACGTTCAGATGCCGGACACGGCCAAGCTCATCCGTGTAAATCGGCTGAGCAATTCCATGATGTATGCGGCCTACAAGACACTTGTCTATGACGGTAACTCGTCAGAAGCGAAGCAGTCCGCGGCGGACGAGCTCGAATTCTACAAGCAGGCTGGTCAGTTTCTGAGCGAAGTGGCCGCGACCGAAAAGGAAGCCGCCAGCGATCTCGCCGGCCTTCGCGCCGGCCTCGACGAGGTGCAGAGCGTGGTGGCGCCGGCGCTCCAGCAGGGTCTGGCCAACAATGACGAACAGGCCAAGGCGATGCTCGCCAAGGCCGACGGTCTGGCCGATGCCTTCACGAAGAAGATCCGGGACTATAACGACAATCGCGTCGCCTTGGCGAAGAAGGAGTCGGCTGATCTCAGCGCCAGCGTCGCCACGGCCGCGCTGACCCTGTTCGGCGTTGCCCTCGCTGCCGTCGTGGCGAGCTTGGGCCTTTCGGTCGTCGTTACCCGTTCGCAGATCGCTGGGCCGCTCGGCAAGCTGCAGGATACGATGCGCGCGCTTGCCGGCGGGCAGCACCATGTCGACGTACCGGGTACCGACCGGGCCGACGAAGTGGGCACCATGGCCAAGTCGGTGCTCGTCTTCAAGGAAGCAGCGCTGCGCCAGGAAGAGCTGACCGAGGCCAAGCGCCGATCCGATGCCGCACAGGCACTTGTGGTGGAAACACTGGAGGAGCGGCTCGGCAAGCTCGCCGGTGGCGACCTGACCGCAACGATCGAGGCGCAGTTCGATCCGGAATATGAAGGCCTCAAGCAGAACTTCAACGCCGCCGTCGCCGCTCTGCGCGACCTGATCGCCGCGGTCATCGAAAGCGCCGAGACGATCTCTACCGGTTCGGCCGAAATCGCGCAGGCCAGTGAGGACCTGGCGCGTCGCACGGAAGGTGCCGCCGCCAGCCTGGAGGAAACCTCCGCTGCCGTCAGCGAGATGGATCAGCGCATCAAGGCCACGGCCGCTGCCTCGACCAAGACCGTCGAGCGCGCCACCGGTGCCATCGAAGTGGTCGATTCCGGCCGCAGCGTGGCGGACGAGGCGATGCAGGCGATGACCCGTGTTTCGGAAAGCGCCAAGGGCATCGACAACGTCATCGAGGGCCTCGACAAGATCGCCTTCCAGACCCGCGTTCTGGCGATGAACGCCGCGGTCGAGGCGGGTCGTGCCGGCGAGGCGGGCCGCGGCTTCGCCGTCGTCGCCGACCTGGTTTCGGCGCTGGCGATGCGCGCGGAAGAAGAAGCCGGCCGCGCCCGTGACCAGCTGACCGCGACGCAGACCGACATCAACGCCGCCGTCGACATGGTCCGCCGTGTGGACAGCGCGCTGGGGGCGATCGTGGGCGACGTCAACGAAGTGCATTCGCTCCTCGAAGTGATGGCCAAGGACAACCAGGTCCAGGCCTCGGCCGTGACGCAGGTGGCGACGGCGGTGAACAGCATCGATCAGACCACGCAGCAGAATGCGGCAATGGTGGAGCAAACCTCGGCCGCCGCGCGCAACCTCAGCTCCGAAGTTACCGCGCTCAGCGAGCAGGCCGGGCGCTTCAACGCCGGCAGCCGCGGCCGCAAGCCGGTTCGCTCGCGGGTGCACGCGCTGCCGGTGGCGTCGAATGCCCCGCATGCTGCCACCGTCAGCACGGTCCGGCAGACCAGCGCCGAAGTGGAAGAGTGGGCGAGCTTCTAAACGTTCGATTCTTCCGACTCGACTCCTTGTTAACCAAACTATAGGCTCGTCTTCGTCTTACGACGGGGGCGAGCCATGGCTTTGGAGGCGGAAGCGCAACTTGCACCGGTGCAGGGCAAGGCGCGGATCGACATTCTCGATATCTTGCGTGGACTCGCCATCCTCGGCATCTTTTTCATGAACATCCCCTTCGAAGGCCAGACGGCGCTGGCGATGTTCGGCCGACCGAAGATGATCGGCTGGGCGCCGCTCGACCAGTGGAGCTGGGCCTTCGTCCAGGTTGTCCTGGAGGGCACGCAGCGCGGGCTGCTTGAGATCCTCTTCGGCTGCGGGCTGATGGTGCTCGCGTCGCGGGCAATGCGGCCGGAAGGCCCGGTTGCGGTGGCGGACCTCTATTGGCGGCGCAACCTGTGGCTGCTCGGCTTCGGCCTGCTCGACATCTTCGTCTTCCTGTGGACCGGCGACATCCTCCACGTCTACGCGCTCGCTGCGCTGTTCCTGTTCCCGTTCCGCCTGCTCGGGCCGCGGGTGCTGCTCGCGTTGGGATCGCTGTTCGCGCTGTTCATGGCGATCACCGCCGTGCCGATCTATATCGAGCGCGGAGCCTTGCTCGCTGCAGTGCCCGTGATCGAGAAGAAGGTGGCCGCGCACCAGCCGCTGACGGCTGCCGAACAGGCCCAGCGGAAGACCTGGCAGGACGTGCTCGAACGCCGCGCCACGGGCGGGGAAGAGGGCAAGAAGATCCAGGCGATGGAGAAGAAGGGCCATGCCGGCAGCTGGCTGGCCTATGCCGCGATGTATATCGGCTTCTACACCGATTTCATGCTGCCGCAGCTCGGCTTCGGAATCGCCGAGGCGTTCTGCATGATGCTGGTCGGCATCGCACTGTGGAAATGGCGGGTGGTGCAGGGCGGGCGGAGCACGCGCTTCTACGCGGTCCTGCTGCTTTGCTGCTATGTGCCCGGGATGATTGCGCGAGGCATCGGCGCGCACGAGGCGCTGTCGCCGGTGCCGATCCTCCACAGCTTCTGGTTCACCCAGGAGCCGGCGCGGATGCTGGTGTCGGTGGGGCATGTCGCGCTGATCAACCTGGTGGTGCGCAGCGGGGTCGGCGCGGCGATTCTGTCGCCGTTCAAGGCGGCGGGGCGCACGGCCTTCTCGCTCTATTTCCTCCAGCAGTTCATCGCGATCTACATCCTGTTCGCGCCCTGGGGGCCGGGGCTGTGGGGCAAGCTCAGCTGGAGCGGGCTCTACGGCGTGGCGCTGGCGGTGCTTGCGGGGCAGGTCGTGCTGGCGAACCTGTGGCTGCGGGTGTTTGCGATGGGGCCGATGGAATGGGCGTGGCGCTCGCTGGCCTATGTCCAGTGGCAGCCCTTCCGCCATGCGCGGGCGGTGGCGCCGGCGGGTACGCTGGCGGCGGCATGAAGTTGCGCAAAAAGGGGCTCGCTACGCAAGCATGTTTCTGCTAGCGCGCCTCCCGATGCTTCGAAAACGCGCCACATCCACGCGAATTACACCGCGCCCGTAATCCGGGCGCGAAAGCTGCGCTTTATGCAGCGAAGCAGCGGAATGCTGGTGCATTCCACCTTCCATCCCCACTAAAGAGCCTTCGCGCCGCCTTTGCCGGCGTGGGCAAGAAAGAGGTACAAATGGGCTACCGTGTCGTCGTCGCAGGCGCCACCGGCAATGTCGGTCGCGAAATGCTCAACATCCTGGCCGAGCGGGAATTCCCGATCGACGATCTCGCCGTGCTGGCGTCGTCGCGCTCGACCGGCGACATGGTCGATTTCGGCGAGACCGGAAAGCAGTACAAGGTCCAGAACATCGAGCATTTCGATCCCACCGGCTGGGACATGGCGCTGTTCGCGATCGGCTCCGAAGGCAGCGCGAAGTATGCGCCGAAGTTCGCCGCCGCCGGCTGCACGGTGATCGACAATGCCTCGCTCTACCGCATGGACCCGGACGTGCCGCTGATCGTGCCGGAAGTGAACCCGGAGGCCATCGACGGCTACAAGGCGCGCAACATCATCGCCAACCCGAACTGCTCGACCGCGCAGATGGTGGTGGCGCTCAAGCCGCTGCACGATGCCGCCAAGATCAAGCGCGTGGTGGTCGCGACCTACCAGTCGGTCTCGGGCGCGGGCAAGGCGGGCATGGACGAGCTGTTCAACCAGAGCCGCGCGATCTTCGTCGGCGACCAGGTCGAGCCGTCCAAGTTCACCAAGCAGATCGCCTTCAACGTGATCCCGCACATCGACAGCTTCCTCGACGACGGCTCGACCAAGGAAGAGTTCAAGATGGTCGCCGAGACCAAGAAGATCCTCGATCCCAAGGTCAAGGTCACCGCGACCTGCGTGCGCGTGCCGGTGTTCGTCGGTCACTCGGAAGCGATCAACATCGAGTTCGAGAACGAGATCTCGGCCGAGGAAGCGCAGAACATCCTGCGCGAGGCGCCGGGCATCATGCTGGTCGATAAGCGCGAGAATGGCGGCTACGTTACTCCGATCGAGTGCGTCGGCGAATATGCCACCTATGTCAGCCGCGTTCGCGAGGATTCCACCGTCGAGAACGGCCTGTCGCTGTGGTGCGTGTCGGACAACCTCCGCAAGGGTGCCGCGCTCAACGCGGTGCAGATCGCCGAGCTGCTGGGCCGCCGCCACCTGCAAAAGGCGTAAGGGGCGCAGGGCGGCGCGAAGGTGCCGCCCTTTCTTCCTGCAGGTCCTGCCCCCGGTGGGGCAGGATGTCAGAGCCGCGGCAGGGTGACCCCGCGCTGGCCCATATATTTGCCCGCGCGGTCGGCATAGCTCGTCTCGCAGGGCTGCTCGCCTTTGAGGAACAGGAACTGGCACGCGCCTTCATTGGCGTAGATCTTGGCCGGGAGCGGCGTGGTGTTGGAAAACTCCAGCGTCACATGGCCCTCCCATTCGGGCTCGAGCGGCGTCACGTTCACGATGATCCCGCAGCGCGCATAGGTAGACTTGCCGAGGCAGATCACCAGCGTGTCGCGCGGCACGCGGAAATACTCCACCGTGCGGGCGAGCGCGAAGCTGTTCGGCGGGATCACGCAGACATCGGTCTTGCGGTCGACGAAGCTGTTCGCGTCGAAATTCTTCGGATCCACCACCGCGCTGTCGACATTGGTGAAGATCTTGAACTCGTCCGCCACCCGCGCGTCATAGCCATAGGAGGAAAGGCCGTAGCTGATGCAGCCCTCGCGCCGCTGGCTCTCGACGAACGGCTCGATCATCTTGTGGTTGAGCGCCTGCTCGCGAATCCAGCGATCGGAAAGAATGGACATGGGCGCGGGTAGTGCGGGGGAGGGGCCGCGGCGTCAAGGCTGGGGGTCCGTATGCTCTCACCAGCGTCGTCATTTCGGCGAAAGCCGGAATCCATTGGGGCCGCCGTTGTGGCTCTTGCCGAAATCGAGTGGTGAATGGATCCCGGCTTTCGCCGGGATGACGGGGAGGGGAGGGTTCAGCTGATCCCCAGATCGCCCGGCCCGAACGCGTGCGGCAGCAGCTCGGACAGGCGGTAGCTTGCCACCGCGTCGCCCTCGGCCGCGCCGCAATGGACGGGCAGGTCGCGCTTGCCGAGCTGGGCTGCCTCGTTGATCACCTGGCGGCAGCGGCCGCAGGGGCTGACCGGCGCAGTGCCGGTGGGCACGCCGTCCGCGCCGATCGGCCCGCCGATCACCGCGATCTCCGCCACGTCGCGCAGCCGGCCCTGCGCGGACACTGTCGCCAGCGCCACCGTCTCCGCGCAAAGCGACAGGCCGTAGCTCGCATTCTCGAAATTGGCGCCCGTCACCACCGTCCCGTCGGTCAGCAGCACCGCGGCGCCGACGCCGAAGTTGGAATAGGGCGCGTGCGCGTGGCGCGCGGCGGTGCGGGCGGCTGCGATCAGCGCGCTGGTGTCGGTGGTCATGAAACTCATCCCTTGATGTGGAGCACGCAGATCAGCGTGAACAGCCGCCGCGCGGTATCGAAATCGACGTCGATCTTGCCGTCGAGCGCGGTGCGGAGCAGCTCGGCGCTGTCGTTGTGGATGCCCCGCCGCGCCATGTCGACCGTCTCGATCTGCGCCGGCGTGGCGTTGCGGATTGCCTGGTAATAGCTGTCGCAGATCGCGAAATAGTCGCGGATCGGCCGGCGGAAGCGGGCGAGTCCCAGCACGATCGTCTCCAGCGGCGTATCGTCGGCGCGGCGAATCGCCAGCGCCAGCCGCCCTTCCTCCACGCTCAGCTGCAGCTTGTACGGACCGGCATAGCCATCGGCGTGTTCGCGCTGGGGGGCGAAGTGATTGTCCTCGAGCAGATCGTAGATCGCGATCCGCCGTTCCTGCTCGATATCGGCCGAGCGCCACAGGATGGTGCGCTCGTCGAGGGTCACGTCGATGATCCGCGGATCGGCCATAGGGCGCAGCTTTGGAAGCATTCCCCGTTTTCCACAACCCATGCGGTTGCCGAGGCTTTCACATTGGCCGATGAGGGAGGGATGGCACAGCCGATCCCTTTCCCCACCCAGGAGCCCCAAGAGGGCCTCAGCCTCCCCCAGAATGTCGAGGCGGAAGCAGCACTTCTCGGCGCGATGATGATCGACAACCGAGTCGCGGAAGACGTCCTCCAGAAGCTGCGACCCGAACATTTCTTCGAACCGCTGCACGGCCGCATCTATGAGCAGATCACGGTGCTGGTGGGCGACAACCGCCTCGCCACGCCGGTGACGCTGCGCCCGCTGTTCGCCGCCGACACGGCGATGAAGGAGCTGGGCGGCCCGGCCTATCTCGCCCAGCTGACCGGCAACCCGGCCAGCCTGATCGGCGCGCGCTCCTTCGCCGACCAGATCTACGATCTCGCCCAGCTCCGCGCGCTGGTCGATGTCGGCCGCGGCATGGTGGAGGGCGCGCTCGACACCAGCCAGGACATCAATCCCTCCAAGCAGATCGAGCAGGCCGAACTCAAGCTCTACCAGGTCGCCGAGCAGGGCGACACCGATGCGGGCGTGAAGTCGTTCACCCGCGCCGCGACGCTGGCGGTGAAGCAGGCCGAGAAGGCGATGAACTCGGGCGGCGGCATCTCGGGCATCACCACGGGCCTCAGCGACCTCAATGCCTCGACCGGCGGTTTCAACCGATCGGACCTGCTGATCCTCGCCGGGCGCCCCGGCATGGGCAAGACCTCGCTCGCCACCAACATCGCGTTCAACGCCGCCAAGCGCTACATGGACGATCTCGACGCAGGGATCGCCGAGGACAAGTCGATCGGCGCGCCGGTGGCGTTCTTCAGCCTCGAAATGTCGGCCGACCAGCTGGCGATGCGTATCCTGTCCGAGCAGGCCGAAGTCGTCTCGGAAAAGCTGCGTACCGGCCAGCTGAGCAATGCCGAGTTCCAGAAGTTCGCGCGCGCTGCGGGCGATCTGGAGCGGCTGCCGCTCTATATCGACGACACGCCGGGCCTCACCATCGCGGCGCTTCGCACCCGCGCGCGGCGGCTCAAGCGCCAGCACAAGATCGGCATGGTGATCGTCGACTATCTCCAGCTGCTCACCGGTTCGGCCAAGGCCTCGGGCGACGGGCGCGTGCAGGAAATCTCGGAGATTTCGCGCGGCCTCAAGACGCTGGCCAAGGAACTGCACGTGCCGGTGCTGGCGCTCTCCCAGCTGAGCCGCGCGGTGGAAAGCCGCGAGGACAAGCGCCCGCAGCTGTCCGACCTTCGCGAATCCGGCTCGATCGAGCAGGACGCCGATATCGTGCTGTTCGTGTATCGCGACGAATATTATCACGACTTCAAGGCGCCGACGAAGGTGCCCGACGGCACCGAGACCGCCGAGGAGCGCATGGCCTATGAGGAATGGCAGGCCAAGCAACTGGAAGTGGCGAACAAGGCGACGGTGATCATCGCCAAGCAGCGCCATGGCGCTACGGGCTCGGTGCATATGCGGTTCGACCGGCAGTTTACGAAGTTCAGCGATCTGGCGCCGGAGGGGTATTGAGGGATTTCTGGTTTGGCTGATTGTCCCACTTTGATTTAGCGTATCTGCAATCAAATTCTTTGCGCTGCCCCAAAAAACGCATACGTTACAGTTATGATAGTTGATGTTCCTACCGCTGATGACTTCTATCGAGCAGGCCTCAATCAAATTCACCTCGCGTGGGGCATCGCGATGGAGAACGATCGAGAGTATAGAGAGGCCATATCGTATGGTGGCATCGATGAAGAAATGGCTGCTCAGTATTGGGAGCTATCCAAGCCTGCCTTGAATAACGCTTACGGTCTTATTCAGCAAGGAATGGAGTTGGCTCTAAAGGGAAGAATAGCCTCTATCTCGCCATATATTCTGATCGGAAATCCTGGTGATTGGCCGGGTAGGGCGGCTAAGGACGACGTTTCTTTCGCTGAGTTTCGGACTATCGACGCCGCTGATTTGATGAAGGTTCACAATTGTTTGGTGGCGTCCCCTCTAGGAGAGGGTTTTCGAGTATTCTGGGACAAGGTTCGAACCGACCGAAACAAGATCATACATTCTCATAGCCCAAGTGGGTTTCCGCCGTCGGTAGTCATCGCTACAATTCTTCGTGCTGTGAAATTTCTGTTTAATGAGATGTCATGGCCAAGAAGGTTGATTGAAATTGAATCTTCTGGAAAAATGGTGGCGCTCGGGACTGTTGATTTTGTCAGAAATGATATATTGGACAAAATTGAAGCTGCTATAAATCAGTTGCAGCCTGCTGAGGCTCTGGAACTTCTTGGTTTTGATAAAAAAAGAAGATCCTATTTGTGTCCGTTGTGTTATTCAGAATGTGATAAGGATTATCAGGAGAGTTGGCCCCATTTAGCTCAATTGGCATCCAAGAAAAAAGGTGAAAACATGCTCCGGTGTGTAGTTTGTGAAAACATGATCGCCGTGGAGCGTGAGAATTGCCCTGAAGAAGATTGCAAGGGTGATGTTATTTTCGAAGGTTTCTGCCTGACCTGCAACTTTTGAATTATCATCAGAAGGTTCAGAGTTACGGTTTCAAACACTCGTCCCCACAAGCCGCCCGATGCCCGCGGTCAGCGCCATCGCCAGCGCGCCCCAGAACACCACCCGCACCACCGGCTTGAGCGGCCTGGCCCCGCCGGTGATCGCGCCCAGCGCGCCGAGCAGGGCGAGGAACAGGATCGA
>JAIYAA010000187.1 GCA_027489295.1 Sphingomonadales bacterium | reverse complement strand
CGCTTGGTTACCATTCGTTAACGGATCGCGGGTAGAAGGAAGGGGTGCCAGGGAGGTGTCTCTCCCTGGTTTGGTTTTCCCATTTCTATCCTTATCCGGCCGTCCCTTCGGGGGCGGCCATTTTTTTGCCGGCGAAAGTCCCTAGATGGCCCGGATGACTCAAAGCATCGCCATCGCCCTGGTTTCGGGCGGACTCGATTCGATGGTATCCGCCGCGCGTGCCCGCGAGGACGGCCACCGCCTGCTGGCGCTCTCGATCGACTATAACCAGCGCCACAAGGTGGAGCTGGATGCGGCCGCGAAGATCGCCGCCATGCTCGGCGCCGAGCGCCACGTCGTCCTGCCGCTGGACCTGCGCGCGTTCGGCGGATCGGCGCTCACCGACGATATCGACGTGCCGAAGACCGGCGTCGGCAGCGACATTCCGGTCACCTATGTCCCGGCGCGCAACACCATCTTTCTCAGCCTCGCGCTCGGCTGGGCCGAGGCGGCGGGCGCGCGCGACCTGTATATCGGCGTCAATGCGCTCGATTATTCGGGCTATCCCGATTGTCGCCCGGAATTCATCGCCGGGTTCGAGAAGCTGGCCGAACTGGCGACCAAGGCCGGCGTGGAGGGCGAGCCCTTCCGCATCCAGGCGCCGCTCCAGAACATGACCAAGGCTGATATCGTCCGCGAGGCGGCGCGGCTGGGGCTCGACGCCGGCATGAGCTGGTCCTGCTACGATCCGACACCTGAGGGGTTGCACTGCGGGCTGTGCGACAGCTGCCGGCTGCGGTCGCGCGGGTTCGAGGAAGCGGGGCTGCCCGACCCGACCCGCTACGCCACCCAGCCATGAGCTACGCCGTCAAGGAAATGTTCCTCACCCTGCAGGGGGAGGGCGTGAATGCCGGTGCGCGGGCGGTGTTCGTCCGCTTCGCCGGGTGCAACCTCTGGTCGGGGCGCGAGGAAGACCGCGCGACCGCCGTGTGCCGCTTCTGCGATACCGATTTCGTCGGGATGGACGGGCTGGGCGGCGGCCGGTTCGACAATGCAGGCGCGCTGCTCGATGCGGTGGAAGGGCATTGGGGACCCGGGCAGGAGGCGCGCTTCGTGGTGCTCACCGGCGGAGAGCCGATGCTCCAGGTCGACGATGCGCTGGTCGGCGAACTCCACGCCCGCGGCTTTCGCATCGCGATCGAGAGCAACGGTACGCTGCCGGTGCATCCCGGCATCGACTGGGTGTGCATCAGCCCCAAGGCGGGGAGCGCGGTCGTTCAGCAGCGCGGCGACGAGCTCAAGCTGGTCTGGCCGCAGCCCGGCACCGACCTCGCGGCGATTGAAGGCTGGGACTTCAGCCATTTCCTGATCCAGCCGATGGACAGCGCCAAGGCCGAGGCCAATATCCGCGCCGCGATCGCGCTGGCGATGGAGCGGCCGCGCTGGCGGCTGACGCTACAGACCCACAAGATGCTGGGCCTGCGCTGACCCACATGAAAAAGGGGTGGCGTCGCCGCCACCCCTGTTCTGCTCACTGGGTGAGCGCCCCGCACTTGCGGCTATCATATTCGTCCTTGCGCCAGCACTTGTCGTTGGCGAAGGGCGGCAGCGGGCGAAGCACCGGCCAGACGAACGTGACGCGGCGGGTGCGGAAATATTGCTCGCCCCACGCCTTCAGGCTCGAGCGCAGCTCGCCCATCCTTGCAACGGCAACGTCGCCCAGCTTGCCCCGCGGCGCGAACACCGCATCCTGGCCGATTGAGGCAGCGGTCTGGCAGAAAGACAGCTGGCCAGAGACAGTGGAGAAGCTGGAATAGACACGCGTGCCGAAGCGGTCGAGCTCGGTCTGGCCGGCCTTTTTCGTCTTGGCGATTTTAGTGAAATATTTCTCAAGCGTATCGTAAGAATTTTTGAGCTCGACTTCGTGGTCTTCGAGCAGGGCATTGTAATGGTCCAGCGTGAGCAGCGTCGGCTCGAACTGACATTGCAGCGCAGCAACGTTCAATGCCGCGCGCAGATTCCACAGCAGTGCCGCGCGTAGTTCAAGCGGGCTTGCCCCGGGCAGGCCCGGGCCGATGATTCCGGGTTCATTGCCGGTTACGGGCGGGCCCGAAAGGTCCACCGATTTGAAGAAGAACTGGGCCGAAGCCGGTGCCGAAACGCACATGGCCGCGAGGGCCACCATGCCCAAAGTGATACGCCGAGCGAGCATCCCGTCCTCTTGATTACGCTATGAGCTATGCTCGTTAGGGCCTTTCGATTCGCGGCCCAAGCCCCTTTTTTTGCGGCCGTGCGATATGCGACGGACCGCCGCAGGGGACGGATCCGAAACGAAAAGGGCCGCCCGGTCGCCCGGACGGCCCTTTCCTAACACGCCGAAGCGCGATGATTACATCGCGTTCGAAGCGTTCATCGTGCCGTTGTCGACGACGGCGTTGTCGGCCGGCGCAGCAACGTCAACGTTGGTCACCGAAGCGTCGGTGGTGTTTTCCGGAGCAACGACTTCGGTGGTATTGTTGACGTTGGTTTCGGTGTTGCTGCTGCAAGCCGAGGCCAGGAGGGCCGCACCGGCGATCATCGAGCCAGCAACGATCTTCGAAAGGACTGCACGCATGTAATAGCTCCCTAGATAATGGATTTGGACGACGCTTGTACGCCGTTAATACCCAAACCGTGCTGGACATTAGACGGTTCGGGGGACACCCTCAAGACTCGAATTTATCCCGCGCCAGCCAGAGCGTCCAAAAATGGCAAAAATGTGGCCTGTAGGGCGGCGTTGAAACGATCCGGCGCAATTGGCTTGCCCAGTTTGGCAGCGCTGGTGACCGGAAATTCGGCGATTCCGCAGGGGACGATGCCGGTGAAGTGGTTCAGATCGGGATCGAGGTTGATCGCGAAGCCGTGCAGCGTCACCCATTGCCGGATTCGCACGCCGATCGCGCCGATCTTGGCCTCGACCCCCTGGTCCAGCGTCCAGATGCCGATCCGGCCGGGCGCGCGGAACGCCTCGATGTCGCATTCTCCCAGCGCGGCGATCACCCAGCCCTCGATCGCGTGGACATAGTTGCGCACGTCGCGCCGGCGCTCGCGCAGGTCGAGCACGACATATCCGATCCGCTGGCCGGGGCCGTGATAGGTGTAGCGGCCGCCACGCCCGGTGCGGTGGACCGGGAAGCGCGGATCGAGCATTTCGGCTGGATCGGCGCTCGTCCCGGCGGTGTAGACGGGCGGATGCTCGAGCAGCCAGATCAATTCC
This sequence comes from Sphingomonadales bacterium, assembly GCA_027489295.1. Next base: position 4,464 of record JAIYAA010000187.1, on the reverse strand, counting down.
TGCGCCGTGCGGGCGGTCACCGCGGCGGCGCGCGCCTCCATGGCGGCGTGCGCTTCGGCATAGTCGATCGGCCGGGGCTCGACCCGCCATTCGATGGTTTCGTGCATGATCGCCGCCGATTGCGCCCTTCCGGCGCCCAAGGCAAGCATTGGCAAGGGAAGGGGGCGCGGCTAACACCCCGATCCCCTCTCTCAAGGACATGGCCATATGGCGAAACTGGGAACCGTATGGGAACGCGCCGCGGAATTTGCCGGTGAACGGGCCGGCACGCTGGCGCCGATCGTGCTGGCGGCGTTCGTCCTTCCGAATGCTGCGAGCAGCTGCCTGGGGGCGGTCGCGCCCGTGGTCCCGCCGGTTGCGCGCCTGGCGCTCACCGGGGTGATTCTGCTGCTGTCGGTGGTGTCGCTCTGGGGTTCGCTGGCGGTGATGGCGCTGGCGACCGGTGCGCCGGGCCTCGCGCCGGCCGCGCGGCTCGCGACGCAGCGGATGGGACCTGCGCTGCTCGTCTCTATCGTGCTCGGGCTGGTGGCGGTGCTGCTCGTCGCCCCGCTGGTGGGGATCCTCGCGGCGAAGGGCTATGACGTGCTGGCGATCGCTGCGTCGCGGGCCGGCAATGTCGTCGTCGATCCGCAGACGTCGAGCATGGTCGCCCTCTACGTGCTGGTGCTGATTCCGGTGGGGCTGTTCCTGTTCACGCGGCTGGTCCTGGTGAGCCCAGTGGTGCTGCGCGAACCGGTGTCGCTCGGTGCGATCCGCCGCTCCTGGGTGCTGACGCGGCGCCATGGCTGGCGCATCTTCGGCACGCTGCTGCTGTTCGTGGTGATCGCCGGCGTGGCGCAGCTCGCGGCGCGCACCGTGTTCGGCAGCGTCTTCACGCTGCTGTTCGGCGCGGGCGAGGGGCTGACGACCGGCTTCGTGCTCACCGCGATCGTCACCGCCGGCGTGCAGGCGGTGGTGATGCTGCTGCTCGCCGCCTTCCAGGCCAAGCTCTACGCGGCGCTGTCCGCCGAATCGGCGGCTGCGGCATGACCTTGCGCCTCGCCGATCTGATTGCCGACGCGAAGGCGCTGTGGCTGCGCGAGCGATCGCTCGTGCTGCCGGTGGCCGGCGTCTTCTTCCTCGTGCCGCTGCTGGGCGTGGTGCTGCTGATGGCGCCGCACGTGTCGCAACTGCAGGACCTCTCCGACCAGGCGGCGCTGCGCAGCTTCTACGATCAGTTCGTCCAGGCGAACCTCGTGCCGCTGGCGGTCGCCTATTTCGGTTTCGACTATGGCCTGTTCGCGCTACTCTGCCTCTATCTCCAGGGGGGCGGGCGAACGCTGGGGCAGGTGCTCGCGCTCGCCCTGCGGCGGCTGTTCCCGTTCCTGATACTCGAGCTGGTGGTGAGCCTTGCCGTGCAGCTGGGCCTGTCGCTGTTCCTCGTCCCCGGGCTGTTCGTGTTCGCCCGGACCTGGCTGGCGGCGCCCGCCTATGCCGCGCGGCCCGAGGCGGGGCTGATCGAGGCGTTTCGGCAGGGCTGGGTGCGCAGCGGCGGCGTCACCTGGCTGCTGCTTCTGCTGGTGGCGGCGATGGTGTTCGTGCTCGGCATCGTCGCGATCGGTGTTTCCAGCATCGTCACCGGCCTGATCGCGGGTGCCGCGGGTGGCGGAATCGTGCCCGAGCTGCTCGGCTATCTGGTGCTGTCGCTGGTCGGCGCGCTGATCTGGACGGGGCTGCTCCTGCTGCGCGTAGCCGCCTATCGCGCGACCGAGCCCAGGCAGGGGATGTGAGGCGCGGCCTCGGCCGGTAACACGCCCAGGATGCGGGGATCGGGAAAGGTCTCGATCGTCCGCTGATAGGGCACGAAGCCGTGGCGGCGATAGAAGCCGAGCGCGGCCGGGTGGTCGAGCGTGCAGGTGTGGACCCATGCCCGCTGCACGTCCTTTCGCCAGGCAAGGGCGAGGGCCTGCGCCATCAGCCAGTTGCCATGGCCCTTGCCGGCCAGTTCGGGCACCAGCCCGACATAGGAAAGCTCGCAGGTCGCCGCCGTGCGGAAATCGAGTTCGAGCATGCCGACCTCGACACCCGCCCGGTCGACCACCGCGTGGACCCGTACCTGCGGATCGTCGAGGATCGCCCGCAGCCGCGCCTCGTCCATCACCAGCCGCGAAAACCACAGCCACGGCCCGCCCACGCGGGCGAACAGCGTGCGGTATTTCTCGGTCGCCGGCGCCGGCCAGTGGACCAGCTGAAAGGGCGCGGGCGGGATTGGCCGGGGGCGGGGCCGCTCGCGCATCTCGAGCGCGGTGACGATGGTGGCGATCTGGTCGCCCGCGACCGGCAACAGGCCCATGGCCTCAGCTCCAGGCGGCCATGGGGGGCAGGCTCATCAGGATCGCGTCGACATTGCCGCCGGTCTTCAGCCCGAACAGCGTGCCGCGATCGTAGATCAGGTTGAACTCGGCATAGCGGCCGCGCCATTCGAGCTGGCGCTGGCGATCGGCGGCGTCGAACGGCTGCTCCATCCGCCGCCGCACGAGCTTCGGGTAGACGTCGAGGAAGGCGCGGCCGACATCCTGGGTGAAGGCGAAATCCGCCTCCCAGTCGCCCTCCAGGTGATCGTAGAAGATGCCGCCGACGCCGCGATGCACCTGCCGATGCGGGATGTAGAAATAGTCGTCCGCCCACTTCTTGAAGCGCGGATAATAGCTGGGGTCGTGCGCGTCGCACGCCGACTGCAGCCGCGCGTGGAAGTCGGCGGTATCCTCGGCATAGGGCAGCGGCGGGTTGAGATCGGCGCCGCCGCCGAACCAGCGCTTGGTGGTGGTGAGGAAGCGCGTGTTCATATGCACCGCCGGCACATGCGGGTTGGCCATGTGCGCGACGAGGCTGATGCCGGTGGCGAAGAAGCTGGGATCCTCGCCCGCGCCGTGGATGGTCTTGGCAAAGTCGCCTTCGAACGCGCCGCCGACGGTGGAGACGTTGACCCCCACCTTCTCGAACACGCGGCCCTTCATCACCCCGCGCACGCCGCCGCCGCCGGGCTGGCCGCTCGCATCGGTGCGGTCCCAGGCGAGATAGTCGAACGATGCATCGGAGCCCGCCTCGCGCTCGATCGCCTCGAATTCGGCGCAGATCGAATCGCGCAACCCCTCGAACCAGGTGCGGGCGCGCTGCTGCTGTTCGTCGAGCGTGATCACTGCGGGAATCCCTCTGTCTGGCGTAGCGCCTCGGCGAGCCCGATGCCCGTTGCGACCGCGAGGTTCAAGGAGCGCAGTTCGGCGCGCAGCGGTATCCGCACTGCAGCATCCGCTCGCGCGTGCACAAAATCCGGCACCCCGCTGCTCTCCGCGCCGAACAGCAGCGTATCGCCGGGCTCGAACCGCGCTTCCGGCAGTCGGATCCCGCCGCGGGTGGTGAACAGCACCAGCCGGCCCGGTACGCGCGCCGCGAACGCGTCCCAGTCGGCGTGGCGGATCGTTTCGGGTTCATAGTCCATGGCGGCGCGCTTGCGGGCGCGATCGCCCCAGGGAAAACCCATAGGTTCGATCAGGTCCACCGCCACGCCCATACAGGCCGCCAGCCGCAAGATGGTGCCGACATTCCCTGCAATTTCAGGCTGGAACAACGCGATCCGAATTGTGGAGGGGGAAGTCATTTTGCAGTGCAACATTAAGGCCTTGGAGATGAGAATATGAAAAACCCTGTTGGCAAAGCTGCATCGTGCCGTCTATCAAACTTGTATCAGCCACCGGGAACCCGGCGGGCACTGGGCTTCGTTTCGTCCGCGTTCCTCTCTCCGCGGTTCCCTCGCGGAAGTGTTCCGAAGTGCAAGGGCTAGAGCATGGCAACGTTTGAAGAAGGCGTTACTCCCGAACAGACCGTAGGCCCTGGCGGCGAAATTCTCGAGAATCCCCGTCGTCGTGATTACCTCCTCTACGCTGCCCCCGCCGTCGCGGCGGTAGGTGCCGGCGTGGTGGTGCTGCCGCTCGTCAACTCGATGAACCCCTCGGCCGACGTGCTCGCGCAGTCGACCACCGAGGTGAATCTCGCGGCGATCGAACCCGGCCAGGCGATCAAGGCCAGCTTCCGCAAGCAGCCGCTGTTCGTGCGCAACCTGACACCGGCGGAGATCGCCCAGGCCGATGCGGTGCCGGTCTCCAGCCTGCGCGATCCGCAGTCGCTCGACCAGCGCACCAAGGAAGGCCACAAGAACTGGCTGATCACGCTGGGCGTGTGCACCCACCTCGGCTGCGTGCCGCTGGGCGCGGGCGAGGGCGAGAGCCGCGGGCCCTTCGGCGGCTATTTCTGCCCGTGCCACGGCTCGGCCTACGATACCGCCGGTCGTATCCGGCAGGGACCGGCGCCGAAGAATCTCGAAGTACCAAAATATAATTTCACGTCCGACACGGTCGTCGTTGTTGGGTGAGGAGAGACCTGGATGAGCTTTCCCTGGGCGCGCCATTACGAGCCGAAGAACCCGGT
>JAIYAA010000384.1 GCA_027489295.1 Sphingomonadales bacterium | reverse complement strand
GCGATCGAGGACAATTTCCCGCCGGGCAAGCTGCCGGGCGCGCCGGAATATGCGAGCATGTACGTCAATGCCTCCCAAGGCGAGGGGGACATGCGCGGGCCGTGGAACGACGGACCGGAATGGGAGCGCGTGGACGACCTGCAACAGGTGTTGCCGGTGGACGGCGGCGACGGCATGCCGACGGTGTCGCTGGGATCCGCCGACACGGCGGCGCTCAGCCAGTTGGCGGCACGAACCATGTCGGACCCTGCGAGCGATCCGACGACGGCTGCGGATATGGCCGCGGGCCAGGGGGCAGGGCGAACGAAGGGGGATTTGAAAGCGTGATGCGCGAGGTTCCCCCCTGGGGGGCTCGGCTGCGCTCAGCGGCCTTCACGCGAGAGTCTGAATGCGCTCAGGTGCAAGTCAGCAAGCTTCTTGAGAGGATATAGCGGGCCACATACGGGTTGCGTCTCCAACAAATTTGACCCGCGTGATGGATCGAGGTTCGATGGCGCTTGCACCTCCGATGTGATCCTCTATCGCACCTCGCCATGCGCGGGTTGCCCTTTGTCATGGATCTCAAACGACTTCGGGATCGTGTTTGGCTAACTGCATCCGTACATTACCACGCGCTGCGGCATCGTCCCCGGTCCTACCGCGAAGCGGTGTGGGCGTGGGTTCGTCGCAAAAGGCTGCGCGCTCGCAGCCGCTTCGCGCCATTGCTCGGCGCGGCCCCCAATGCATACAAGCTTTGGCTGCTGCGCGAGCAACTGCCCGACCGTGCTGATAGAGCCGAGGGTAATATCATCGCCTTGGTCGATTTTCGTGCGATCGGCGATCCGCGAAAAACAATGGAGGCGCTCGCGCGCGAGGGTATCCCCGCGCATGGCTTTCACGGTTTGCCCGGGGAGGGAGAAGCGTTGGCCGCCCAGTTGTCCAACGCGGATCCGAATGCGTCGCTGTGGCTGATGCCCCTAGCCGCTGGCGATCTCGTCGCGGTCGGTGCAGGCGCCGCCTACCGGTCGGCAATATCCACTCGTGCGGCCACGCTCATTTATGCGGACGACGATCTCATCGTCGCCGACAAACGCGATAATCCATATTTCAAGCCGGAGTGGAATCCGGAACTATTTCGATTTCAGGATTATGTGTCCGGCGCCTGTATCGTGCGGGTTCGGGGCGGCGACGTCGCGTCCCTGATGGAACGGCCGGACTGGCAGACCGTCCTGCTGAGGGAGGCGGCGGCGGCGCAGGAGCCGGTTCATGTCCCCAGGATACTGCACCATCGCCAGATAAGGCCCCAACCGGTGTATCCAACGCAGATTAAGGTCTGCCGGGACGCGCTACCGCCGGTTTCGGTCGTGATTCCGACCCGGAACCGCGCAGACCTGCTGCGAGTATGTCTCGGGGGGCTCTCCACGACAGATTATCCGGCTGTTGAAACGATCATCGTCGACAATGGCAGCGACGATCCGGAAACCCTTGCGCTGCTCGACGGGTTGGACGGCGCAAGCAACACGGTCTTGCGCATGCCAGGGCCATTCAACTATTCTAGGCTCAACAACGAGGCTGTGAATGTCGCCCGCGGAACGTTGCTTTGTCTGCTTAACAACGATGTGGAGATGATCAGCCGGGACTGGCTCGCGACCCTCGCCAGCCAGGCAATTCGCGGCGATGTCGGCGCGGCAGGCGCTCGTCTGCTTTACCCAGACGGCAGGATACAGCATGCGGGTGTAGTGATCGGTGTGGGGGGAGGGGCCGCGCACGCCCATCGCTTTCTTCAGCCTGAAGAAACAGGGTATTTCGACCGTCACCGCCTTCCGCAGTTCGTTTCGGCGGTGACCGCGGCTTGTCTGGTCGTGCAACGCGACCGGTTTCTGGCTGTCGGGGGGTTGGATGAGGTACGTTTTCCGGTCGCGTTCAACGATGTCGATCTCTGCATGCGGCTAAACGCGCGAGGCTGGCGGAGCCTGTATGAACCGCGTGCAACGCTAATCCACCATGAATCCGTCTCGCGCGGCTTTGATCGCGATCCGGTGGGGGCGGCACGCCTTGCGGGAGAATTGGAAGCGCTGAAGCGGCGCTGGGGCACCGATCGGGTGACGGACCCCTATCACCATGTCGAACTGAGCCCGTTCAGTGAACAGTTTGTCATCCGGCTGTGACGAGTGCCGCCTTTTCGAACGGACGTTTGTCGCTTCCGCAGGTCACGCTCTGCGCCGTGACGTCGGTCAATGTCGATGCGACCGTGGTGGCCATGCGCGCATGCATGGCGCAAGTAGACTTCGGCGCCTGCATTCTGCTTACGGATACCGATCGTTGCGAAGCCGGGGCGGGTATCGAGGTCCGACGCATCGACCCGATTGGATCCGCGCGGGCCTATTCAGAGTTTCTATTGGCACATCTCGGGGAGCATGTCGCGACGTCCCACGCGCTGATCGTGCAGTGGGACGCCTATATTCTGGACGTGTCGAAATGGCAGGATGCTTTCCTGGCGTACGACTATATCGGCGCACGGTGGCCTCAATTCGCGGATGGGCACGACGTCGGAAATGGCGGGTTTTCGCTGCGCAGCAAAAAGCTTATTGCACTATGCGCGGACGATGGCTTCCTTCGACTGCACCCGGAAGACACAGCGATAGGGCGTGTAAACCGCCCTTGGCTTGAATCGATGGGCATCCGCATCGCACCGGCCACGATAGCCGATGCTTTTTCCGTCGAACGTGCAGGCGCGTTGGACGAAGCGTTTGGATTTCATGGCGTCTTCAACATGCCGCAGGCACTGGGCGCCGATCGGTTCTGGGCAGTCTATACCAGTCTCGACCATAAAGGCCCCGTGTGGCACGACTTCTGGCTGATCCTCGCGGAGCTTGTCTACAGGCATGGCGGATTACGTCGCTGCGCTGGACTTTGTCTGGACAGGGTGCGGCACGCTCTCGCGCGACGGCCGGCTCGTCGAAGCCCAATCAGGATTGCTTCCGCTGACGTCGCGGCGTCGGTCAAAAAGGGGAATTGAGCATGCAGAACCCGTTTCCGGGAATTCCGTCGATCGAGTCTCCGCTCTTTCCCCAACAAAAAGCGGCGATGGCGTTGACCGCAGAAGAAGAGCGCATTGCAACGAGTCTGTTCGAGAACGGATTCGCCACCATGACCTTCCCCGACTCCGAGATCGACTCCCGTATCGAGCGGGTGAAGATGCGCTTGTCGTCACATTTCGATATCGATTTCGCCGATGAAGAAAGTGACAAAACGAATACCGAGCGCCGAATTCAGGATGCGTGGACCTTCGATGACGACGTCAGAGCCATTGCTGCCAATGAGCAAGTTCTGGACTTGCTTGGAAAACTATATGGCAGGCCGGCTTTTCCATTTCAGACGTTGAATTTCCCGGTTGGGACGCAGCAGGCGGCACATTCGGACTCGGTCCATTTTTCGAGCCTCCCGGAGCGCTTCATGTGCGGAGTCTGGCTGGCGATGGAGGATGTTCACCCGGATGCCGGGCCCCTTTTCTACATACCGGGATCCCACCGCTGGCCAATCATGACTAACGCGCTTATCGGCAGGCGGGGTCAGGGTGCGGCGTTGCAATCCGCGCAGGACCCGTATGGCCCTGCCTGGGATGCGCTTCGATCCGCTTACGGTATCGAGGAAGCGACCTTCCTTCCCCGAAAGGGAGAGGCACTGATCTGGTGCGCCAATTTGCTGCACGGTGGGATGCCCCAGATGGATCCGCGGCGCACTCGCTGGTCGCAGGTGACGCACTATTACTTCGACTCTTGCGTCTACTACACACCCGCCTTCTCGGATGAGATCGTGGGACGCTTGCAGTTGCGCGAAATGCGTTCCGTCATCGACGGCAGCCTGAAGGAGAGCAGCTATCTGGGAGAGCCGGTCCGGCCCCCGAAACGCAAGACACGTCTTCAGAAGATCGTCTCGGCATTCTCATCGGCGTAGATTCATGAGGCTGAGCCTGAAGTTCTCGCTCGCCCGATCCAGTGCGGGGTGGTGTGTGGGGTCCCGAAACGTCTGGCTTTGCCATCGTTCCTGGAAGGTTGCGAGCTCTGCCCTATAGCGTTGGAGGTTCTCTTCGGAGAAATCGCTGCCGCGGGACTTGCTCTCATGATGGATCAGGGTTGCCCCAGGCTCATAAATGTTACGCAGTCCGATCGCGCGCAATTTGAGGCATAGGTCCACATCGTTATAGGCTATCGCCAGGCGCTCCGCGTCAAAGCCGCCGACCCGATCGAACTTCGCTCGTTCCACGACCATGCACGCGGCGGTCACCGCGGTGGCCGTTCGAGTGATATGGGCTTGTGCGAAGTATCCGGGGCCATCCAGATCGTCCCCGCGGTGGGCGTGCCCCGCCGCGCCCCCTAGGCCGATCACGACCCCTGCGTGCTGAATCGTGAAGTCCGGATATACCAGCCGTGCTCCGACGGCGCCGATGTCCTCGCGCGTTGCATGCGCGATCATCGTGCCCAGCCAATCCGGACCCAGGATCTCAATGTCGTTGTTCAGGAAGCAGATCAACTCTGCCGTCGAACGGCGTACGGCTTCGTTATTGAGCGCCGCGTAATTGTATCTCCCAGGGAGCGGGAGAATCTCGACCTTTGGGTGACGTGATATGTCCTCGAAGTACCGCAGTGTGGCAGGGTCGCTGCTGCCGTTGTCCACGACGACTACCTTCAGATTGGTATAGAAAGTTTTATGCAGTACGCCGTCGATGCACGGCTTCAGCAGGTCTACCCGATCACGGGTTGGGATAACCACCGATACTTCAGGTTCTGGATGCGGCGCATTGGGGCAGATCCGGATCGTCCCATAAGGCCCTGCTGCAATACTATCGGGCTCGCCGGGGCGGACGAAATGGCGAACCACATCAATACGCCCAGCGCGGGTGCTTTGCCAGGTTCCCGGGGGGACGCTGGCGCCAATGGTCGCCACGTGCTGCACGGGGAGGTGGCGTTGATCCAGCGCGAGGTGCGCGATCATGGCATAAACGGCTTCGTCCGGATCATCGGTAGAATGTTGCGGAGATTGCAGAATGGCGTCGACCGGCAATGCGCATATGGTCGATACATAATCCTGCGCGAGAAACAGCGCTTCGTCCCAGTTTGGCTTGAACCATGGATTTGAGCGGTGTCCACGTATGTCCCGCTCGTCCTGATCTGCGTAGAAAATGGCGGGCGTCGCTCGCTTGATCGCAGCGCGCCGAAAGGCCTCGACAGCATGCGTATGAATCGTTGCCCCGCGTGCGGCCACGATCGCGTACCAGGTCTCTCCGAACTTCTGCACCGCGCATAGGGTTGCGGAGCCCAGCCACGGGCGGATGCGAAAGGCGATGTCGTCAGGATCGTGAGTGCTGCTCGCCGCGTCGGCGATCGCAATGCTCGTTGGCTCCGGGCAGGGTTGTAGGAAGCGCCAGAAAAAATAGGCGTGGGGCGAGCCTTGCAAGTTTTGCCGCAGGTAATGCGAGGCGCGGAGTCGTTTTCCGACGAGCCGCCAGCGCGCAACCTTGAGCGCTGCGCCGGGGTCCTTCTTCACCAGAGCGGCGAACATTGCGAGGCTGAGCCAGCGCGGCGTAGGTTGCTGGGCTTCCGATGGGGAAACGATGGACTGCATCTATTGACACATAGGCCAAGCGCAAATTCCGCGCACGACAAAATGCGGACATCCGAATGGTTGTCGAGGCCGGTCCGCGCAGCTATGACGCAACGCGAAAAGTCATCGGCCGCTGTCGCTGCTGGCCAAATGGGACGCGCCCCCTCTAACAACGGGGGTAGGGGTAGAACGAGTGTCTTGCCGTGGGGGCTGAGTTGTCGCGTGCCATAAAAGCGAAACGGGTGATGCCACTACGATTGTCTCGCCCATCCAATGCGAGTCCGCAGTGTTTCGCGGCATCACGCAATCTTGCACTGGTTATGCTCTGTTCCATGGCAACTTCATGGGCGTAGGCATGCAATACATGCCGTTAATCAACGTGTGACTACGATAATCGCTATATTGATTTTGATTAATACTGATAATTAATGAACAGCCGAGGCTTTGATGCAGAACCCTGGAAAGAAAAACGCAGTTTTAGTCTTGGGAATGCATCGTTCGGGCACAAGTGCAATTTCGCGCACGATGAATATTCTTGGCTGTGACTTGCCTCGTACCCTGATGCCACAGGGGCCTGGCAATGATTTGGGCCATTGGGAATCCCAAGCGATAGCCGATTATAATGACACGATTTTAACGCGCTTGGGATCGGGCTGGGTCGATTGGCAGGCATTCGACCCCAATTGGCATGAGGCGCCGGCATTCCGGGGTGAGATCGAAGCGGCCGCCGAACTCCTGTCTGCCGAGTTTCCAGCTTCTAACTTCTTTGTTCTCAAGGATCCACGCATGGCCCGGCTGGCCACGTTCTGGCTGGCGGTGCTTGATCATCTGGAGATCGCAACGAGTATCATCATTCCGGTGCGGAATCCGATTGATGTCGCGCGATCGCTGGAAAGCCGCGACGGCATCCGCATGGACTATGCCAAGCTTTTGTGGATGCGTTACACACTGGATGCGGAATTGGCGACCCGCGATCGTGCTCGCATCTTCGTGTCCTATGATCGGCTGCTGGCCAGTCCAGAAGTCACGGTCGGGAAGATATCGACACATTTCGGTTTCGAATGGCCTCGACGGTCGACGCTGGCGGCCGATGAAATCCGCGCTTTTCTCTCCTCGTCCCATCGACATCATGTCTCCGACCTTCAGGATGTCGTGGCGAACCCGTGGGAAGCTTCATGGACGAAGGTTGTCTTCCCCGTGTTGGATCGTTGGTCCGTCGAAGGTGAGAATGAGGGGGAGCGAGCGGATCTCGACAAGGTGCGCGCTAGTCTGAATGCGGCTTCCCAGGCGCTGGGGTCCCTTGTTTTCGCGGCGCGTGCACACGCTGGGCAAGGTGCGAATGCCGCCGCCGGGCAGGTCGCGGTAAACACCGGGGAGAACGAGCGTCTCGCCGCGGAGGTCGAGGCATTGCGCGAACGCGCGGCGGCAGCGCAGTATTTCGCCGATAAGGTGGACCGCCTGCAAAACGCGCTGCTGACGGTTGATCCCAGCCTCCCGGAATGGTTCGAGGGGTGGGAGATTGTCGAGCACACGAAGGGCGCTGTCGACTTGCTGCGGGAGCAATTGACCGCGCGGGACGCCGTCATCTCGGAATTGGCCGCCCAGACGGCGACCTTGCAGCAAGTGCAAGCTGAGCGCGACGAGGTGCGTTCGCAACTCGCGTCCGAGGCGATTCGCACGGCAGACTTCGAGCGTGTAGCGATAGATGCGAACGCCCGTCTCGCTGAGCTGGAGGGCGAAATCGCAGACGTCCGCGGACAACTGCACGAATCAATGGCGCTAGCGGGTCATCGGGAGGCCGAGGTCGCCAGGGCCGCGGAGGAGCTGGAGGCGCTGCGAGCAGCACTGTCGGGGCGCGACGGAGAGCTGGTTGAGGCGAGAGGCCGCCTGTCGCTCTCGGAAAGCGAACTACGACAGCGGCAAGAGGAAATTGCACAGACGCTTGCGGCGTCCGACGCACTGCGCGTTGCTGTCTCCGAACAAGCGGGGGCACTGGCAGATGCAAATGTAATGGTCGAGTCCCTCAAGCAACAGCTGGCGGCGTCGGAGGGATGGGTGTTCGACCTCGCCAGGTTGCGGCACTCGAACGAGATGAGGCTCGCTACGCTGGAGGCCCTACTCGAGAAGGAAAAGCGCCAGCACGCTATCACAGCACGGAAGCTTGCGAACCTGGAGGAGGAGCGAGTGGCACCCGCCGAAGCAGCGGCGGAGGAAGTGGCCAGCGGTGCGTCGATCACTGAGGACATGTTGGCGGTGTTGCACTCCGCGCTGAAATGGGATGTCTCCGTTGGCACCGCCGACCAAGCGCTCAGCCTCGTCGAGGAGGAGGTGCAGTCTTTGCGCGCCGAGAATGCGCGGTTGGCGGACGAACTGGAGCGCGCGACGCAAGCGCCTCCTCCGGTTGCAGTGCTTTCGGTGTCTTCGCCTGCGGGTGCCGGGGGGCATTCCGACCGCGCACCGGACCTGTCAGCACTACGGTCGGCACTCAAATGGGATGTGCTCGTCGGCGGCACCGATCAGAGCGGCGCGGAAGAGCGGGAAATCGAGCGCCTGCGCGCCGAAAATATGCATCTGGCGCGCGAGCTGGAAGCGATGCGGTTGCACCCTTCGAGGCCCGTAGAGTCGGTGATGGTAACTTCGCGCGACGATGTTGCTGTGCTGGAGCGCGAGTTGGAAGTGGCACGGCTCAGGATTTCCGAAAGCGACCGGATGCGGCGGATCGTGGAGGTTCAGTTGGAGCAGACTGAAAGCCGGCACGATGTGGAAGCCGATCGCGCGAACTGGCTGCAGGAAGTCGGAAAGGTTCTGGCACAACCACTGCCGTGGTGGGCGCATCTACTGCCGGCCAGCTATCGGAAGAAGAAGATGTTCAAGCGTCTTGTATCGCGCGGACTTTTTGACGCAGACGCATATTTGAATGCGAATCCAGATGTTTTGGCTGAGGGCCATGACCCGCTTCGCCACTATATTCATCATGGTTTGGACGAAGGCCGTCCTCTACGCTGATACATATAGATTGAGTTTAAGGGAGTTTTACATTGAACCTGGACCCTCGTCATCGCAACGCGCTCTTCGATAGCTCGTCCATCAAGACCTATATTGCCGATTACGCTGAATCGCTGCGTAGCGCCTTGCTCTCTCTTGACAGCGATGCAGTCGATGCTGCTCGTTCGGCAATTCTCGGGGCGACGGATCGGGGCAACCGGATCTACGTCATTGGTAACGGTGGTTCGGCCGCGATTGCCGACCATCTGTGCTGCGACTGGACGAAAGGCACGAACGCCGAGGGCCACCGCGCGATCAAGACCCACTCCTTGTCGTCCAACGTGGCGCTGTATTCCGCAATCGCCAACGATTACGGTTTCGAAAAGGTCTTTACCACACAGGTGGACTTTTTCTGCGAGTCTGGCGACGTGCTGATCGCGATTTCGTCTTCCGGGAATAGCCCGAACATCGTGCAGGCTGTCGAGTTCGCGAAGGCGCAGGGCGTAACGGTCGTCGGGCTCAGCGGCTTTTCGGGCGGCGCGCTCGCGAGCACGAGCGACATCTCGATCCACGTCGACGTCGCCAACTATGGCATCGTGGAAGACGTGCACCAGGCCGTCATGCATGTCATCGCCCAGTTCATCGCCATCCAGCGCGACAAGGCAAAGTCCTGATTCGTTGTTAAAAGATACTGCAATCAGCCGGGGTGAATTGTGAAAATTTTGGTTACAGGTGCTGCCGGCTTCATCGGTAGCCATTTATGCGATGCTCTGCTGGACGACGGGCACGTCGTCGTTGGCGTGGATGATCTGTCGCTTGGCACGACGGAGAACATTCAGCATCTCCGGGGCGAATCGCGTTTCGAATTTGTCGAGCTGGATATTCTGGCTCCGGCGTTCCGGGACCTGGTGGTCGGCGGCGCATTCGATTGCGTTTTTCACCTTGCGGCAAATTCTGATATCGCCCGCTCCCATGCAACCCCGGCCGTCGACCTTGACCGGACCTTGATGACGACGGTGCGGGTTCTTGACGCGATGCGTGCCGCCGGGATTGGGAAGATCGTCTTCTCCTCTACCTCAGCGATCTATGGTCAGATTGAAGGGTCTGTGGGCGAGAGCGCGGGGCCGCTCGCACCGATCTCGCATTATGGTGCAGCGAAGTTGGCGTCGGAGGCGTTCATTTCGTCTTACGCCGAAAACTACGGGATGCAGGCGTGGATCACGCGCTTCCCGAATGTTGTCGGTCCGCGCGCGACGCATGGCGCGATCTACGACTTCATCACGCGGCTGCGACAGGACCCTTCGGTCTTGCGTGTGCTGGGCGATGGAACACAGCAGAAGCCATATCTCTACGTCGGCGATCTCGTCGATGCGATCCTCTATGTCTGGAAAAACAGCAGCGACCGCTTCAACATCTACAATGTTGGCGTCGATAGCACGACGACGGTCGCCGACATCGCGCGGATCGTTCTTGAGGAAGGTGGTCTCGATTCCGCCGTCGCATTCTCCGGGGGCGACCGGGGGTGGGTGGGCGATGTACCCAAATTCGCCTATGACGTCGCCAAGATCAACGCGCTGGGCTGGCGTGCGAGCAGGTCTTCGGACGACGCCGTTCGGGATGCAGCGCGCGCGATCTGGGCGAGCTATCGATGAAGATCGTCGTCCTGTGCGGCGGTCGGGGCACGCGGCTCGGCTTGGGCGATCTCCCCAAGCCGATGGTCCCGATCGACGGCGTGCCCCTGATCGAGCGGCTCGTCCGCCTCGGCGTCAGCCAGGGGTTTACGGACTATGTTTTTCTTGAAGGGCACGGTGCTGGAGCGCTGCTGGAGCATTTCGGGGACGGGTCGGCGTTCGGTGCAGCCATCGAGCATATCGTCGAAGAGGAAGCCCTTGGAACGGCGGGGTGTTTCCGTCTCGTCAGGCATCTGCTCGATGCACCATTCCTCGTGATCTACGGGGATGT
>JAIYAA010000049.1 GCA_027489295.1 Sphingomonadales bacterium | reverse complement strand
GAAGCGGAGTATCGCGCCGCGCTGATCGCGGCGCTGGAGCGCACCGCGGCGGGCAAATGGGGCCTGTTCGATCACCAGCAGGATCGCCACGCACGTGCCGCGATCCGGCCGACGCTGGAGCATCTGGCCGAGCTGGGCGAGGAGATCGACGACGCCCGCGCGCGGCTGGGCTTGCCGCTCTTCGCGCTCCAGCAGCAATTCCTCGCCGCGCGCGGACCGGTCGGTCCCTCGGCGGTGGGCGAGCCCAAACAGGCGCAGGCGTGGCTGGAGCGCCTGGCCGCGGAGGACCCGACTGCAGACTAGGGCCGTCGGTGGCGCCCTGCCGGTACGGCGTTATTCGGATGCGTCGGGGCTGTGCTCGGCGCGCGCCCGCGCGTCCTCCGCCTTCTTCTTCTTGCCCTGATCATAATGCCACTTGATGGCGAAGAACATGCCGGTGCCGAAAACGGCGAGTTTGAACGTGCCCAACAGGATCGGAACCCAAATCATCGTTACCACCTGACCCGCTATGCCGGCATCGACCGTGCCGGCTGTCCCCGCACCGGGTATCGCGCCTGCGATGTCCGTACAAAACCCATACGATTGTCTGTGTTGTGCCGTACAGAGGATTGGTTGCATGCGCAAGCGTCCTCGCCGAGGGCAATGCTGGCGCGACGATGCTGATTGCAACGCGTCCGAGGCGGTGGAAAAGCGTCGGGCTGCGTCTGCTCCTAGTCGGCGTCCCCACCGGCGCGCTGCGAATAGGTGATGCGGATACGCACCCAGCTGCCGATCATCAGGCGGCTGTTGACCCGCGGCGCCTTTACCCGGAACTGGAACGCCGCCTGGCGGACCGCGCCCGCATAGCCCGAACCACGCGGATATTCCCCCAGCTCCTGGCAATCGACCACCTGGTAGCGCTCGATCGTGCGGCAGGCGACCTCGCCCCAGCCTTCGCGGCCTAGTGCCCGCTGGGGCAGATAGGGGGAGAGCTGGGCGTTGGTCGGGCGGCGATACCAGTCGGCCGCATAGAGCGTCTCGCCATGCGGGCCGCTGCCGGCGCGGGGTGTATCGTCGGCGCCGCTGCCGCCGCCTGCCTCCGCCGTCTGCGTATTGCCCTGATCACCGGACTGGGCGGCAGGCGCCTTTGCGATGTCCGACGCCGCATAGTCCCGCCGGCTCATCACGATGAAGCTGGGCGGGCCGCTCGATACCGGCGGGGTCACCGGGGGCGGCGGGAGCGCGGCGGTGGGCGGTGTCGGCTGCTCGGCCGCCGCCTTCTCGCCGGCGCGCCTGCGGGCCTTTTCCGGTGCCTTGGCGGCGTCCTTTTCGGCCGGGGCCTTGTCGCCTTCCGACGCTTCGATGCCGAACACTACCGTCTTCGGCTTTTGCTTCGGCTCGACATGCGGCGCCATCCACAGCAGCAGCAGCGCGATCAGAAGTTCGATCGCGAGCGCCAGCAGAACCGCGGCCGTGCGCCCGCGCAGCGAGACGCGCAGCCGGCGCACGGGCGAGGCGGAGGTGGAGGACAGCATGGCGCGCAGGACACTCAGGACAAGGCGAAGCCGGGGAATCGAGCGCCGCCGAAGCGAGGGCTATACATCGCGGGCGACGCGGCGGGATTGGGGCGAAACCGTGTCGGCATTCCGCAATCCCGCCGCGATGTGTAACGGCCCCTGTTACAATCAGTCGCGCAGCAACTCGTTGATGCCGGTCTTGCTGCGGGTCTGCGCGTCGACCGTCTTGACGATCACCGCGCAGTAGAGGCCCGGCTTGCCGTCCTCGGCGGGCAGCGTGCCGGGCACCACCACCGCATAGGGCGGCACTTCGCCGCGATAGACCTGGCCGGTGGCGCGATCGACGATCTTGGTCGAGGCGCCCAGGTAGACGCCCATCGACAGCACCGCGCCCTCGCCGACGCGCGCGCCCTCGGCCACTTCTGACCGCGCGCCGATGAAGGCGCCGTCGCCGATGATCACCGGGTCCGCCTGCAGCGGCTCCAGCACGCCGCCGATGCCGACGCCGCCAGAGAGGTGCACGTTCTTGCCGATCTGCGCGCAGCTGCCCACCGTGGTCCAGGTATCGACCATGGTGCCCTCACCGACATAGGCGCCGATGTTGACGAAGCTGGGCATCAGCACCGCGCCCTTGGCGATATGTGCGCCGTGGCGGACGATGCTGCCCGGCACCGCGCGAAAGCCGGCGGTGCGGAATGCGGCTTCATCCCAGCCGGTGAACTTCGACGGCACCTTGTCGAACCAGGCGGTCCCTTCGGGACCGGGGACGACTACATTGTCGTTGAGCCGGAAGCTGAGCAGCACCGCCTTCTTGAGCCACTGGTTGACCTGCCAGCCGCCGTCGACCGGCTCCGCCACGCGGGCTGCGCCGCGATCGAGCAGGTTCAACGCTTCGGCAACGGCTTCGCGCACCGCGCCTTCGGTGGCGAAGCTCAGGGTCGCGCGGTCTTCCCAGGCGGAGTCGATCGTCGCGGCGAGATCGGTCATGTCAGCTCTCCAAGATGCTGTGGAGCCAGGCTCCGAGATCGGTGATGGTGTAGTCGATGAAGCTGCGGTCGGCGTCGGGCGCCTGTTCGGAGCCATTGTCGATCCAGACGGTGGTCATGCCGATCGCCTTGGCCGGCCCCAGGTTGCGCGCCATGTCCTCGACGAACAGCGATTCGCGCGGGTCCAGGCCATAGGCGTCGCACAGGCCCCGATATGCCGAGGGCTCGGGCTTGGGGCGATAGTTGGTGGCGTGGATGTCGTGGATCGCCTCGAAGGTGTCGCCCAGGCCCAGCTTGTCGAGCACCTTCCGCGCATAGGGCGCGTCGCCATTGGTGAAGATCAGCTTGCGCCCCGGCAGCCGGGCGAGCGCCTCGACCAGCGCCTCGTTCGCTTCCAGCACGCGCATGTCGACGTCGTGGACATAGTCCAGATAGTCGTGCGGATCGGTGCCATGCTCCTGGATCAGTCCGTACAGCGTCGCGCCGTG
>JAIYAA010000069.1 GCA_027489295.1 Sphingomonadales bacterium | reverse complement strand
GCCCGATCGCGCGGCGGCTTCTCGACGAAGCGCTCGACACGGTGAACACCGGGTGCAAGCGCCTCCTCACCGATCTTGATCCAGCCATAGCCGGTCTCGGGAGAATCGGGGGTGATGCCAAAGGTGACCAGCCAGCCATCGTTGACGAGCGGCAAGGCGCGATCGATGGCGGCATGGAAGGCCTCCACATCGGAAATCACGTGGTCCGACGGCATCACCAAAATCGGCTCGCTGCCGCCGCCCGCGACCATGGCGGCGAGCGCGATCGCGGGCGCCGTGTTGCGGCCGATCGGTTCGAGAATCAGCGCGCGCACCGCGAGATCGACCTCGGCGAGCTGTTCCTCGACAAGGTCGGCATGAAAGGCATTGGCGACGACGATCGGTGGGGTGAAACGATCCCCCGAAGCGCGCCGCGCCGTCAGCTGAAGCATGGTTTCTTCGGCAGTCAGTGAGAGCAGTTGCTTGGGTCGCTCAGGCCGCGACATCGGCCAGAGGCGCGTGCCCGAGCCGCCTGAAAGAATGACAGGCGTGATCGGCTTCGAATCCGGCATGCGGAAAGGGCTCCCTGGTTCGGTGCTGGAGAGTAGCTGGGCGGTCGCTGTATGTGAAACAAGACTAGGACAAAACGGTTGCGACACGATGCGAATTTGATGCGCCGCCCGGAGTTTGGCCGTTTCGTTTACCCTTGTGCGCTATCCCCTCCGAGCCATGATCCGCCTGTTCAAGCATTATGTTCCCAACACCGTGCTGCTGCTCGGCCTGTTGGACGTGATCCTGCTCGTCGCCGCGGGGGAGATCGGCTGGCAAGTCCGCGCGCATCAGATCGCCTTCGATACCGGCCCGATCGCCGATCGTCTGCCCCAGCTGGCGAGCTTCACGCTGGTGATCGAAACCGCGATGGTCGCGCTCGGCGTCTACGGCGCGGAAGCACTCCAATCGCTGCGGCATGCGCTGGTGCGGCTGATCGTCTCGATCGCGCTGGGGGTGCTGGGCCTCAGCGTTCTGTATTTCTTCCTGCCGCCGATCGGCTTCTGGCGCTCCAATCTCCTCTATGCCGCGGCCGCCGCGCTGCTGCTGTTGCTGCTGATGCGGATCCTGCTCGGCAAGACGCTGGGCAGCCAGGCGTTCAAGCGCCGCATCGTCGTGCTCGGTGCGGGTCCGCGCGCGGCACGGCTGAAGCTGCTGTCCAAGACGCCGGGCGCCAACTTCGCGGTGGTCGGCTATGTCGCGATGAGTGAGGCAAACCGGGTGATCCCGGAGGCGATCGCCCGTGACGCGATCTACAATCTCGCCGATCATGTCGTGTTGCTCAACGCCAGCGAAGTGGTGCTGGCGCTGGAAGAGCGCCGCAACGCGCTGCCGCTGAAGGACCTGCTGCGGATCAAGACCACCGGAGTCCATGTCAACGAGATCTCGACCTTCCTCGAGCGCGAGACCGGGCGCGTCGACCTGGACAGCGTCAACCCCAGCTGGCTGATCTTCTCCGACGGTTTCTCGTCCGGCCGGATGATGTCGGGCCTGTTCAAGCGGCTGTTCGACATCGCCGCCAGCCTGATCCTGCTGGTGGTCGCGATGCCGCTGGTACTGATCACCGCCGTGCTGATCCGGTTGGAGAGCCGCGGCCCGGCACTGTACCGCCAGGTGCGCGTCGGGCTGTACGGCCAGCCCTTCCACGTCCTCAAGCTGCGCTCGATGCGCCAGGATGCCGAAGCGCCGGGCGAAGCGGTGTGGGCCGAGAAGGACGATCCGCGCATCACCCGGATCGGCCGGGTCATCCGCAAGATCCGGGTCGACGAGCTGCCGCAATGCTGGAGCGTGCTGAAGGGCGAGATGAGCTTCGTCGGCCCCCGCCCCGAACGGCCGCAGTTCGTCGAGGACCTCGAACAGAAGCTGCCTTATTATGCCGAGCGGCACATGGTGAAGCCGGGGATCACCGGCTGGGCGCAGATCAACTACCCCTACGGCGCCTCGATCGACGATTCGCGCCAGAAGCTGGAATATGACCTGTTCTATGCCAAGAACTACTCGCCCTTCCTCGACCTTCTGATCCTGCTCCAGACCGCACGCGTCATCCTGTTCCCCAGCGGAGCGCGCTGATGCTCGCCGCCGTGCTGGCCCTGTGGCTGCACGCGCTGGCAGCCCTGCTGTTCGCGCTGCTGCCGCTGGCCGCGCTGCGCACCCGCGGCGATGCGCTGCCGCGCCGTGCGCTGGCGGGCGCGCTGGGGCTCACCGCGCTGGCCGCGCTCGCCACCGCCGGTATCGGCGCGGACGAGATCGTGACCCACGGCGCCGAGTCGCTCTGCACGCTCGGCTGGCTGGCCTTCCTGCTGCTGCTCCACCGGCGGGTTGGCGAACCACGACCGCCGCTCGCGCTCGGCACCGTCTACGGCGTCATCGCGCTGGTCACGCTGGCGGCATTGGTGCTGGACGGGATCGCCGCAGCCCCCGGAGACCTTGCGGACCGCGCAGGCTCGGTCGCGCTGCTGCTGCACATGCTGGTGGCGGTGGGGACGCTGGTGATGGTGCAGGCGCTGTACGCCGCGCTCGCGCAGACCGGCGGTGCGGGCCTCCGCTGGACCGTCGCGGCGCTGGGCGGGCTGTGGCTGGGCGAGTTCGCCGTACGCACCCTCGCCTATCTCGGCGTCCCGCTCGACGGCCTGCTGCTCGTCGCCCACGGCGCCGCGCTGGTCTGTGTCGCCGCCGCCATGGGCCTCGGGCTGCAGCGGCGCGGCGACTGGCGGGTGCGGATGTCGCGCACCGTCGCCTATCAATCGCTGACCCTGGTCGCGGTCGGCGCCTATTTCGTGCTGCTCGCGCTCGCGACCAGCGCGCTGGCGACGCTGGGCGGTGGCCATGCCCGGCTGCTCCAGACCGCCTTCGTGTTCGGCGCCACCGCTGCCATTCTTGCGCTCGTTTCGAACGGCACGCTGCGCGGCTGGGTGAAGGTGAAGCTTGCCAAGCACCTGTTCCGCCATCGCTATGATTACCGCGCCGAATGGATGCGCTTCACCGAGACGCTGGGCGCACCGGGCGCCGCCCCGCTGGACCAGCGCATCGTGCGGGCGCTGGCCGACCTCACCGACTCGCCGGCGGGGCTGTTGCTGGTGGCCGAGGAAGGCGGTCTGGCGCCGGGTGCCGGCTGGCATTGGGACCGTGCCGCCCTCCCTGCCGCCACCGACGCCGTGCTGGCGGCCCATCTCGAGACGACCGGCCGGATCATCGAAATCGATGCCGTCCGCCTGGGACTGGCCGAGGGCGACGACGCCGACTCGACGCCGGCATGGATGCGCGATGCGCCCGGCGCCTGGGTGGTGGTGCCGTTGCTCCATCGCGGATCGCTGGTCGGCGCGATCCTGCTGGCGCGGCCGGCCCTCGCGCGGCGGCTCGACTGGGAGGATTTCGATCTGCTCAAGGCGGCGGGCCGACAGGTGGCGAGCTATCTCGCCGAAGCCCGTGCGCAGGAAGCGCTGGCCGACGCCCAGCGATTCGACGAGTTCAACCGCCGCTTCGCCTTCCTGCTGCATGACATCAAGAACCTGGTCAGCCAGCTCGCGCTCACCGCCCGCAACGCCGAGCGCCACGCCGACAACCCCGCCTTCCGCGCCGACATGATCGCGACGCTGCGTGATTCGTCGGATCGGCTGAACGCGCTGCTCGCCCGGCTGGGCCAGCACCATCGCGGCCGCAGCGAGCCGCCCCGGCCGACGCCGCTCGTGCCGCTGCTCGAACACCTCGTCGCCCGCCAGCCGGCGCAGGTGCAACTGGCCCGGGTCGTCGACGCGACCGCGCTGGCCGAGCCGGCCGCGCTCAAGCAGCTGCTCGTCCATCTCGTCCAGAATGCGATCGAAGCGAGCCCAGCCGATTCGCCGGTAACGCTCGCCCTCGCCCTCGACCGGGAAAGCGCGCTGATCGACGTGACCGACCAGGGCTGCGGCATGTCGCCCGGTTTCGTCCGCCACCGGCTGTTCAAGCCCTTCACCTCCTCCAAGCCCGGCGGGTTCGGGCTCGGCACCTTCGAGGCGCAGCAGCTGGCACAGAGCATGGGCGGCCGGATCGAGGTGCTGTCGCGCGAGGGCGAAGGCACCCGCTTCCGGGTCGTGCTGCGCGCCGCGCCGGCGATCGAGGTGGCGGCATGAGCGAGGACCTGCCCAAGCTCCTGATCGTCGAGGACGATGCCGGCCTCCAGCGCCAGCTGCGCTGGGCCTATGAGGGCTATAGCGTGCTGGCTGCCACCACCCGCGAGGAGGCGATCACGCTGCTCCGCGCCGAGGAGCCGCCGGTGGTTACCCTCGATCTCGGGCTGCCGCCCGATCCCGACGGGACCAGCGAAGGCTTTGCGACGCTCGAGACAATCCTGCGGCTGGCCCCCGCCACCAAGGTGATCGTCGCCTCGGGCCATTTCGAGCGCGAATCGATGCGGCGGGCGATCGAGCTCGGGGCCTGGGACTTCTACCAGAAGCCGATCGACATCGACGCGCTGGGGCTGATCGTCGCGCGCGCCTTCCACGTCCATGCGCTGGAGGCGGAGAATCGCCGCCTCGCCGAGCGCGCCGAGGCCAAGGCGGTACTGGGCGGCATGATCACCGCCGCACCGGAGATGCTGAAGGTCACCCGCACGATCGAACGCGTAGCGGGCGCCGACGTGTCGGTGATGCTGCTCGGCGCCAGCGGCACCGGCAAGGAATTGCTCGCCCGCGGGCTGCACGAATCGAGCCCGCGCAGCAAAGGCAGCTTCGTCGCGATCAACTGCGCGGCGATTCCCGAAACGCTGCTCGAATCCGAACTGTTCGGCCATGAGAAGGGCGCCTTCACCGGCGCGGTGAAGACCACCGAGGGCAAGATCGAGCTCGCCCAGGGCGGGACGCTGTTCCTAGACGAGGTCGGCGACATCCCGCTGCCGCTGCAGGTCAAGCTGCTGCGTTTCCTGCAGGAGCGGGTGATCGAGCGGATCGGCGGGCGCAAGCCCATCCCGGTCGATACCCGCATCGTCTGCGCCACCCACCGCGACCTCGACGCGATGGTGGCAGAGGGGCGGTTCCGCGAGGATCTCTACTATCGGCTGGCGGAGATCGTGGTGCGGATCCCCTCGCTCGCCGAGCGGCCGGGCGATGCCGGGCTGCTCGCCCGACATTTCCTCGCTCGGTATGCCGAGCAGATGCGCACCGGCCCGAAGAGCTTCGCCCCCGATGCGCTGGCGGCGATCGACGCCTGGGGCTGGCCGGGCAATGTCCGCGAGCTGGAAAACCGCCTCAAGCGCGCGGTGATCATGGCCGAGGGCAAGACGGTCCATGCCGAGGACCTCGACCTCGCCCCCGGCGACGCGGCGGCGATCAACCTGCGCGCGGTCCGCGAAGCGGCCGACCGCCAGGCGATCCGCCACGCGCTGGCGCGGAGCGACGGCAACGTCTCAGCGGCAGCGCGGCTGCTCGGGATCAGCCGGCCGACGCTCTACGACCTGCTGAAGGCGTACGACCTGCAGGGGTGAGCCCCCCTACCCGCACGCGGGAAGGGAGGATGCTATTTCTTCTTCTCGGCCTGTACCGCCGCCTGCGGATCCTTGGCGGGGGTGCCCTCGCCCGGGGTTGCCTGCTGGACGTTGACCGAGACGTCGGCGCCTTCGGCCGCGCTGTTGCTCTGCACGCCGGCATTGTCCGGCTCGGAGCCCGCGGCGGGCGCCGCCGGCAGCGGCAGGTTCGAGCCCTGCTTGTTGAGGTACAGGATCACGTCGGCACGCAGCTGCGGGTCCGAAATGCCGGCGAAGGTCATCTTGGTACCGGCGGCGAACTTGCGCGGGTTGGTGAGCCAGGCGTCCATCTTGTCGAGGTCCCAGCTGCCGCCGACGCCCTTCAGCGCGTCCGAGAAAGCGTAGCCGCCCTTGCCCTGTGCGATGCCCTCGCCCAGCGTTGCGTACAGGTTCGGGCCGATGCCGTTGGCGCCGCCCTGGGCGATCGTGTGGCACGACGCGCACTGCTTGAAACCGCTCTCGCCCTTGGCGAGGTCGCCCTTGGCAAGGCGCACCGCCAGCGGCTCGGCCGCGGCGGCACCGCCGGCGGGTTCTTCCGCCGCCTCGACCACATAGCCGGGATGCTCAGGCTTTTCGGATTGGAAGTACTTCGCGCTTGCGATCGAAAGTCCGAGGGCGGCCACGCCGCCAAACAACGCCCAACCTGCGATCGTATTGAAGCGATCCTGCATCCATCCGCTCCCACCTGTGCTTTGGTTCATCTTTAGAGCGGGCCTGCGTCGGAAGGCAAGCGGACTTGCGGCGGAGTTCTACGGAGGCTAGCGCCGCCGCGCATGGAGAATTTCGCCGCCCCCGCCCGACCGATCGTCGCCCGCATGCTCGCCGAGGCCGAAGCGGCGCCCGCGCAGGCCGTGGCGTACCAGGGCGCGCCGGGCGCGAATTCGCACGTCGCGGTGCGCGAGGCCTTCCCCGATGCGCTGCCGCTGCCCTGCTTCTCGTTCGACGACGCGATCGATGCGGTGAAGGAGGGCCGTGCCGACCGCGCGATGATCCCGATCGAGAATTCGCTCCACGGCCGCGTGGCGGACATCCACTTCCTGCTGCCCGAATCCGGCCTGTCGATCATCGGCGAGCATTTCCTGCCGATCCGCCACACGCTGATGGGCATCGG
>JAIYAA010000140.1 GCA_027489295.1 Sphingomonadales bacterium | reverse complement strand
CCCGCTCCGGTGGTGCTGGTGATGTTGACGCTGGTCGGAGCGGTCGTCGCGCCGATGCTGATGCCGCCGCCACTGTTCAGCGTGGTCGCGTTGAAAGCGCCCGCACTGTCGGCGACCAGGTTGCCCGTCGTCGTCACCGTGCCGAGCGTGGCAGCCGCTGCCGCGCTGATCGTTGCAGTGGCGCCGCTGACGTTCGTTGCGTTGAGCGTGCCGCCGGTCGTCGTCAGCGCAGCCGCACCGCTGCCGCCGTCCACGGTAGAGATCGTCATACCGTTCGACGCGGCCGCGCTAACGCCCGTCGAACCCTGCAGCGACGTGCCGGTGATCGTGCTGCCGCTCACCGCCGCGCTGTCGCCGGCGATGCTGGTGAAGGTGATCGCCGCGCCGGTCAGGTTCGCCGCACCCCCGGCGGTCAGCGTACCGCCCAGGCTGATTCCGTCGCTGGCTACCAGCGTTGCAGTGGTCCCGGCCCCGCTGGCGCCGGTTACCTTCAGGTCGCCCGCGGTCGCATTCAGGTCGAGGCCCGCACCCGTCGACGCCACCGAACCCAGCGAGATCGCCTTCGCGGTGATCTTCACCGCATCCGCGCCATTAGCGCTGGTGATGTTGACGCTGGTCGGAGCGGTCGTCTCGCCGATGCTGATGCCGCCGCCACTGTTCAGCGTGGTCGCGTTGAAAGCGACCGCGCTGTCGGCGACCAGGTTGCCCGTCGTCGTCACCGTGCCGAGTGTCGCATCCGCCGCCGCGCTGATCGTCGCAGTGGCCCCCGTGACGGTCGTGGCCAGCAACTTGCCACCGGTCGTCGTCAGCGCAGCAGCGCCGCCGGCGGTCACCGTCGTGAGCGTCATGCCGTTCGACGCGGTCGCGCTAACGCTTGCCGTACCCTGCAGCGACGTGCCGGTGATCGTGCTGCCGCTCACCGCCGCGCTGTCGCCGGTGATGCTGGTGAAGGTGATCGCCGCGCCGGTCAGGCTCGCCGCACCGCCGGCGGTCAGCGTATCGCTCAGGCTGATCCCGCCGCTCGCCAGCAGCGTGGCAGTGGTCTTCGCCGCACTGGTGCCGGTTACTGCGAGGTCGCCGGCGGTCGCATTCAGGTCGAGGCTTGCGCCGGTAGACGACACCGAGCCCAGCTTGATTTCGCTGGCGTTCATCGCCACCGCACCCGCTCCGGTGGTGCTGGTGATGTTGACGCTGGTCGGAGCGGTCGTCGCGCCGATGCTGATGCCGCCGCCACTGTTCAGCGTGGTCGCGTTGAAAGCGACCGCGCTGTCGGCGACCAGGTTGCCCGTCGTCGTCACCGTGACGAGTGTCGCATCCGCCGCCGCGCTGATCGTCGCAGTGGCACCGCTGACGTTCGTTGCGTTGAGCGTGCCGCCGGTCGTCGTCAGCACAGCAGCGCCGCCGGCGGTCACCGTCGTGAGCGTCATGCCGTTCGACGCGGTCGCGCTAACGCTCGTTGTACCCTGCAGCAACGTGCCGGTGATCGTGCTGCCGCTCACCGCCGCGCTGTCGCCGGTGATGCTGGTGAAGGTGATCGCCGCGCCGGTCAGGTTCGCCGCACCGCCGGCGGTCAGCGTATCGCCCAGGCTGATCCCGCCGCTCGCCAGCAGCGTGGCAGTGGTCCCCGCCCCGCTGGCGCCGGTTACTGCGAGGTCGCCCGCGGTCGCATTCAGGTCGAGGCTCGCGCCGGTAGACGAAACCGAGCCCAGCGAGATCGCGCCCGCCGTGATCTCCACCGCATCCGCCGCCGAGGCCGCCCCGGTTACCGTCACGTTCGCCGGTGCCGTCGTGCCGCCGAGCGTCAGCTTGCCCCCGGCAAGCAACGACGTGGCCGTCAGGTTGCCGCCGACATCGATCGCGATATCCCCCGCGGTCGCGGTCACGGCCCCGAGCGTCGCGTTCGTGACCGCAGCCACGGTCACGTGGGTAGCGCTGTCGAGCGTGGACGTCTCGACACGGCCCACCGTATCGATATCGCCCGCGGCGCCGGGCGTGAGCGTGACCCCGTCCGCGGATGCGCCGGCCACCAGCACGATGCCGCGGTCGGTTGCCGCCGCACCGGTCGCTCGCACCGTCCCCTGCACCGACAGCAAGGTGTTGGCGATCCCGCCGCGCGTCGCCATCCCGATCGTGACGTTGCGCCCCTCGATCGTGCCCGCCAGCGTGAGCGCGTTCTGCACGCTGCTCCCCTTGGCGATCTCGAACGACAATGGGCTGCCCGGTCCAACCGGGACGGTCACGTCCTCGGCCACGATGAACGCCGCATCACCGTTGGCGGTGAAGCTCGTGCCAGGCCCTGTCGCCGCAATCGACGTGCCGAGGAAGACGAGATCGCCCTGGCGATGGCCGGAAACGCTAGCGTCGTTCGTGCCGGAAGCGGTGAACTTGGCACCGTCCGCGATTTCGATCCCACCGCTGGTTCCGCTGAACTTGAGCGTCAGCGCGGAGCTGAGAAAATCCGTGTCCGCCAGATTGAGGGTGGAGGCAAGGAAGCTGCCGGTGTTCACCACCGATCCGGCGCCGAACATCAGACCGTTGGTATTCACCAGATAGACGGCGACGTTGGAGTCGCTCGTCAACGTCCCGTTGATTGCAGACTTCACGCCGGACAGATCGCGGTTGAGCACCGCGATGTTCTTGGTCGTGTCGGTGATCCCCGCCACGCTGCCGCGATCGTCGTGAAACGCGACCGTGCCACCGGAATCGATCGTGAATCCGCTCTTCCAGTCGATCACCGTGCGATTGTCGCGCAGGTTGACCGTCAGTTCCTTGGCGACGCTGGTATCGAACCCTGCCGTCGCCCCGCCAGTCGCACCGCCATGCGTGACCGTCGTCTGCGTTGAATCGGGCAGTGTCTGTGCTCGCGCGACAGAGGTTACGACGATCAAGCCGCCGGCCAGCGCCGTGGAGACGATCAACTTGCGATACAGGAGCTTACGCGAGGATGCCATGGGTCGTCTCCCGGTCCGCGTCAGCGCGGCTGGAACTGCAAGGTGAGCGAAAGGAGAAGCCGCGCCGGCGCCCGTTTGGCGCCCGGCACGAGCAGGGCCGCGTTCTGCGGCCGGGCGTAGCTCGTCTCCAGCGAGAGGAGGCGCGGTATCTGCAGCCGCACACCGCCGCCGAAGGAACCGAGCCGCCGGTTGTTCTCGATCGCGCCGGTATCCAGATTCCAGATCCAGACGCTGTCGTAGAAGCCGAACAGATCGACGATGCGCCGTTCGTTGCGCAGCGGATGCAGGCGCAGCTCGCCGCGCAGGCCGATCGCCCGGTCGGCCGAATTGGCGCCCGGATCATATCCGCGGCCGATCGTGAAGTTGCCGATCGAATATTCGTCGAAATTCAGCAGCGGGCGATCGGCCCATTGCGCCTGCACCGTACCGGCGAGCGACACGAGCGGGACAAGCGAAGCCTCAGCGTCCATGTCCCCGCGCAAGACCCAGGCCTGTGCATCCCCTTCGAAGCGCGACGGCGTATATCCCGCCACCACGCTGCGCGGGCGGGTCGCGGCGAAGATATCGAGCCCCTTGCGGACCTCGACCGATCCAGAAACGCCATATGTCTGGCTCCCGTCGATCCGCAGCCCGCGGGTGCCGCCGCTGAGGCGCGCATAGAGCGTGCGCAGGCGATCGCGGTTGAGCGGCGCGCTGGCGCCGGTGCCATAGACGCGCACCCGCTGCTCGGCGACTTCGAAGCCGCCGGCCAGATCCACCCGATCCTGCACGCTGCGGAACAGCGGCGCCGCAAGCTCGACATTGCCGATCACCGACTGCGACCGCAGATCGAGCGTCCCGATATCGGGCCGAGACCAGGCGTAGACGCCGCTAACCGACAAGGTGGCGCCGCGGCTGCCCAGCCCCATGGTGTGCCCGGCCTGGACGACCTTCTGTTCCTTCAGGTCCGCCGTCGTCTGCGCACCGATGAAGGTCATGTCCGACAGGCCGGTAAGGCCGTAGAATTCGGCGCGCGCAAAGACCGATTCCCGGCCCAATTGCCGCGACCCGTAGTTGCGGGCACTCATCAGCGCACGCCAGCGACTGACCGAGACGGTGAGCTCGCCCACCACCGCGCCGGGCGCGGTGCCCGCCGGGCGCAGCGCGAGCCGAACGTCGAGCCCGGGAATATCATCCGCCAGCAACAGGATTCGTTCGGCATCCTTGGCATTGAGCGGATCCAGCGCCTGGAGCTGCTTGATCCGGGCTGCGAGCGTGCCGCGATAGGGGCCCGCATCGCCGCGCACGCGCACTTCCACCAGCCGCGCCGTCACGACCTCCAGCCGCAGCGTCCCGTCTTCCACGCGCTGCGGCGGAATCTGGACCGAGGCGATGTAGCCGCGCGTGCGGAGGATCTCGCTCGCCCGGTCGCGCAGCTGGCAGACCACGGCGAGCTGGTTGGTGCCAGAGGGCGGCGTGGAAGCCTCCCCGGAGAGCAGCGCGCGGATCTGGGCCGGGAGCTCGGCACCGCCGGGCGCGGTGAACTCGATCTTGCCGATCTTGATGTCCAGCTTGTAGCTTGCGAGCGGACAATCCTCCGTTTGCAGTGCCTTAGCAGCATCAATCCGGACCTTCCCGGAGGGCATCGGCGCAGTAACGGCTGGCCCCTCTAGTTCCGGACGGCTTGGAACGACCTGCGCCTGCGCGACGGTGGAAATACCGGTAAGTACCAGAACTGGAACGAAATATGCCAGCGGCAAGCGCACGAAATGCTGGTCCCCCATGTTTCCCCCGACGAACTAGATGGCGCACCCCCACGCCGTCCGCGCAGAATCACTCTGCGCACCCGTTAACCGGCTATTAACCAGCGCGACCGACAGCTGTCAAACTTTGCCCGCCCTTTTCTATGTCCCGCTTCGGTATTACTTGTCGCGTTTTTGGAATATCTGCGCGCCAGTTAATATTGACTCCATTATTACTACTACGAAATTTCAGACAAAGGCACACAAATCAAAGTCTTGCAGCCACCTCTGCAGAGATCGGAAGATCAGATGACGCAGCAGCCCGGCCGCTCCAGATCGTGCCCGCACGAACCAACTTCCCGCTGCGCTTTGCTGCCGCATCTTCGGCGCCGCCGACCGCCAGCGGTCGACATGGCACTGCGCTAGCGACGCTCGGCCAGCAGCATGGCACCCCGCGCAACCATCGCCAGCGCCGCGTCCACCGTGACGCCGCCGTCCTG
>JAIYAA010000020.1 GCA_027489295.1 Sphingomonadales bacterium | reverse complement strand
GCCAGCGCGAGCGGGGCGAAGAAGGCACCCTGCAGCCCGGTGAGGAACAGGATCGGCAGGATGGTAAGCGCCAGCACGAAAGTGGCGTAGACCACCGGCCCGCGCACCTCGACCGAGGCCTCGGCGATCAGCGCGCGGCGATCGGCGCCCTCGGGCGCTTCGCGCAGCCGGCGGACGATGTTCTCGATATCGACGATCGCATCGTCGATCACCACGCCCAGCGCCACCGCCAGGCCGCCCAGCGTCATCGTGTTGATCGTCTGGCCGGCCCAATCGAGGATCATCAGCGCCGCGAGCAGCGACAGCGGGATCGACAGGAAGGTGATCGCCGCGACGCGCAGATCGCGCAGGAACAGCAGCAGCACCAGCGCGATCATGCCCGCGCCGATCAGCAGGTCGCGCGCGATGCCGCTCAGCGCGCTCTCGATGAAATTGGCCGGGCGGTGCATCGCCGGATAGACGGTGATCCCCTGTGCCTTGAGCGCCGGCATCAGCTCGGCCAGCGCGGCCTCGGCGGCACGGGTGGTGTCGAGCGTGTTGGCGCCATATTGGCTGGAGAGCGTCATCAGCACGCCCGACCGGCCCATCACCAGTGCGTCACCAAAGGCGGGGGCGGGCGCCTCCACCACCTCCGCCACGTCACCGATCCGCAGCGCGCCGCCGGTGCTGCCCGCGACCAGCACCGTGTCGGCGATGGCGGCGGGGGTGAGGGTGCCGTTGTCGGGCGCGATGAGGATGCGCTGGTTGGGCGTCTCTGCAAAGCCACCGCCGTTGATCGCGAGCACCCGCTGCGTCGCTGCCGCGACGTCGGCGATCGAGACGCGGCGCGCGACCAGATCGGCGGGGCGCACGCGCACCTCGATCCGCCGCCGGTCGCCGCCGAACACATTGGCGCGGGCGACGCCGGGGGCGGCGAGCAGGCGGGGGCGCACGGTCCACTGGACGAGGTCGCGCAGCGCCATCGGGCTCAGCCGGTCGCTGACGAAGCCGATCTTGAGCAGGTCCATCGTCGAGGAGGTGAGCGGGGTGATCACCGGCGTGCCGACCCCTGCGGGCAGCTGGCTGCGGGCATCGGCCAGCGCTTCGGCCACCTGCTGACGCGCGCGGAAGGGATCGATTCCGGCCTTGAAGGTGATGGTGAGCACCGACAGCCCCTGGATCGTTTCCGACCGGACCGTCTCGACGCCGTTGGTGCCGCCGACGATCGCCTCGATCGGGCGGGTGACCAGCGTCTCCACCTGCTCGGCGACATAGCCGGGCGCCTCGGTCTGTACCGTCGCCTGGGGCGGCACGAATTCGGGGAATACGTCATAGGCGGCGTGGCGCACGGTCTGCACGCCGAGCACCAGCAGCAGCGCCGAGAGGAACAGCACGAGCCAGGGGAAGCGCAGCGCCTGGCGGACGATCCAGTGCAGCATCAGTCCGCTTCCGCCGGGGCAGGGGCGCGTTCAAGGCCGAGCAGCGTGGTCGCGCCCGCAACGACGATGGCGTCGCCGGGCTTGAGCGGCCCGCTAGGTACGAACCAGCCGCCGTCGAGCGGCACCGCGCCGGTAAGCGCGACGCGCGTGAAGCGGCCGTCCTTGGCCGGGCGATAGACGAACATGCCGCCATCGGCCCGCATCAGTGCCGAGCGGGGCACCAGCACGCCGCTCTGGCCCGACCCGCCGAGCGGCACGGGCAGCACGCGGCCGACACCGAACTGCGCTGCCTGAGGACCGCGCACCAGCGCCAGCACGCCCGGCGATTGCAGCTGGGCATCGGCGGCGGCGGCGGGCCCGAGGATCTGCGCGGTGGTACCCGTATCGCCGATGCGGAGCGTGCCGCTGGCGGGCAGCGCGCCGTCGGTCGCGTCGATACGGAGCAGCGCCGCCTGCCCGGCTGCGGCCTGTTGCACCAGCGCCGAGATTCCGGCGCAGCCGATCTGCGCCAGCCCGGCGCCGAAATCGAGACCGATCTTGCGGCAGGCGAGCGTGAGGCGCGATTGATCGGCGGCAAGTTGTGCTCTGGCGGCCTCGACATCGCGCTGGGCGGCGCTCTGGTCGGCGCCGGCGAGCGCGGTCAGCCGATCGAGCTGCCGTGCCGAAGCCGCGACAGCCGCCCGCGCCGTCTCGGCATCGGCCGCGAGCGCGGCGAGCGGGCTGAGGTCGATCGCGCGGGCATAGGCGGTGCGACCGCCGCCGCCGCCGGTCGCTGCCCTGACCGGCGCGATCGCGATCCCGGCGGCGCGCTGCGCCTCGGCATCGAGTGCCGGACCCGCCGCGGGTTCGGTGGCCTCGGCGGCAGGCGTCTTCTCGTTCTTCTCCGCGTCGTCCCTGTCGGGCGTCAGCGCCCACATCAGCAACGCGCCCACGGCCGCGCTGCCCAGCGCCAGCGCGCCAGCCGTTCCGCCCTTCATCTGCCGCCCTCCAGCCGTTCCGGCCTGATCCTGGTTTCGGGCCCCTCGATCGGGCGCCGCAATGCGTTTTCGAGCGCGGCATCGGCCGCCTGCACCCGCGCGAGCAGATCGAGCGCGTTCAGCCGCGCGGTCTGCGCCGCGAGCTGCGCGTCGGCCCAGTCGGCGCGGGCGATCTGGCCGCGGGCGAGCCTGGCCTCGGCCTGCGCGGCGGCGGCATCGAGCTGTGGCAATTCGGTGCGCCGGAGCCGTTCGAGCGCCGCCACCGCCGCGCGCCGTTCGACCAATGCTGCGTCGATCTCCGCCTGTGCGGTGGTCAGCACGGTGTCGACGGCCGCGGCGGCTTCGTCGCGCTTGGCGAGCGCGGTGCGGATCGCGGCGCGGTTGCGATCGAAGCTGGGCAGGGCGAGATTGATCGCCAGCGGCAGCTTCACCAGTCCGCGCTCCCAGGTATAGCCGGGGCCGAGGCTGATCGTCGGATACTGCCGCGCGATCTCCAGCCGCACATCGGCATCGGTCTGGTCATAGGTGGCGAGCGCGCGCAGTACATCGGCGCGGGCAGTAACCGCCTGCAGCCGCAGCGACGGCGTGATCGCGAGAGCGGGATCGGCGGAGGGCGTGTCGAACTCCCGCCAGGCCAGGAGCTGGTCGGCCAAGATATCGATCGGAACGGCCAGCAGCCCGGCAATGGCGGCGCGAGCGGCGATCTGCCGGCCCCGCGCGTCCTCGGTCGCGCGGCGCTCCTGTGCTTCCAGCGTGCGATAGGGCGACAGCGCCGCCCCCGGTATCGCACCGGCCTGCACCTGCCGTTCCAGCGCAGCGATCTGGCGGGTGCGGAGCGCCGCGATCGCCGTGCCCGCCGCCACCTGCCGCGCGGCGATCGCATCGTCGATCAGTGCGCGGCGGAGCGCCATCCGTTCGCTCCACACGGTTTCGGCATAGTCGTCGCGCGCGATCAGCACGGCGAGATCGGCGCGATCGAGCCGCGCCTGGCGCTGCTGTCCGCGATCGAGCGGCAGGTTCACCGCGCCGCCGAGCAGCCACGGTGAACTCGCCGACGGATCGTGCGCATATTCGGTGCTGAGCGTGAAGGTGGGGCCGACGGCGCGGCGGCTGGCACGAGCGTTCGCTGCCGCGCTCGCGATGGCGGCGCGCGCCTGCGCGATCCTCGGGTCGCGCGTCAGCAGCGCTGCGAACAGGGTCAGGCGGTCCAGGCCCGTCGCGGGCGCATCGGGCGCAAGGCGGTGCGCCTCGGCCTGGATTGCGGCGGGATCGAAGCGCGCCGCCGCCAGCGCCTGCGCCCGCGCACCGAGGTCGACCGGCGCCGGCTGGTAGCGGACGCAGCCCGCCAGCCCCGCCAGCACCGGCAGGCTCCAGCCGAGAAGGCGCCGCACCGTCACGCCGGCCGCACGATCAGCACGTGGAAGCTCCCCGGCAGCGCTACCGGCCGGTCGGTCTTGGGCGCGGGCTCGGCGAATCGGGCGGTGGGCAGATAGAGGGTGCCGGTGCGGGGATCGAGTGCACCGGTCCGTGCGCCAACCTCCGTCTTCACACGGGCGATCCGCGTGACTGCTCCCGGCTGACGCAGCGACAGCAGATCGAGCGTGCCGTCGCGGCCGCACGGTACGAAGGCCAGCCCGCGCGCCGGATCGACGATCACCGCATCGGGGCCGCTGCCGATCTCGACCAGCCCCGCCAGATGCCGGCGCGCCAGGTCCACCACCGCCGCCTTGCGGTTGGCACAGGCGCTGATCAGGCGGCCGTGCTGCGCATCGAGCCCGAGGCCGGTGGGGCCGTCGCAGCCCGGCAATGCGATCGGCGCCAGCGTCTTGCCCGCGGCAAGATCGATCACCTCGATCGCATTTGCCTCCTCGTTGTTCGCGTAGAGCCGGTTGCCGACCAGCACGGCGGATTCGAGCCCGGGCCGAACCGCAATCGTGCGGACCAGCGCCATTGCCATGGTGTCGATCTCCGCCACGCTGCCGTCCTTGGCGTTCATCACATAGGCGCGGCTGCCATCGGCGTTCAGCACCGCAGCATCGGGCTTCTTGCCGACCGCGATGCGGGCGCGCTCGGCACCGCTCGCCTGATCGAGGATGCGGACGCTCGCATCGTTGCCGCTCGTCACCAGCAGCCGGCCGCCGGGCAATGGCAGCACCGCATGGGCCTTGGCGATCGTCCCGATCGACCGGACGGTGCGATGGGCAAGATCCATGGCGGTAACGGCATCGCCGCGCGCGACGAACAGCGTGTCCGTCGCGGGATCGACCTGGGCATAGTCCCAGCCGCCATCGGGGCCGGGGATGCTGCCGGAAACCTTGTACGGGGGCGCCACGGGAGCAGAAAGCGCAAGCAAGGCAATCGCGGCTACGAAGCGCAGCATGACGTCCATTCTCCAGGAAGCAGGTGCCGCCACCTTGCCGGGATCGTAGAAGGGCCGCCACCGGCGGCGGCTACATTGGGAAAATATAATGCGCGGCGGGGACGTCCCCGCGCTAGACGATGGGGGAGGGAGCCGACCACGCCGCATGCGCCTGCTGATCGCCGAAGACGATGCTGAAACCGCCGATTTCCTGGGCGCCGAGCTGCGGTCGCGGGGGCATGAGGTGGTGCACGCCGGCGACGGCGAGGCGGCACTGGCGGTCGCGCTCGACAGCGCGTTCGACCTGCTGCTGCTCGATCGCATGCTCCCCGGCATCGACGGGGTAACGCTGCTGCGCCGGCTTCGCGACGCGCAGATCCGCACGCCGGTGCTGATGCTCACCGCGCTGGGCGGTATCGGCGACCGGGTGGAGGGGCTGGAGGCGGGCGCCGACGATTATCTGGTCAAGCCGTTCGCGATCGAGGAACTGGTCGCCCGTCTGCATGCGCTCGCCCGCCGGCTCCAGCCGGCCGGGACGGCGATGCGGCTGGTGGTGGGCGACGTGACGCTCGACCTGCTGCGACGCGAGGCCGTACGCGGTGGCCGATCGATCCTGCTGCAGCCGCGCGAATTTGCCCTGCTCGAACAGCTGATGCGGAGCGCGGGGCGGGTAGTGACGCGGACCATGCTGCTAGAGCATGTCTGGGGCTTCACCTTCGATCCGACGACCAACATCGTCGAAAGCAACCTCAGCCGCTTGCGCGCCAAGCTCAACCACGGCTTCGATCGCGATCCGATCGAGACAGTGCGCGGCCTCGGCTACCGGATGCGCGGCGATGGCTAAGCGCGGGCTGAGCGCAGCCTATCGCATCGCCTTCCTCTATTCCGCGGCCTTCGCGGCGGCAATGCTGGTGCTGGGTATCGCCGTTTATTTCGCCGCCGATGCCGAATTCCGCCACGCCCGCGACCAGGCGATTGCCGAGGAGGTGGCGACCCTGCTCAATGAAGGGCGGGATGGCCATCTGGGGGCGGAGATCACCGCGCGCGAGGCCGCCAAGGGGCCCCGTGCCTTCCTCTACGCGCTGTTCGATCGCAGCGGCCGCCGCGTGGCGGGCGCGCTGGTAGTGACGATGCCGGCACCGGGATGGGGCCGGGTGACGTTCGTCGATCCCAGCGAAGGGGAGGACCATGCCAGAGCGCGCACGGTGGCGCTGGGCGATGGCGGGCGTCTGGTGGTTGCCGTGGATTCCGAGACGATCGAGCGGATCGATGCGACGATCCTCAGCCTCTTCGCCGCCGCCTTTGCGGTGGTGCTGGCGCTGGGGTTGGCGGTGGCCCTGTGGCTGGGGCGCTATCTGCGCGGCCGTCTGCTGCCGATCCGCAACACCGCGCGCGCGATCACCGGCGGCGACTTCACCGTGCGCGTGCCGATCGGCCAGCGCGGGGACGAGTTCGACGAGGTGGCCGGTGCGCTCAACGCGATGCTGGATCGGACCAGCGCGCTGATGACGAACCTCCGCCAGGTCTCCAGCGACGTCGCGCACGATCTGCGCACGCCGTTGCTCCGCCTGCGCAACCAGTTGAACCACGTCGGCAAGGTTGAGGGCGCCGCCGAGCGGGCAATCGCGCTGGGCGACGACATGCTGCGCCTGTTCGGCGCGATCCTGCGGATCAGCGAGATCGAGGGTGGCGGGCTGGTGCGCGACTTTGCGGCGGTCGACCTTTCCGCCCTGGCGCTGGAAACGGGGGAGACGTTCGAGGCGGCGATCGTCGATGGCGGCCGCAGTTTCGCGATCGAGGTGACGCCCGGGGCAGTGCTGTCCGGGCACCGCGAATTGCTGGCGCAGGCGATCGCCAACTTGCTCGACAATGCGATTGTCCACACCCCGGCGGGCACGCGCATCACGCTTCGGCTAGATCAGCGGCCGAAAGGCATTGCACTGGCGGTGGAAGATGATGGCCCGGGTGTCCCGGCGGACGAACGGGCGCGGCTGGTTCAACGTTTCTATCGCGGCAATGCGAGCCGGACAACGCCGGGGAACGGTCTGGGACTCAGCCTCGTCCAGGCCGTGGCCGAGCTGCATGGCGGCAGCCTGGCGCTCGGCGCAGCGCCCGGGTTCGCCGCGACGCTCCACCTTCGCCGCGCCGACTAGGGCACGAACGAACGGCGCTTCGCGGCGCTGGCGGATATCCCGGGCAGGCGCAAGGTTCGCCGTGCAGCGCGGCAATGCTGCAAAACGTCTCAATCAGCCTCCAATGCGTCTCAAAGCGCGCCGCGTGTCTTGACGGAATCGGCGCGTGCTTGCCTTGCCGGTGCGGGGCAACGGCAAGCCGGGGGGCATGATGCCGGACGGGGGTAGGGCATCATCGAACGCGGGGACGGCTCGGCCGAAAGGGGCGGCCGGACGTCTCCGTCACACCGCGACATGACCTGGCATGCGTGTCGCCCGCGAGCCGGCGCTGCGCCTCGCGGTGCCCGTGCCCCCGCACAGACCCGGACGCGGCGATGGTGTCGCGTCGATTCCATCATCGGTACGAGAGAACAAGGCATGTCGATGCGACGCGGTGGCGCGGTGGCTGAACCCGTAATGGATGCACGGCAGACCCGCGACAGGCGGCGTCGCCGTCGGCTGCTGCTGCTCTGTGCCACCATCCTGGGTGGGGCCGCTCCCGTGGCAGCGCACGCCCAGACCGCGCCGGCGGGCGCTGCGCTGCCGTCCGGGGGGACGGTGGTGTCTGGGCAGGCGTCGATTTCCCAGGCGGGCGGGGCACTCGCGATCCACCAGTCGGGGGATCGCGCGATCATCGACTGGAACGATTTCTCGATCGGCGAACAGGCGAGCGTGGTGTTCAACAACGGTTCGGGTGCGACCCTGAACCGGGTTTCGGGCGGGTCGGTATCGACCATCGACGGGCTGCTCCGCGCCACCGGATCGGTGTATCTGGTCAATCCGAACGGCATCGTCATCGGCGCGCGCGGGGTGGTGGAAACCGGCGGCAGCTTCATCGCATCGACGCTGGATCTGCCCGACGCGGCATTCCTAGGCGGCGGCAGCATGACCTTCACCGGCACCTCGCGCGCGCGGGTCGTCAACCTCGGCAGGGTCGGCGCACTGGGCGGGAACGTCGCGCTGATCGGCGCCACCGTCGAAAATCGCGGGAGCGTATCCGCGGCGAACGGCACCGCCGGGCTGATTGCCGGCAGCAAGGTGCTGATCCGCGACGGCGCCCATGACGGCGGGGGGCTGTTCTCCGTTCTCTATGGCGACGCTTCGACGAGCGCCGCCAATGGCGGTGCGATCGACGCGGCCAATGTCGAGCTGCGCGCGCAGCAGGGCAACGTCTATGCCCTGGCGGGGAACACCGCCGGGACGATCAACGCCACCGGCGTGCGCACCGGCGATGGCAAGGTCTGGCTGGTCAGCGACGCCGGCACCACGGCGGTCGCCGGCACGATCCAAGCACGGGGAGCGAGCGGATCGGCGGGGGCGATCGAAACCTCCGGCCATCTGCTCCATATCGGCAATTCGAGCATCGACGCGCAGGGCGGCACCTGGCTGATCGACCCCGAGGACCTGATCGTCGACAGCGCCGCGGCGACGACGATTAACGGCACGCTCGGCAACAACACCAGCGTGACGCTGACCACCACCGCCAGCGGCGCGAGCGCCTATGGCAATGGCGTGAGCAGCGGCGCGGGCGACATCCTGATCAATGCCGGCCTGTCGTGGAACACGGGGGCGACGCTCACGCTCGATTCCTACCACGGCATCGCGTTCAACGCGGATATCGCGGTGAACGGCGCGGGCGCAGTGGTGCTCAAGACCAACCAGGGGGGCTCCGGCGGCGATCTGACGTTTGCCAGCGGCAGTTCGATCGCCTTTGCCGACGGGCATGGCGGGCAGTCGCTCACCATTAACGGCACGGCCTATTCGCTGCTGTATTCCTGGAGCGACCTGCAGGCGATCAGCGGGCAGAGCGGCGCCTTCGCGCTGGCGCACGATCTGCTGACAGCAGGCTTCACCGCCGCCCCGGTCACCAGCCTGAGCGGCACGCTGGAGGGGCTGGGGAACACCGTCGCGGATATGTCGATCTCGCCGCATAACATCTCCAATGTCGGCCTGATCGGCACCATCAATGCCGGCGCGGTGGCGCGGGACCTAGTCGTCGGAGCGACGATCCTAGACTGGTCGACCAACGGCAGCAGCAGGATGGGCGTGCTGGCAGGGACCAACAACGGCACGATCCAGAACGTCGCCACCTTCGGCTCGGTCATGACGGGCGACGGCAATTACATCGGCGGACTGGTCGGTAGGAACGCCGGCGTCGTCCGGAATACGTCGTCGAGCGCTTCCGTGACCGGCGACAACGGCGTGGGCGGGCTTGTCGGCCAGAACCTTGGCCAGATCAGCGCGTCCTATGCCACCGGGGATCCCTGGGGCGCCTACAGGGTGGGGGGGCTTGTGGGCGAGGGTTTGGACGGATCCATCACCGATTCCTATGCTACCGGCCCGGTCATCGCGAACATCTATTATGTGACGAGCTCGCACGGATACTTCGCGGCGAGTCACCACGCCGGCGGGCTGGTCGGCCTGAACTACGGCACGATCACCCGCTCCTACGCGACGGGAAGCGTCAGCGGATCGAGCTATGTCGGCGGCCTTGTCGGCGCACAACACCGCGGATCGATCAGCATCGCCTATGCCACCGGCGCGGTGACCGCGATATCGATGGCTGGCGGGTTGGTTGGCGCCGGCCTGTATAGCTCGTCGATCAGCAATAGCTATTCGACCTCGGCCGTCACGGGGACCGATACGCTGGGTGGCCTGGCGGGCTATTCGGCGGGCACGATCGAAAATTCCTACGCCACCGGGACAGTGACGGGCACAGGTTTGGAAAGTATCGGCGGCGTCGTCGGTGTTTCGGCCTACACCCTCACGATGAACGGCGTTCGCTGGGATTCGTCGACTACGTACCAATCCCGGGCGGTCGGCAATCAGCCAAACGCGCACGGCGCGACGTCGATGCGTCCCAGTTCGGCCATGTCCGCCTCCACGTTTGCAGGCTGGGACCTCGATACGACCGGTGGTCAGTCCACCGTGTGGCGCCTCTATGAGGGTTCGACCGCGCCGCTGCTCAAGGCGTTCCTCCAGACAGCGAACGTCACCCTGGCGGGCGGGGCGTCCGTCAGCGTCGTCTATGACGGCACCAACCAGGCCGGCCGCTTCACCACGACGGTGCTCGACCAGCGCGGGAATGCCGTGGATGCAGCGAAGATCCTCGGCACCGCCAGCTTTGCCTGTTCGGGCGGGGACGCCTCCTGTTCGAACGTCGGCAGCTACGGCGTTCGCGCGACGGGCGGGCTATATTCGACGCAGTCCGGCTATGATCTGGTTTTCTCCGGCGCGACGGCCAGCCTTGGCATCACCGCACGTCCGCTGGCGGTGACGGCGAACGACCGCACGATGGTCTATGGCGATGCCGCTCCGGCGCTCACCTACGCGGTGGGTGCTGCCACAGCCGGGACCGGCCTGGTGAACGGCGACACGCTGAGCGGCGCGCTGGCGACCAGCGCGAGCGCGACGAGCGGTGTCGGCAGCTATGCGATCGGCCAGGGTACGCTGAGCGCGGGTGCGAACTATGCGCTGAGCTTCACCGGCGCGAACCTCTCGGTCACCCCGCGCGCGCTGGCGGTGACGGCGAATGACCGGACGATGGTCTATGGCGATTCGGCGCCTACGCTGACCTATGCGGTGGGCGGACGCGGACTGGTCAACGGCGACACGCTGAGCGGCGCGCTCACTACCGCCGCGAGCGCGACGAGCGCCACCGGCAGCTATGCGATCGGTCAGGGCACGCTGAGCGCCGGCGGAAACTATGCGGTGAGCTTCACTGGCGGGACCATGTCCGTCACCGCGCGGCCGCTGACGGTTGCCGCGACCGACCGCACGATGGTCTATGGCGAGAGCCTGCCTTCGCTTGCTTACACGATCGGCGGGGGCGGGCTGGTCAATGGCGACACGCTGAGCGGCGCGCTGGCGACCAGCGCGAGCGCGACGAGCGCGGTCGGCAGCTATGCGATCGGCCAGGGCAGCCTTGCGGCGAGCCCGAACTATGCGCTGAGCTTCACCGGCGGCAGCGTTTCGGTCACCCGCCGTACGGTGGCGGTGACCGCGACCGATCGCACGATGGTGTATGGCGACAGCGTGCCGGCGCTGTCCTATTCGGTAGGCGCGGCGGGCACCGGCACCGGCCTCATCAACGGCGACACGCTGAGCGGCGCGCTGGCCACCAGTGCGAGTGCGACGAGCGCGGTCGGCAGCTACGCGATCGGACTGGGCTCGCTGAGCGCGGGTGCGAACTACGCGCTGAACTTTACCGGCGCGAACCTCTCGGTCGCTGCGCGGCCGCTGGCGGTGACGGCGAACGACCGCTCGATGGTCTATGGCGATGCCGTTCCCACGCTGACCTACGCGGTGGGCGGAAGCGGGCTGGTCAACGGCGACACGCTGAGCGGGGCACTGGCCACCGGCGCGAGCGCGACGAGCGCGGTCGGTAGCTACGCGATCGGACTGGGCTCGCTGAGCGCGGGTGTGAACTACGCGCTGAACTTTACCGGCGCGAACCTATCGGTCACTGCGCGGCCGCTGGCGGTGACGGCGAACGACCGCACGATGGTCTATGGCGACGCCGTTCCCACACTGACCTACGCGGTGGGCGGAAGCGGGCTGGTCAACGGCGACACGCTGAGCGGCACGCTTGCCACCGCAGCAAGCGCGACGAGCGGCGTCGGCAGCTATGCGATCGGCCAGGGCTCGCTGAGCGCAGGTGCGAACTACGCGCTGAACTTTACCGGCGCGACCGTATCGGTCAGCGCGCGGCAGCTGGCGGTGACGGCGAACGACCGCACGATGGTCTATGGCGATGCGGTGCCCACCCTGACCTACGCGGTGGGCGGGGCCGGACTGGTCAACGGCGACACGCTGAGCGGTGCGCTCACCACCGGCGCGAGCGCAACCAGCGGCATCGGCAGCTATGCGATCGGTCAGGGCACGCTGAGCGCGGGCGGGAACTACGCGGTCAGCTTCACCGGTGCGAACGTATCGGTTACCGCGCGACCGCTGGCGGTGACCGCCAACGACCGCACGATGGTCTATGGCGATGCCGTGCCCATGCTGACCTATGCGGTAGGTGGAAGCGGTCTCGTCAACGGCGATGCGCTGAGCGGCGCGCTGACGACCGTTGCGAGCGCGGCGAGCGGGGTCGGCAGCTATGCGATCGGGCAGGGGAGCCTTACCGCGAGCCCGAACTACGCGCTGAACTTCACCGGCGCGAGCGTGTCGGTTACCCCGCGTCCGCTGGCGGTGACCGCAGCCGATCGCACCATGATCTACGGCGAAAGCCTGCCGACGCTGACCTACACGGTGGGTACTACCGCGACCGGGACCGGTCTGGTCAACGGCGATACGTTGAGCGGGGTGCTGGCCACCGGTGCGAGTGCGACGAGCGGGGTGGGCAGCTACGCGATCGGCCAGGGCACGCTGCGCGCAGGGGCCAACTACACGCTGGACTTCACCGGCGCGACCGTGTCGGTCACCCCACGGCCGCTCGTGGTGACCGCAGCCGATCGTACGATGGTGTACGGCGACGGCCTGCCGACGCTGGCCTATGCGGTCGGTGCCACCGCGACCGGGACCGGCCTGGTCAACGGCGATACGCTGAGCGGGGTACTGGCCACCAGCGCGAGCGCGACGAGTGGTGTCGGCAGCTATGCGGTCGGCCAGGGCTCGCTGAACGCGGGTGCGAACTACGCGCTGGACTTTACCGGCGCGAACCTCTCGGTCACTGCGCGGCCGCTGACGGTGACCGCGAGCGACCGCACGATGGTCTATGGCGATGCCGCGCCGACGCTGACCTACGCGGTGGGCGGAAGCGGGCTGGTGAACGGCGACACGCTGAGCGGAGCGCTTGCCACCGCAGCAAGCGCGACCAGCGGGATCGGCAGCTACGCGATCGGGCTGGGTAACCTGACCGCGAGCCCGAACTACGCACTGCGCTTCACTGGTGGGAGCGTGTCGGTCACCCCACGCGCGCTGACGGTGACCGCCAACGACCGCGCGATGGTGTACGGCGATGCCGCGCCCACCCTGACCTACGCGGTGGGCGGGGCCGGACTGGTCAACGGCGACACGCTGAGCGGTGCGCTCACCACCGGCGCGAGCGCAACCAGCGGCATTGGCAGCTATGCGATCGGTCAGGGCACGCTGAGCGCGGGCGGGAACTACGCGGTCAGCTTCACCGGTGCGAACGTATCGGTCACCGCGCGACCGCTGACGGTGACCGCCAACGACCGCACGATGGTGTATGGTGATGCCGTGCCCATGCTGACCTATGCGGTGGGCGGAAGCGGGCTGGTCAATGGCGACACGATGAGCGGGATGCTTGCCACCCCGGCGAGCGCGGCGAGCGGGGTCGGCAGCTACGCGATCGGGCAGGGCAGCCTGACGGCAAGCGCGAACTATACGCTGAACTTCACCGGCGCGAGCGTTACGGTCACCGCGCGCCCGCTGGCGGTGACCGCAGCCGATCGCACCATGATCTATGGCGAACCCCTGCCATCGCTGACCTATGCGGTAGGCGGAAGCGGACTGGTGAACGGCGACACGCTGAGCGGGGCGCTCGCCACCGCAGCAACCCAGGCGAGCGGGGTCGGCGGTTATGCGATCAGCCAGGGCACGCTGCGTGCTGGTTCCAACTACACGCTGGACTTCACCGGGGGGACCCTGTCGGTAACCCCGCGCGCACTGGTCGTGACGGCAACCGACCGCGCCATGGTCTATGGAGACGCGCTGCCGGCGCTCACCTATGCCGTGGGCGCGACGGGCAGCGGCACCGGTCTGGTCCTCGGCGACACGCTGAGCGGCGCGCTGACCACGGCTGCGAGTGCGACGAGCGGTGTCGGCAGCTATGCGATCGGCCAGGGCACGCTGAGCGCGAGCCCGAACTACGCGCTACGCTTCACCGGTGCGAGCGTGGCGGTCACCCCGCGTCCGCTGACGGTGACCGCCAACGACCGCACGATGGTGTATGGCGATGCCGCGCCGACGCTGACCTACGCGGTGGGCGGAAGCGGTCTCGTCAATGGCGATACGCTGAGCGGGGCGTTGGCGAGCGGCGCCGGCCAGACGAGCGTGGTCGGCAGTTACGCGATCGGTCTGGGGACGCTCGGTGCCGGTTCGAACTATGCGCTGCGCTTCACCGCCGGGCGCGTGTCGGTCACGCCGCGAGCGCTCACCATCGTCGCGGAGGATCAGGTCAAGCTGGTGGGGACGGCGCTCGACCTTGGCGGCGCGGCGTTCCAGGCGATCGGCCTCGTCAATGGGGATCGGGTCGATACGGT
This sequence comes from Sphingomonadales bacterium, assembly GCA_027489295.1. Next base: position 12,254 of record JAIYAA010000020.1, on the reverse strand, counting down.
GCTGCTGGCCAGCGACGGGGCCGCTGCGGACGCGCCGTTTGCAGCGAGCCCCTATGCCATCACCGTCTCCGACGCGGTGGGCGCGCGGCTGGCCAACTACGCGATCACGTACCAATCCGCGCCGACCGGCCTCACCCTCCGCGCACCCGACGTGCGGCCGAACCCGATCACGATCCGGCTGGCGGGCGACGTGGTGCCGGCTGGAAACCCGTTCGGGATCACCGGCACGGGCCCGGTGCGCCGGTCGGACGGCGCCGTCGCGATGCCGCGCTGGCCGAGCATCTTCTTCAAGCAGCAGAACTGATCCCGTGCACATTTTACTTCAAATCTTCGGCACCCCGCGCCGCGGCGGTCTTCTCCTGCGGATGGCGTTGCTTTCCTGCGCCGCCTTGCCGCACCATGCGGTCGCGCAGGGGATCGAGCGCAACCCGGCACCCGTTCTCCGGCCCGACCCCGCCAAGCCGGCACCGCCGCTCGACGTCGATCGCAACGACGATCCCACGCCGCTGGGGGTGACGTTGATCGGGCTCACCCTCGTCAAGGGCGATGCCGCGCCGGAGACCGGCGGCCCCGGCGTCACCCTGAAGGGGCTTGGGGATGCGCCCTGGCTCGCCGATCGTCTGCGCCATTTTATCGGCACCCCGCTCTCGCGGCGCGAGATCAGCGCCATCAAGGCGGCGATCGCCGGGGCCTATCGTGATCGCGGCCGTCCCTTCGTCCATGTCTCGGCACCGGAGCAGGATATCTCCGCCGGCCATCTGACGCTTCGGGTCGAGCCATTCCAACTGGGGCAGGCGCGGGTATCCGGGCGCGGCGCGGCGGATGCGAAGCATGTCGCGGCGGCGATCCGCCAGCAGCCCGGCGCGGCCATCGACGCGCAGACGATGAGCGACGATCTCGACTGGCTGAACCGCTATCCGTTCCGTCGGGTGGAGGCGGTGTTCGAACCCGGGCGCGACTATGCGACGACCGACGTCACCTATGTCGTGACCCGCGAGCGCCCCTGGGCGATCGGCGGCGGCTATGCCAATACCGGCAGCCCGAACACCGGGATCGCCCGCTATTTCCTCTATGCGCTTGCCGGCATTCCCGGCTTGCGCGATGCCTATGGCAGCTATCAGCTCACCACCTCCGGCCAGCGCCTGGCGGGACTCGGCGCCGACCCCGGGGGCAGCCGCCGCTATGTCAGCCATGCAGGGCGGATCTGGATGGCGATCGCGCCGCGGACGAGCCTGGAGGCGAATATCGGCGACATTCGCTCCAACCAGCCGTTCGACGCGTTCGATGCGCGCCAGCACACCCGCGAATACGGCCTCACGCTGCGCACCTCGCTGGAGAATGTCGCTGCGGGCGTGCGGGGGGAGGTCTATGCCGGGCTCGACTGGAAGGAGCAGACCAGCCGCCTGTTGTTCGGCACGATGCTCGTGCGCCCGCAATCGCGGTTTCACGTGGGGCAGGTCACGGCGGGCTATGCGCTGCAGTCCGTCGACGCGATGGGATCGACGACGCTCGACGTGGCCGTCCATGTCAGCCCCGGCGGGATCGACCGGTACAGCACGGCTGCGGCCTATGATGCGGCATCGCTCCACCAGTTTGGCGCTGCTCGCTACGCCTATGTCAGCGGCCTCGTGTCGCGGCGCACCCGCTTCCATGGGTTCAGCCTGGTGCATCAGCTGAACTGGCAGTTCGCCGGCGTCGCGCTGCCGCAGACCGAGCTGCTCGGGCTTGGCGGGCGGAACCAGGTCCGCGCCTACACGCTCGACGACGGGGCGTTCGATCGCGGCGTCGTGCTGCGCAACGAGATGCGGCTCGATCCGGTGCGGATCACGCAGGGCGCGCTGCCCTCGACGATCGAGCCGTGGCTGTACTTCGACGGCGGCTATGCCGGTCGCCTGCGCGGGGGGGCGAGCGGCCCGGTCGCCGCCGGGGGGGGCGGGGTCGACTGGGGGCTCGGCCGCCACCTCTTCGTCTCCGGCGACGTGGGGGTTGCAATGCGGACGCTGGGCAATACCAAGGCGGGAGACGTCAGGGCGAATATTCGGGCAACGGTGAACTTTTGAGCAGGACCGGGGGCAACAACGAATTCGATGCGGCACGCCCGACGGCCGGTACCGCACCGGGCCTGGTGTGCGTCACCGGGCTGCCCCGTGCCGGCTCCACGCTTCTGTGCCAGATCCTCGCCGCGCACCCCGCCATCGCGTGCGAAGGGTTGAGCTCTCCCCTGTGCAACACGTTGCTGGCGATCCGGCGGCAGGTCAGCCAGGACGACTTCTTCCTCTCCCAGCTCGATCACGCGCGGGACTCTGTCTATGGCCGTCTCCAGGCTGCGATGACCGGCTATCTGCGGGGCTGGCTGGGTGGGGCGGACAGGGCGCTGGTGGTCGACAAGAACCGCGCCTGGCTGCACTGCATCGAGATGCTGCTGGAACTGGCGCCGGAGACGCGGATGATCGTCTGCCTTCGCGACCTGACCCAGATCGCCGCATCGATCGAGGCGCAGCACCAGAAGAGCATCCTGATCGACTTCGCCGACGGTCTGGCGGATTTCGACCGGTTCGGGCGGATCGACGCGCTGTTCGGCAAGGGGAGGGTGGTGGGCGACGCGCTGGTGTCGCTCCATGCGATCAACGATCTGCCGGATGCCGTGCGCGAACGGCTGTTCTTCCTGCGACTGGAAGACCTGCTGGCGCACCCCGCCGCCGTAACCGCCCGGCTGTTCGACTGGCTGGGCCTGCCGGCCCACGCGGTCGACTTCGACGCGCTTCCGCTGGGGCCGGCCGAAAGCGACAGCCATTTCCGCCTGAAATATCCGCACACGCGCCACGCGCGGCTGGCGCCCTTGCCCCGAAGGCCGCTGCCGCCACGGATCGAAAAGCAGATCCACACGGCGTGCCGCTGGTATTACGAACAATTTTATCGGGATGCGCTATCTTCCCTACGCTAGGTTGCGGCTACGCGCCGGCACCTTCCGCCAGCGTCCGGCTCAGTGCTCGCGCGGGCGGCGGGTGGATTCGCGCACGATCAGCGTCGAGGGCAGCACGACCGGCCCGGACGACGCCGCGGCGCGCCCGGCGCAGGCATCGATGATCCGCTCCACGGCCTTGGCTGTGATGTCGGCGATCGGTTGCGAGACGGCGGTCAGCGCCGGGCTGGCGAAGCGGACGATCGGCGTATCGTCGAAGCTGATCAGCGACAGGTCCTCCGGCACCCGCAGCCCCCGCCCGCGAACCGCGGCCAGCGTCGCGACCGCGGTCTGGTCGTTCGCGGCGATGACGGCGGTCACGTCCGCGCGGTCGAGCAGCGTGCGCGCGGCGATCAGCCCGGCGTCGTAGGAGAAGTCGCCGGTTTCCAGCAGTCCGTCGGACGACAGCCCCGCCGCCGCCATCGCCGCGCGCCAGCCCTCGACGCGCCAGGCGCTCAGCTCATACTCGTCGGGCCCGGCGATGAAGCCGATGCGGCGATGCCCCAGCGCCAGCAGATGCTCGGTCGCGAGCCGGGCGCTGCCGCGATCGTCCTGCACCAGCAGGTGCCCGGGCCCTTCGGATACCGATCCGATCCGCGCGATCTCGATGCCCTTTTCGGCCAGCAGGCGGAGAAGTACCGGGTTCTGCGAATGCGGCGGCGTGAGGATCGCGCCGTCGGGTTGGAGCGCGGTGAGTGCCGCACTGAGTTCGCGCTCGATCTGGTCGCTGCGGGTGTCGATCAGTTCGACGATCATGCGATAGCCGTGTTCGGCGCAGGCGAGCATGCCGCCGAGCAGCATCTGGTCGACCCAGTCGCGGCCTTCGCGGGCGCGCCAATCGGCAATGGTGCGCTCACGATCGTTGAGTGCGAGGATGAGATAGGAACGCGATCCGCTCATCCGCTGCGCCGCCAGCGAGGGAACATAGCCGAGCTTGGCGATCGATGCCTGCACCCGGTGCAGCATCTCCGGCCGTACGCCCGGCTCCTTGTTGATCACGCGGCTCACCGTCTGCAGCGAGACGCCGGCATCGGCCGCGACATGGCGGATCGTCACGGACTGGCGCCTACGAGACATGCGGTTTCCTCACCCCTTCTTCTTCGCTCAGCGGCTCAGTTGCCGCAACAGATAGGCGCGCAATTGTCCCGCAGCATCCGGCGTGAGCGGATCGAGGATGCCGCGACCGCCTTCCGGGATATGCGCGGTGACAGTCTCGCCCGGCGCGAAGACATAATGGTCGAACACGTGGCGCCAATGCGCGCGCGACTCCGCCGGCAGGTCGCGGATTGCGAGCAGCGCGGCGAGCAACGCGTCGTTCGGCTCGGCGAGCCACGCCGGGCGGGATCGCCACCAATAGTTGATCATCACGTTGAAGCGATCGAGCGCCTCGACATGATGCCACCACAGGCTGGGGATGCGCAGCGCGTCGCCGGGCGCCAGCACCACGATGCGGGCATGGCGCAGCGCCTCGCGGAACCGGGGAAAGCGCGCGAAATCGGGCGCGTGGAAATCGACCATGCTGATCGCCCGGCCGCCGGGGGTGTTGTCGAGCGGGCCGGGATAGAGATTGGCGAACTGGTCCGGCGGGAACAGCGTGATGCGGCGGTGGCCGGCGGCGGTGCAGACGAGATTGTCGGGCTCGTCGCAATGCGCGGCGACGCGCGTTGCGGTGCCGATCCAGATCGTCGCGGCGAGGCCGTCGCGCGAGGCGAGCGGCACCGGGTTGGCGTCGCCCAGGCCGGGGAAGAAGCGCGCGACGTCGGTGGAGGCGATGTAGCGCAGCGGCGCGTCGGCCTGCCCCTCGGCCGCTTCCATGTCCGCGAAGATATCGGCGATCCGCGCGCGGCGGGTGCGATGGTTCATCGCCATGGCATCGTCATAGAAGATGCGGTCGCCCGCGCCGGGCACGCCTTCGGCATAGGTGAAGGCGGTATCGCGCGCGAAATCGGCCAGATAGGCGCGCGTGTTCGCCGGCCCTTTCACGCCTTCCGCCACCAACGGCCAGTCGGCGACCAGGCCGCGCACCACGAACGGCTCGGCGGAGGTGGCGAGCGCATGGTCCAGCGCCTCGCGATCGGCCACGGCGATCTCGGCCACGGGCCGCAGCCCGTCGAACAGGTCGGCGGGATCAGCCATCGGCTATCCGTCGGTGCTGGCGCGCGATCAGTGGGGCGATGTTGGCGAGCGACGCCAGTGCCATGGTGATCGGCAGCAAATGGCCGTCGCGGTGCAGCGCGCCCAGCGCCCCGCCGTCCAGCGCGGCGAACCGCTCCTCGTGGATGCCGTGAAAATCGACGATCTGGCGGGCATTGCCCGCGGCATCGTCGAAGCGGATCGAGACGGGCTCGAGCAGGTCGTGGCGCTCCAGCGCGTCGAAGAAATCGGGGGTGGCGCGGTAGCCCCGGTCGAGCCGGCCGAGCCCGTCCAGCACGGCGGCGAGATAGCCGAACGGCGCATCGTCCGCGTCGAACAGGGGCGAGCCTTCCGAATAGCCGGCATCGCCGGGCGCCAGCACCCGCGGGCTCGCGGCGGCGAGATGGAGTTGGGGCACGTCCCCGCCCTTGGCCGGCGGGCCGATCAGGAAGGGGCGGGTCGCCATCGCCAGCGGCAGATAGGGCGCGTCCCAGCGATCGCCGTCTAGATACAGATTCTCGCCCGGCGCGAAGCCGAACAGCGCCACCGCCTGGAAACCGTCGCGCGCGGCGGTGCGCTGGAACAGGATCGGATAGGCGTTCTGCACCTGGCGGAACTCGTCGGGCACGATCAGGCAGAGCTGGACGGCGTCGCCCAGCGCGGCGCCGTGCCGCCGGTCGATGCGGATCGCGCGATGATCGTCGATGGTCACGAGCTGATGGTCGGTCATGATGGTTTCCCCGTTCCCCGCCGGCGGCGTTGGCACGTCGCGCGGCGGGGCGGAAGGGGGCTCGCGGGTGGTACGACCACGAGACCCCCCAAGGTCGTCAGAAGCGGTAGCGCAGCCCCACCGTGTAACGGGCATAGCCCGGCGCGGTGACGCCGACATACTGCTCGGTCCGCTGGTGCGTGCGGCGGCCCTGGCCGGTGAGGTTGATGCCTTCGAAGAACAGGCTGGTGCGCGGGCGCACTTCCCAGCTCGCGCTGGCATCGAGCTGGCCATAGGCTTCGGTATAGCTCGGGTTCGACCCCGCGCCCGACAGGAACTCGGCCCGCCAGTTATAGGCGACGCGCGCCTGGATGCCGTTCTTGTCGTAATAGCCGATCACGTTGGCGGTGTCGCTCAGGCCGACCAGCGCGAACTGGTTGACCGTTGCCGGCACGTTGTTCTTGTAGTGCACGTCGCCGTCGACGATCGTGTAGTTGAGGATCATCCCCAGGCCGGTATCCCAGAAACCGTGCTGCACGGCGAATTCCCAGCCATGGACGTTGGCGGTCTGGCCGTTGTTGACCGGCGTGTTGACGGTGAACTGCACCGCATTGTCCTCGGGCAGGCCGAGAATGTCGCCGGTGTAGTTGCCCGGCGTGCCGCCCGTGATCGCCACCGAATTGGGATAGTTCTTGAAGATATACTGGCGGATGTCGTTGGACGTCGCCGCCGCGCCCAGTGCCGCCACCGCCGCACGATAGCGGGGGCCATCGGCCGGGTTGGTGAGACCGAATACCGATTTCTTCACCTGGCCGGTGCCGATGAAGTTCACCACCGACTTGTGGAAATAGCCGACCGAGATGTAGCTTTCCGGCTGGTAGTACCACTCGGCCGAGAAATCGATGTTCTTCGACTTGTACGGCAGCAAGCCCGGATTGCCCTGGCTGCCGCTGCCGCCGTCGACGCGGAACAGCGAGTCGATCGTCTGGCCACCCTGCAGGCTGCCATAGTCGGCACGCGCGATGGTGTGGCCGTAGGACGCGCGCAGTTTGACGTTCTTGAGCGGCGAAATGTCGAAGTCGAACGACGGCAGCCAGTTCTGGTACGAACCCTTGAGCGTGGTGTAGTCGCTCTTGCCCGAATAGATGACGTTTAGTTCGTTCGCCGCGACCCATTTGGTGCCGGTCGCCACCGGGACCAGTGCCGACGAATCGATCCAGGTCTTCTCGTAGCGGACGCCGGCATAGAGATGCGCGGGCCGGCCGAACGCGTCGAACTTCACGTTCGCCTGGAGGAAGGGCGCGAGCGTCTTTTCCTCGATATGCCGGTCGACGGTGTAGGTGGCGAGGCAGCCATTGCCCGTGGGCGTGCCGCTCTGCGGCTTGGAGCACATCTTGTAGAGGCTTTCGAGATTGCCGACGAGGCTCTCGAAATTCTTGGTGAAGATCTTCTGGATCAGCAGGCTGCCATCGGTCTTCAGGCCGGGATATTTGTCCGGGATGGTCGCGACCGAGAACAGGCTGTCGGGCAGGTCCGACGCCGGCCCGGCACCACCCCAGGTGTTGTTCTGGAGGAAGCCATAGGCCGAATGGACCTTGTTATCGACATAGGACACGCCGAAATCGACGCTGTCGAGCAGCCCGCCATGGTCGTAGCGGCCCTTCAACTGTGCCTGGTCGATCTCGTCGCGGAACATGCCGTTGCGGAACGAATTGCCCGTTGCCTGCACGCGCGATGCGTCGAGCAGGTCGATGCCCGGCTGCATCGTGATCGACAGGACCGGCATGTAATGGGTGAAGTCGATCGTCTGGCTCGCCGCGCCGAAGATCGCGGTGCTCACCGAGGTGCTGGTGCCGTATTTGTTGGTCGGGCCCGAATTGGCGGTCGAATGATGGCCGTCGAACTCGAACGAGAAGGCCCCTCCCGGCGCCCATTGCAGGTTCGTGCCGATCGAGTTGTTCTCGCTCTGGTTGGCGCTGAGGTTGCTGACGTAGGATACGTCCTTGCCCTCGCTGGCCTTGAACCGCTCGGTGTAGAAGACCGGGCTCGCCACCGCGCCGCTGGTCCACTGGCTGACCGTGTCGTTGTTGTTGAAATAGACGCCGATGCTGTTGCTGCGCACCGTCACCCGGTTGCGCGAATAGGTATAGTCGATCGTGCCGGTCAGCGTGTCGGACGGCTTGAACTGCAGCACCGCCTGGCCGTTGATCCGCTCGCGCTCGATATCGTTGATGCCGATGCCGGCGTTCTGCGGCACGGTGTAGATCTGGTCGCCGGTCGGGCGGTTGGTGATGTTGGCATAGCGCGGGTCGCCGGGCTGGGCGAGCTCGCCGCTCTTGTCCGATCCGGTGCGGCCGTTCTTCCAGCCGACATAGGCTTCATTGTTGCCCGCCTTGCGCTTCTGATAGGTGCCGGTGAGCAGGATACCGATGCGATCGTCGAGGAAGCTGTCGCTGACGATGCCCGAGACTTCCGGGGTGATCGGCGTCTTCCGCGCGTTGCTCGACGAATCGTACATGCCGGACACCGCGACGCTGCCGTGCAGGCCGGGCTTGTCGAGCGGGTGCGGGGTGCGGATGTTGATCGTCGAGCCGATGCCGCCCGACTCGATGTCGGCCCGGCCGGTCTTGTAGACCTGCACGGCGGCGATGCCGTCCGACGAGAGATTGGCGAAGTCGAACAGGCGGGAGGTCGGCGCGGTGGCGCCGCCGTCCAGCGTCGAGGTCGGCATCTGGCGGCCGTTGAGCGTCACCAGGTTGTAGTTCGGGCCGAAGCCGCGGACGGTGACGGTCGAGCCTTCGCCGATCGAGCGATCGATCGACACGCCGGTGATGCGCTGGAGCGATTCGGCGAGGTTGGTGTCCGGGAACTTGCCCATGTCCTCGGCGGTGATGCCGTCGACCACGCCTTGCGCGTCGCGCTTCAGTGCGAGCGATTCGCGTAGGGAGGCGCGGATTCCGGTGACGACGATGTCGCCATTGGCCTCGGCCGCGGCCGGATCGGTAGTATTTTGCGCTGCAGCGATTCCCGGCATCGCGAGCAACGCGAGCGTGGAGATTCCCGTACACCAGACCATCGACTTGCTTGCATGTTCACGTGTCATATTGGCTCCCCGCCATATGCTGAATCATGGCCCCTCCATGATGTGAACGTTCACATACAAGCATCCAACTCGGGGTCAACAAGTCACATTTTCGTAGTAATTTGCGTCGGTATCGTTCTCAAAACTGTCATTCCACAGACGTGTGGAAGTCCGTCGGCGCGGCGCGGCGGAGAAGCTCGCCGAAACGACATTGGCAGGGCCGCGGCCACGCTCTATTCGGGCGATGCATGTCCGCCGCCAGCGCCCACACCCCCGCCGATGCCAGCGCGCGGCGCGGGCGTTTCCTGTTGCTGTTCGCACTTGCGAACGCGGGCGGGACGATCGGCTATCTGCCGCTGTTCACCGTCTTCCTGCCGATGAAGGTCGAGGCGGTGGCCGGGCCGGATCGGCTGAACTTGTTCACGCTGATCGCCTTTGTCGGCACGCTCGCGGCGATCGCGGCCAATCTCGGCTTCGGCTGGCTGAGCGACCGATCGGTGGCGCGGGGCGGGGGGCGGCGCGGCTGGCTGTTGCTGGGCATCGCCGGGCTGGCGCTCGCCTATGCGATGTTTGCCCGTGCCGCGTCGCCGCTCACCGTCTTGATCGCCGTGGTCGCGGTGCAATGCGCCGCCAACGCCGTGCTGGCGCCGCTGATGGCGCTGATGGCCGACGAGATTCCGGACGCGCAGAAGGGCTTTACCGGTGGGCTGCTCGCGCTCGCCAACCCGATCGGCGCGGCGACGGCCTGGGCGCTGGTGCAGCTGCCGGGCGTCGCCGAGCCGGGGCGGCTGGGCCTGTTGTCGCTCGCGATCGTGCTGCTGGTCGCGCCGCTCGCTGTGTCCAGAGCGCGCCGTTTGCCGACGCCCGCTGCGGCGCTTCCGCGCGCCCAGGCCCGGCGCAATCTCGCGGCGGCGTGGCTCGCGCGGCTGCTGCTGCAATCGGCAGGCAACGGCCTAACCCTCTATCTCTATTATTACTTCGCCGACCTGCCGCCGCGCGATACCGCGATCGGCACCGCCGATTTCGTCGGGCGCACGCTGGTGCTCGCCTATCTGCTGCCGCTGCCGTGCACGCTGCTGCTCGGCCGGGTGTCGGATCGGATCGGGCGGCGCAAGCCGTTTCTGCTGGGGGCCGCCATCGTCACCGCCGGCGGGTTGGCGGTGATGGGGCTTGCCGCGACCCGCCCGGTCGCGGTTGCCGGGTTCCTGGTGTACGGCGTCGGTGCGCAGCTGTTCATGGCGCTGCACGGCGCCTTCTGGATGCAGGAACTGCCGAGCGCGCGGCACCGCGGCCGCGATCTCGGCATCCTCAATCTCACCAACACGGTGCCGGCGCTGGTCGGCACCGCCATCGCCTGGCTGGCGACGACGCCGGGCAGCTTCGCGCCGTTGCTCTTCCTCCTGTCCGGCCTCACGCTCGCCGGCGGGGTGGCGATGCTGGTCGTCCGCGAGCCTGCCGCCGACGATCAGGGATAGGCGATCAGCCGCTGCATCGTGTCGCCCGGCCGCGCCGCCGCGCCTGCATCGTTGACGAGGTGCGCGATGGTGCCCACGCCGCCGCCGAGCGACATGGTGGTGACGTGGCGGAAGCGCACGCCCGGCCGGCCCGGCGCCTCGATCGCGCTTTCGAGCACCACCTGCGGGTTGGTGCGGAAATAGACATAGATGCCGAGCGCCACCGCTTCATGCGCGCGCACAGTATCGTCGACCTTGTAGGCAGCCCAGCCGCGCGTGCCGCCGGCCATCCACGCCGCCTGGCTGGGGGGATCATAGGGCAGCTCGTTCTGGTAGAAATAGGTTCGGCCGCGCTCGCCGCGCCACCAGGTCTGGTAGCGCTGGAAATGCTCGACGAACAGCGCGTGGATCGTGACGTCGTCGCCGTTGACGACCAGCCCCTGATCGCCGGTGCTTTCGTCCCAGCCGACATGCACGCGGGTGCCGTCGACATCGCCATGGTCGGCGCGCCAGATCCACAGATGGTCTGCCAGCACATGGTGGCTGTTGATTTCGAGGCAAGTCTCGACCTTGCCGATCTCGACGCCGCCGACCCGGAAGAACAGATCGGCAAGAAGGGTGGGGTTGTGGCGATGATCGCCGGTGCTGCCGCGCGGGCCGACGCGGACCAGCACGGACGAGCGCTGGGCGCCGGCGTCGATCATCAGCCCGGCCACCGTGACGCCGGGCACGTCGTCGATCTCCAGCGCCGCAGTGCCCGCCACCGGCTGCAGCGTCGCGAGGCCGAGCCCGAGCAGGACGCGATTGGCCGCCGTGACGCGGATCGGCGCATCGAGCCGGTACACGCCGGGCGTGAACAGCAGATGCAGCCCGCGGGCGAGTGCCGCGTTGAGCGTCGCCGCGTCCATTTCCGGCCGGGCAAGGAAGAAATGCGCCAGCGGCAGGGCGCTTCCCGGCGTGGCGCCGTCCCCCCAACTCGGCCCCACCGATTCCCGGCGCAGTGCCGGCACGAACACCGACCAGCGCCCCGCTTCGTCCACCTGGAGGAACGGCTTCTCGCGCAGCAGCGGCACGCGCAGCAGGGTCGACACCGCCGGCGCGGGAAAGCTGGTGGCGGGTGCACCGACGACACCCTGGAACATCATGTTCCAATGGACGCCCTGCCAGCCGCCGATGCGGCTGCTGCGGCTGTACCATTGCTGCTGGCTGCCGGCGCGGATCACGCCGTCGATCCGGCAATCGGCGAGGAAGCCGCCACTCGACGAGCCGCCATCGTCGAGCACCAGGTCGCCCATCATGTGGATCCGTCGATAGGGCGCCGCCTGCGATACCGCCCAGCGGTCCCAACCCTCGGGCGGACGGACGGTCAGGTTTTCGGCGCCGCGCCAGAAATTGGCGAGCGCATTGCCGTCGAGCCAATCGGCGTTGACGCGGACATGCCCGTCGATCGTCACCGCCCCCGGCATCTGCCCCAGGCCGAGGATTTGGGTAAAGAACCCCACCTTCACATCGGTGGTGTAGTGCCCCGGCCGGAACAGGATCGCATGGCGGTGATCGGTGAAATGGGCCGCTTCCTGCTGGGCGAAGATCGCGTCGATCCGCGCCTGGATCGCGCTGCCCGCCATCGACGGATCGAGGACCAGCACATTGGGCCCGAACTCGGGCTCGGTTTCCGGCTGCATGTTCCGCTCCGCTCGCATCGGGAGCGGCGCTGCCGCCGCTGCCACCATTGTCGCCAGCCCGGCATCCCCGGCCCGACGGATCACCGCACGCCGCCGGGCATCGGGCCGGCGGCCCCCCTGTTCTGCTCCCAAAAGCCGCTCCCGATCAGGCGTGGTCGAGGTGCGGACGGCCAGTCGGCACGATCGCGTGCGCGCCGAGGCGCAGCGTGGTGCCCGTCGCCCGCAGCAGCAG
>JAIYAA010000195.1 GCA_027489295.1 Sphingomonadales bacterium | reverse complement strand
TCGAGCACGATGTCGAGTGCCAGTCCGCGCTGTTCGGCGACCGGCTGGAAGATCTGGCGCAGGTCGGTGCCAAGCCGCGCCAGGCTCACCGGCTCGGGGCGAATATCGACATGGCCCGCCTCGATCTTCGAGAGATCGAGAATGTCGTTGATCAGCGTGAGCAGATCGTTGCCCGACGATTCGATGGTGCGAGCGAACTTCACCTGTTCGGAGGTCAGCGTACTCGGCGCATTGTCGCCCAGCAGCTTCGCCAGGATCAGCAACGAGTTGAGCGGTGTGCGCAGCTCGTGGCTCATATTGGCGAGGAAGTCGCTCTTGTACTGGCTTGCCTGCTCCAGTTCGCGCGTCTTGGTGAGCAGGGCGGCGCTGCCGCGCTCCAGCTCGTCGCGCTGGTTTTCCAGCGCCTGGGCCTGTTCCTCCAGCTGGCTGTTGGTCTGCTCCAGCTCGACCTGCTGCTGTTCGAGCATCGCCTGGGACTCGCGCAACGCCCTGCCCTGCTCTTCCAGCTCCTCGTTGTTGACCTGCAGCTCCTCGCTCTGCGTCTGCAGTTCGGAGGCCTGGCGCTGGGTTTCCTCCAGCGCGTCCTGCAGCTGGGCGCGGAAGCGGGCCGAGCGCAGCGCCACGCCGATCACCGGGGCGGCGCGCTCGAGCAGCTCGAGCATCATCGGATCGGTGCGGTTGAAGAAGCCGAGTTCGAGCACCGCGTTCACCACCGCATCCGCCAGCGCCGGTACGATCAGCAGATGGCGCGGCTTGTCGCGGCCGAACGCCGATCCGATCTGCAGATACTGCTCCGGCACGTCGTCGAGCAGCATCGGCTTGCCCTCGGCGGCGACGCGGCCGAGCAGCCCCTCGCGCAGATGGAACGCCTGCGGCAGGTCGGCATCGCCGGGCACTCCGAGGGTGGCGACGCGCCGGAACAGCCCGGCCTCGCCCTTGAACAGCGCCCCCGCCTGGAAGCCCAGCGTATCGGCTAGATAGGCCAGCACCGCCTCGGCAATCTCCTCGACCGAACGATCGCCGCGCACCGCTTCGGAAATGCCGAGCAGACCGCGCTGCAGCCATTCCTCGCGGGCCCGCGTACGCAGGTTCCGGCGGACGAGCACGAAGATCAGTAGCGTCAACCCGGCGCCGATCAGACTGGAGACCAGCCCGCTGGCGATCGCCGCGCGCGACGCGGCAGCCATGTCGTCCAGCCGCTGCTGACGCAGGCGGCCTTCCTCCTGCGCCATGGCGGCAAGCTGCGCGCGGATGGCGTCCATGCTGGTCTTGCCGCGATCGGTAGTGACGATGGCTAGCGCAGCGGCCAGCCCCTGGGTGCGGCGCGCCGTGATCGTCTCGCGCAGTTCGGCGAGCTTGGCGTCGACGTGACGGCGCAGCTGCGCGACGTTGCCCAGCTGCACGTCATTGTCGCTGATCAGCGTCTGCAGCCGCGAGAGGCGCGCCTGCACCGTCTCTGTCGCTTGCGTATAGGGTTCGAGATAGCTGTCGCCGCCGGTCAGCAGATAGCCGCGCTGCCCGGTTTCCGCGTCCTGGACGGTGGAGAGTACCTCATCGAGCGCGATCAGGACCGTGTGGCTGTGCCGGATCGCCGCATCGCTGTCGCGCAGTGCCTGGATGTTGCGAATGGCGATCGCGCCGCTGATCAGGAAGAAGGCGAGGCCGACGATCAGGCCGAGCAGCGGCCACGCGGTCCGCCCGCGAGACTCCCGCAAAAAATTCCGACGATTCATCCACATATGTCCTGAACGGGGCCCCGCGATCGCTTATCGCGCCGCGCCGATAGGACAAAGGTCCAGGGAGGAATGGCGGCGATTAGTCCGCCGAAACGCAAGACCGTCGGTTCGGTTCCGCAGGGGCGCGCCGCCGACGCGCCCCTGCGGATCGTCGGTCAGCCGCGGGCGAGCCGCAGGCCCACGCGGTTGCCGAACGCCAGCCGGTTGACGCTGAGCGTCACGCCGATGCTGAAGAACAGCGTGATCGCGATCATGTGGATATAGTGGAGCGGCGCCCAGACGAAGGTCGCGAAGGCGTAGAAGGCGACGCCCGCCACCAGCCCGCAGATCGCCGCGCGGGCATCGACGCCGCGAAACAGCAGCGCGACGATGAAGACCGACAGCACCGGCATGCTGGTCAGCCCGTTGAGCTGCTGGACCAGGTTGATGATGCTGGTGGCGCCCGCATAGATCGGCACGATCGCGATCGCGAGGATCACGAACAGGATGTTGCTGATCAGGTTGAGCTTCGCGACATTGGGGTTCGGATCGACATATTTCTCGTGCAGGTCGCACACATAGAGCGTCGCCGAGGAGTTGAGCAGGCTGGTGAAGTGCGCCAGCACAGCCGAGGCGATGGCGGCGGCGAAGATGCCCGACATCCAGGTCGGCAGCACCGTCCACACGATCTTGCCGTACGCCGCGTCGCCCAGATGGCCGAACAGCTTGTACGAGACGATGCCGGGGATGACGACGATGGCGGGCACCACCAGCAGCCGGATCGCGGTCGCCGCCATCACGCCCTTCTGCGCCTCGCGCAGATTGGGGGCGGCCATGGCGCGCTGCGTGATCGTCTGGTTGGTCGACCAGTAGAACATCTGGATGAACAGGATGCCGGTGAACAGGGTCGGCCACGGGATCGGCGAATCCGGGCCGCCGATCATGGTCAGCCGCTCGGGCGGGATGCCGGAGAAGTCCCAGTGGATCGCGCCCAGCGACAGGAACACCACCAGCATCGCCATGCCGAGCAGCAGGATTCCGCTGAACGTATCGGTGATCGCCGCCGCGCGCAGCCCGCCGAAGATCGAATAGAGCGATCCCGCAACGCCGAACACCGCCGCCAGCAGCACGGTGGGCATGGTGAGGCCGAACATCGACTTCATCATCAGCGCGCCCGAATAGAGCACGATCGGCTGGTAGATCAGGATGTTGCCGAGCAGGAACACCGTGGCGATGGTCGCCCGGATGTTGACGTCACCGTACTTCTTCTCGAGCAGCTCGGTGACGGTGGTGCAGTTGTTGCGATAATAGATCGGCAGGAAGATGAAGGCGAGCATCGACAGGCCCGCCACCGCCGCCAGCTCCCACCAGGCGAGCAGCGCCATCTGGTTGCCGTTCATGCCGATCAGCTGGTCGGTCGACAGGTTGGTGATGGTGATCGAACCGGCGATGTAGAACCACGAGAGCCCGCCGCCGGCGAGGAAGAATTCGCGGTTGCTGTTCTCGGCCGAGCGCCCCTCGCCCCGGCATTTCCAGTAGGTGATGAAGGCGACGAGCGCGGTGAGGGCCGCGGCGATCAGCGCCTGGTTCTGCTGCAGGTTCATGGACGCACTCCCGGGGCGGCTTGATGGAGTTCAAGGCCGAGCGCCCAGCGGCGCTGGAAGCCGGGCCAATAGCCGCGCGACCCGGCATCGTCGGGTGCGGCATAGCGCGCACCGACACTCTGGCCGGCGCCGAGCGGCCAGTTGCCGTCCGCTGCCTTTTCGGTGGGGACGGTGAGGAAGGCGCCGTGCGCAGCGTCGTGCTTCAGCGTGCGATCCAGAAACGCGGTCACGAAATGGCGGTTGATCGACAGGATGCGATCGCGCCGCCACACCGGCTCTTCCAGTCGCTCGACCCATTCGAAGGTGGGATCGGGGATGCCTGCCACGCCGTCGCCTGCGACATTATGGTGCGCGTTCTGGTAGACGAGCATCGTCCGGTCGGCGCGCAGGGCATTCCGGTAAAGCCAGCCGACGCCGTCGCGATACCCGCTTACATCATCCTGATCGCCGACGATGAACAGCGTCGGCGTGGTGAGGTTGGCCAGGCCCTTGGCGCTCCAGGCACGCAGCGGCTCCGATCCGCCCCAGGGCGCGAACGCGACGATCGCCTTGACCCCTGCCGGAGCCTGCGCCTCCAGTGGCGCGCCTTCGGCATAGTCGGCGAGCGATCCCGGCGGCGCCACCTTGTAGAGCGGCCCCGCCGGGTCGAGCCCGGCCCCGCCGGTGATCAGCGCGCCGAAGCCGCCCATCGAATAGCCGATCAGCGCAATCGACGTGGGATCATAGGCGTTGGCCAGCGGCCCGGCGCCGGCGCGCCGGGTAAGCTCGGCGATGACGAAGCGCTGGTCGGCGCTGCGGGTCAGCACTACTTGCGCGAAGGAGCGCAGCCGGCTCTCGGGCGTGGTCGGCTCGAGGTCCTGATGGTCGATGGAAGCGACGACATAGCCGTGCGAGGCGAGCCCCTCGGCGAGATCGCTGAACCCTGTCGCCCAGTTGCGATAGCCGTGCGAGAAGACGACCAGCGGGAAACGCTTGCCGGTCAGCACCGGAACATCGGCACGCGCCACGCCGGTACGCCCGCCACTGGTTGCCGGCCCTGGGGTCTTCATCACATACTTGGCCGGCGCGCCGCTGCCCTGGCCCGTCGCCGGATACCAGATCGTCAGCGGCAGGGTGCGCTTCTGTGCCGGATCGGTCAGGTCCATCCGCAGCACGCCGACCGGATAGGCGCCCGGCTGGGCAAGCTCCGGCACGTCGGGCAGGCCTTGCGCCATCGCCGGGGAGGCCAGCACCGCCGCGAGCGCAAGGCCCGCGCCGCGCAGCACCGCGATCACTTCTCGCTCCAGACGGCAACGTCGCGCGGGGCGATGGTGCGCCCGCCGAGCACGAAGGTCGCATCCTGCGGTGCGGGTGCCATCGCCGCCGTCTCGGCATAGTTGAACGCGAAGACGAGGCCGCCGCGCCGGCAGATCCGCAAATCCTCGGACAGCCGCACCGTCGCCACGCCCACTTCGGCGCACAGCGCTTCGAGCAGATCGGTCAGCAGCGTCGCATCGGTGAGCGTGGCGAGGTACAGTGCCTTGTCCTTGCGGAC
>JAIYAA010000010.1 GCA_027489295.1 Sphingomonadales bacterium | reverse complement strand
TGCAATCGCACTGCAGAGGTCAGGGGTTCGATTCCCCTCAGCTCCACCAGCCGCCCTTTTATCCCATCCTCCGATCGATCGTCAGGCCGCCAGCGCCAGCCGTAGCTGCACGCGCAGGCCGGGGCGGGCATCGTCCAGCACCAGCGTGCCGCGGTGCAGCCGCGCGATCGCGACCGCCATCGGCAGGCCCAGGCCGTGGCCGCGGCTGTGTCGGCTCGCGTCGAGCCGGCCGAAGCGGCGCAGCGCGTGCGCGCGTTCGTCGGCCGGGATGCCGGGGCCGTCGTCCGCCACGTCCAGCAGCGCCGCGTCGCCGTCCCGCCGCACCGACAGGCGGATCGTCGTGCCCGGCGGCGTGTGGGTCACGGCGTTCTCGATCAGGTTGACCAGCAGCTGGGTGAGCAGCCGCGGATCCCCCTCGATCCACACCGCGTCGGGCGTGGCCGACAGGAAGGTGCGGCCGCTTTCGGTGACCAGCAGCTGAAGCCCTTCGCCGACATCGGCGGCCAGCGCCGCCAGATCGAGCAGGGCAAAGCCCGCGCGCCGGTCGCCGCCCTCGATTTCGGAGATGCGCAGGATGGCGGCGAAGATGGCGAGGATCTCCTCGCTCTCGGCAACCGCACCCGCCAGCTGCTCGCGCACCGGGGCGGCTTCGGGCGTGTCGGCAAGCGCCGCCAGCTGGCCGTGCAGCCGGGCGAGCGGGGTGCGCAGGTCGTGCGCGACGTCGTTGGAGATGCTGCGCATGCCCGTCATCAGGTCG
Organism: Sphingomonadales bacterium; assembly: GCA_027489295.1. The sequence continues at coordinate 13,740 of JAIYAA010000010.1, read as the reverse complement.
CCGATGCGATCGAGCATGCGGTTGAAGGTGAGCGCCAGCCCGCCGAACACGCTGTTCGGCCGTTCGACCGGCACCCGCGCGCGCAGATCGCCGTCGATGATCGCCTCTGCCGTGCCGCCGATCGCGGCGATGTTGATGCGGATCGCGCGGATCAGCGCGAAGGTGCCGAGCAGCAGCAGCGCCACCACCGCGCCGAAGCCGATGAGCAGGATGCGCAGGCGGCCGCGATCATGCTGGTCGATCGGCTCGCTCTCCGCGACCAGCGCCAGCGTCTGGCCGTCCGCCAGCCGGCTCACCCAGGCACGGCCGCGGCTGAGGCCGGGGATCGCCGCCTCGCGCTTCACCGTCGAGACGCCGATCGGCAGCGGTCGGGCGGGGGCGATGTTGCCCGCGATCACCCGCCCGCGCGGATCGCGCAGCAGGAAGCCGATGTCGGCGCTTTCGCGCTCGCTGCTTTCACGTGCGATGCGGCGGGCGATCTCGGGCACATCGGCATTGCCTTCCAGCAGCTCGCGTGCCTCGCCCTGCAGGCGCAGATCGACCTGGCGATCGATCGCCGAGAGCAATGCGAGATAGATGCCGACCCCGGCAAGCGCGGTCGTCGCCGAAAGGCCCAGCGCGAAGCCGATCGCGATTCGCCCCAGCGACCGGATGCGCCGCTGCGGCATGGCTCAGCCGCGGAACATGTAGCCGACGCCGCGGACCGTCACGATCGGGTCCGGCAGGCCGGGCATGTCGAGCCGCTGGCGCAGCTTGAGAATATGCACGTCGACGATGTTGGTGGTCGGCACGAAATCATAGCCCCAGACGCGCTCGATCAGCATCTTGCGCGACAGCACGCTGCCGGCTTCGCGCACCAGCTCGGCGAGCAGCTTGAGCTCGGTCTTCTGCAGCTCGATCGCCTTGCCGGCGCGCGTGACGCGGTGGCGTACCACGCTGACGGTCACGTCGCCGGCGGTCAGCGTGGCATTGTCCGCACCGGGCGCGGTGCGGCGCCGCAGCACCGCACGGATCCGGGCGTTGAGCTCGTCGATCTCGAACGGCTTGACGATATAGTCGTCGGCGCCGGCATCCAGGCCCTCTACCCGCTCGTTGGTGAGGCCCAGCGCGGTGAGCAGGATCACCGGCGTCTCGATCCCCTCCGCGCGCATGCGGCGCAGCACCTCGACGCCCTCGATCACCGGCAGCATGCGATCGAGCAGGACGACGTCGAAGCGCGCTTCGGCGAGCGTCGTGATCGCCGCGCGCCCGTCGGCCACCGCGGTGACCTGATAGCCGAGCCCGCCCAGTTGCTGCACGAGCAGGGCGTTGAGCTGGGCATCGTCCTCGACGACCAGGGCATGCAGGGCGGGCGGAGTGTCGGTGGTAGCAGGCATGCAGGCACCCTTAGCCAGGATGCCTGTCCCTAACCTTACAGCGACGGCAGGTCGACCCGCCGCCGGGCTGTATCGAGCGATGCCCGATCAGAACAGGCCCGGCACCTCGCGCTGCGCGGTGTTCGGGCGATCGGGCGTCAGCAAGGTGCGGGGTGCCGCGGCGACGCCGATCCCGCTGATCGCGCTGCAACTGCGCCCCGCGACGAAATCGAGGGCGGCCTTCACCGATGCCTCGCGCACGTCGCCCAGCGGCCGCGAGGTGTCGTCGGCGGCGGTGCAGCTTGCCTCCACCGTGCCGGCGAGGCCGTTGAAATAGGCGCCCTGCCGGTTGGCGTTCTGCGTGGCGAAGGCGATCACGCGCAGTCGATCGTCGCATTCGCTGCGGTCGATCGCCACCTGGCCCACCGGCTTGCCATAGGTGTTGGTGCCGATCAGCCCGAGATTGGCGTGGAAATAGGGGAGCATGCCGTTGATCACCAGCTCGCTGGCCGAGGCGGTGGCGCGCGTGCCGATGAAGGCGATGCGGCTCGGCGCGATCGATTCGGCCTGCGGGGCGAAATAGGTCGTCGAGTCGTTCGCGGACTTTTCGGGGCGGAAGCTGGTGAAGCTGAACACGTCGCTGCGCGCGCGCGCGCCGCCCAGCAGGTTGCCGAACAGCTCGGCGATCGAGACGAGGCCGCCGCCATTGTAGCGCAGGTCGACGATCACCTTGTCGATGCCCTGTGCCTTGAAGCTGGCAAAGGCGTTGCGCAGCGCCGGGTCGGCGGTGGTGATGAAGGTGCGCAGGTTGACATAGCCGACCCGCCCGCCGCCGTTCGGATCGGTAAGGATCTGCGTGCCATAGCGATCGGAGACGGGCAGCAGGTTGTAGTCGGTCTTGGTCAGCGTGACGGTGCGCACCGTGCTGACCGGTCCGTCGACGTTGCGCACGCGCAGCACGCGGGTGGTGCCGGCGGTGTTCGGCCCCAGCGCATCGCTGATCCCCGCGGCGCCCTGGGACGAATAGATGGTGGAGACGTCGCGCAGGTCGCTGCTGGTGGTGCCGATGGCGAGGATCTGGGTGCCGCGGTCGACCCCTGCCTGCAGCGCGCTGCCGCCCTCGAAGCTTTCCATCACGGTCACGCCGTTGCCGTCGTTCGACAGGCGGAAGCCGAAGCCGGCGCTGGAGCCGCTATTGTAATAGGCATTCTCCTGCGCGATCGAGGTGAGATAGGTGAAATAGCGATCGCGCCCCTGGCCGCGCGCGGTGGCGGTCAGCGCGTCGAGATAGGTGTCGACGCTGGTATAGCCGCCGGGATCGAGGTTCGCCGGCAGCGTTTCGGGAAACAGATACCATTCGCGCAGCGTCGACAGCACCCAGTCCTGCCGCGCGCGCAGGCTGCAGCCGCTGGCGGTGGGCGTCGGGCTGGAGGTGCCGGGCTGGGTCACGGTGCCGGACCCGCCGCCGCTGCCGCCCCCGCCACAGCCCGCCAGCAAGGCTGCGAGCACCACCGCCGAAATCCCCGAACGCACCAACCCCATGCTCATTCCCCACTTTATGCAGCGCCAGCCTAGTGCTTGCGGCGCGTCCTTGCCATAGGGCGGGCATCGCGTTTCTGTCGCCGTCCGGCAAGTGCGACCGATTGCCGAGCGGCAGCGCCCGCCGTGTCGACCCTCAGCGCGGCCTGGCGGGTGCCGTCGCCGACGCGTCTATCTCCGCGCCCCACGGATCGCGCCCTGCGACCGCCTTGCCGTCGGCGGCGAAGTCGAGGAGTTCGTCGCCCTTGGCGGTAAAGCGCGGCCAGTCGGGCAGACCGGCGCCGTTCGGGTTTCCGGTCCTCGCGAAGTTGGCCAGATAGGCGCTGATCGTCTTGCCGACCTGCGCATCCCTTGCCGTGGTCGCCGCACCATATTTGATGCGGGCATTGTCGAAGAAGAACGGGATGTCGGTCGCGTGCCCGGCACCCGGCCGCCCGATCGATTCCGCGACATAGGAGAAGCGATACGCCCATACCGGCACGTTCTGCGCCGCGATCTTCCTGCTCGCCGCGCGCGCGCCCGCGATCATGAAGCCGGTCTTGCCGCCCATGTCGGCGCTGGTCGCGCCGATCAGCATCGGCACATGCGCGAAGGCGCCGCTGGCATAGGCCTGGTCCTGATCGAGCAGCAGCGTGCCGTCGCGCATCGGGCCGCCATAGGTGCGCGGGCCGGGCCTGGGCTGGAACAGCTCCACCATGCTGAGGCCGTCGGTCACCTGCTCGGCGCTGAGCGCGCGCAGCCGGGCGAGCGCGTCCGCCGCCGCGGGATCGATGCCGTGCGCGCGGGCGAGGTTCTCGCCGATCGCCTCGGCATCGTGAAGCGTCGGGTTCTTCGCCGTCTGCGCGTCGCCGCCGGACATCACCACCGCCTTGTGAAACAGCCCGCGCGACCGGGGCGAGGTGACCAATGTGTGGACCGACATGCCGCCCGCGCTTTCGCCGAGGATCGTCACATTGGCCGGATCGCCGCCGAACGCCGCGATGTTCTTCTGCACCCATTTGAGCGCGGCGATCTGGTCCATGAAGCCGTAGTTGCCGAGCAGCCCGCCATCCGGGTTCTCGCGGCTGAGCTGGGGCAGGGCGAAGCTGCCGAAGCGGCCGACCCGATAGTTGAAGCTGACGAACAGGACGCCCTGCCGGGCCATGTTGGCCCCGGCATAGGTGGGGGGCGAGGCGCCGCCGTTCACGAAGCCGCCACCATAGATCCACACCATCACCGGCAGCCTGGTGCCGCCGGCTGCGGCGGCGGGCTTCCACACGTTGAGGTATAGGCAGTCCTCGGCCGGGGTGGTGCCGAGCGGCGCGGCGTCGCTCGGGAACGGCGTCTGCATGCAGTCATGGCTGTACTGGGTGGCGGCGCGCACGCCCTGCCAGCGTGCGGCGGGCTGCGGTGCGCGCCAGCGTAAGGGGCCGACCGGCGGCGCGGCGAAGGGAATGCCCTTCCAGCTGGCGACGCCGTCCTCGACTGCGCCCTGCACCGTGCCGGTTGCGGTGGCCACCACCGGCGCGCGCGTCTGCGCCACCGCAATGGCGGGGACCGCGCATGCCGCGACTCCGCAGGCCAGTGCCGTCATCCATGCCTTCATGCCCATCTCTCCCGTCGAACCTCTGGTACTCGGAAACGCCTGGTACGCCGGAATGCGCGCCTGCGCCTGCGGATATTGGCGTTCAACAGGCCCAAAGTGCCATCTGCAGGGGTGGCGCGCGTCGCTGTCCACTGCGGCGGCCGTTCGCATGCAGGTCGGGGCACTTGCGGTCGCCGCCACCGGCCTGCATAAAAGTTTCGCCCGTTCGCGCTGCGGCGGGCCCGCGTGGGGGAGCGACGGGAATGACGAGCCGTAGACGATCTTTCCCGCGGAGTGCCGAATCCTCTCCTTCGGAAAGTCTCTCGATGCGCCTGATCGCCTGCTGCCTCTTGGCTTCCCTCACCGCCGGCACGGCGACCGCGCAACAGCGGCCGACCGTGACCGACGCCGATTATACGCGCGCCATGCACCAGCTGGGCCCGTGGACGGCGCCGCTGGTCGACCATGCGGTGCGTGCGGCGCATTGGAGCGACGCGCGGCACTTCTGGTATGTCGATACGGACCATGGCGTGCCGACGATCATGCTGGGCGACGCCGCTAAGGGCACGAAGGCACCGGCCTTCGACACCGCGGCGCTGCTGGTATCGCTCAATGCGGCCGGGCTGCAGGAACGCGACGCGACGAAGCTGTATTTCGGCGGCTTCGAGCCGGATTTCGAGAAGAACACCGCCATCGTGAGCGTCGGCGGCAAACGATATGCGTGCGCGATGGTGCAGCCCTACGGGTGCAAGGAGACGGCGGCGCAGACCGCCGGGCAGATCGCTGGCTATCTGGCGCAGCGCGGCCTGGCCGACGCGGTCCTCTCCCCGGATGGTACGCGCGCCGCCTTTGTGCGCGACTGGAACCTGTGGGTGCGGGACATGCGCACCGGGGCGGAGCGGCAGCTGACGACCGATGGCGTCAAGGATTTTGGCTACGCGACCGACAATGCGGGCTGGAAGCATTCGGATCAGGCGATCGTCATCTGGTCCCCGGACTCGAAGAAGCTGGCGACCTTCCAGCAGGACCAGCGCGCGGTGGCCGACTTCTCCACCACGACGACGCAGGTCGGCCACTCCAAGATCGACACGTGGAAATACCCGTTCGTCGGCGACAAGGAGATCATCCAGATCCAGCGCGTCATCGTCGATGTCGACGCAGCTCAGGTGATCCGGCTGAAGATGCCGGCAGAACCGCACCGGTCGTCGCTGTGCGACGACGTCGTGTGCGGTTCGGGCCCGCAGGACATGCAATGGGCGAAGGACGGCAGGACGCTCGCCTTCGTGTCGACCTCGCGCGACCACAAGGTGGAGACGGTGCGCATCGCCGATGCCGCCAACGGCGCGGTGCGCGACGTGTTCACCGAGACCGTGCCGACCTGGTTCGACAGTGGCTACAATGACGAGGAGATCAACTGGCGCTATCTGTCCGAGCGCGGCGAGATCCTGTGGTGGTCGCAGCGCGACGACTGGGGCCACTATTATCTGTATAGCGCCGGCACCGGCAAGCTGATCCGGCAGGTCACGCAGGGGCAGTGGAATGTCGACCACGCCGTCCATATCGACGAGCGCAGCGGCAAGATGCTGGTCGCCTCTGTCGGGCGGGAAGCGGGCGTGGATCCCTATTACCGCAGCATTTACGCGATCGACCTGAAGGGCGGCAAACCCAGGCTGCTGACGCCCGAGAAGCAGGACCATATCGCGGTGCCGTCCAGCGACGGCCGCTACTTCGTGGATATCTACTCGACGCCGCAAGCGCCGCAGACCGCGGTGCTGCGCCGCGCCAACGGATCGGTGGTCACCCAGCTGGCCAAGGGCGACGTGACGCGACTGCAGGCGACGGGCTGGCAGGCGCCGGAGAGCATCGCCGTCCAGTGCAGCGACGGCAAGACGCTGTGCCATGGCCTGCTGTTCAAGCCGGCGGGGCTCGATCCGCAGCGCAAATATCCGGTCGTCGACTATATCTATCCGGGGCCGTTCATGGGGACGATCCCCTCGCGGCAGTTCGCGGCGTCGCAAGGCGATGCGGGTGCGCTGGCGCAGCTCGGCTTCGCGGTCGTCGAGATCGACGCGCTGGGCACGCCGCGGCGTTCCAAGGCCTTCCAGGACTATTATTATCGCGACATGGGCAAGCAGGCCGTTCCCGACCAGGCCAGCGGCATCAAGGATCTGGCCAAGCGCTATGCCTGGATCGATACCGACCGCGTCGGCATCTGGGGGCATTCGGGCGGCGGCAATGCCACCGCGACCGCGATGTTCCTCTATCCCGATTTCTTCAAGGTCGGGATCGCCGAGAGCGGCAACCACGACAACCGCAACTATGAGGACGACTTCTACGAGAAGTATCTCGGGTTGCTGGAGCGTACCGGCAACACGACCAACTACGACCTGCAGGCCAATCAGGACATCGCCAAGAACCTGAAGGGCAAGCTGCTACTGGCGCACGGAATGCTCGACGACAACGTGCCCGTTTCCTCGACGCTACTGGTGGTCGATGCGTTGCAGAAGGCGAACAAGGATTTCGACCTGGTGCTGTTTCCGCGCGCGCATCATGGCTATGGCGATCAGTCCAATTACATGATGCGCCGGCGCTGGGACTATTTCGTCGAGAATCTGATGGGGGCGACGCCGCCGAAGGAGTTCAAGATCGGGAGGCCGGGCGCCGGCAAGTAACGGCGCGCGAGCGCGTCGCTACGGCGTCACCACCCTCTGCTGCCGGCTATGCCCTTGAACGGCCCCGCCACGCGCGACGTGATCCAGCCGCCATAGAAGTCGCCCGGCTGCGGGATCACGACTTCCCCATCGACCCGGCAGCAATCAAAGGGTGCTGCGTAAAAGGCGACATGGTCGCGCAAGGCGGCGAAGGCCGGCGTGGGATTGGCGTAGGTCCAGCCCACGCCGGAGAGCACGACGTCGCCGATGATCACGTCCCAATAGCTTGCCATACCCTTCCACTCGCAGAAGGAACTGCCGGCGGCACGGCGCAGCACGTCCGCGGCGATATCGGCGCGCGGGATGTAATAGCTCGGCGGGTGGCTCGTCTCGATGGTGCGGATCGCCGACCGCGTATCCGCCAGGATGCGGCCATGATGCTCGATCTGGATACGGGCATCGGTCGCCTGCGCGACGGCCGGGCGGGGGAAGTCCCACACGCTTTCCTGGCCGGGGCCGACGGGATCGGGACGCGGCCTCAAGGCCGGCGCTTGGTGTTGGCGGGCTTCATGCGCGGGAGCCTCCATATCGAACGTGCATCAACGGTTGCGCGGCGATCCTAGCGTACAGCTTCGGAAGGCGCGAGCTAGTCCAAGGGGCACCGGGACGTGGCGCAGCCGGGTGCCTGCGTGCGCATATCCTGCCAACCGCCTAGCCGTGCGGGACGGATCCGTGTAGCCATGCGGCTACGGTCCCGGGTGTTTTGCCCGGATCGGACCCCGACTTCTGGAGACAACGACATAGCACGCAAACCGAATTATGACTTCGAACGCCGCGAGCGCGAGCGCAACAAGGCAGCGGAAACCGCGAAAAAGGCGCAAGCCAAGGCAGAGAAGCGGGCTGCCGGACAGGGCACAGCCGACGCGGCGGAGTCGGCCGACCCGCAGGGCGACTAGGTGTCGATCGACACGACCAATTTCACGCTTGCGCAGCTCGGCTGGAAGGCCTTTTTCAGCGACCAGCTTTCCGCCGAGCAGCGCCTCGTATGCCAGCCCGTTCGCGTCCTTTCGGTGCATCGCGGGCGCGTGACCGTGCTGGGCGAAGGGTTCGAGGACTCGATCGCCTCCACCCTGCCCATACCGGGGGGCGCGGAGGACCGCCCCACGGTGGGGGACTGGTTGCTGGTCGACCGGGCGACAAGAAGCCTGGTGCGCATCCTAGGCCGGACGAGCCTGTTCAAGCGGCCGGCACCGGGGGACGATCGCCGGGTGCAGCTGATCGCCGCCAACGTCGATACGCTGTTCATCGTCACGTCCTGCAACGAGGATTTCAACGTCGCGCGGATCGAGCGCTATCTCGTGCTGGCGCGCGAAGTCGGGGCGCACCCGGTTGTCGTCCTCACCAAGGCCGATCTGACCTCGACGCCCGAGCGCTTCGTTGCCGAGGCACGAGCGCTGCAATCCGGCCTGCACGTGGAAGGGCTGGACGGGCGCGACGTGGCGCAGGCGGCCCGTCTCGCGCGCTATTGCGGCCTTGGCGAAACCGTCGCGCTGGTGGGATCGTCCGGCGTCGGCAAGTCGACGCTCGTCAATACGCTGCGCGGATCGGACAGCATCGCGACCCAGGCCGTCCGCGAGGACGATGGCAAGGGCCGGCATACCACCACCGTCCGCGAGATGCATCGCCTCGGCGGCGGTGCGAACGGCGGCGGCTGGCTTGTCGATACGCCCGGCATGCGCGAACTGCAGATGGCCGATGTCGCGACCGGCGTGACCGAGGTCTTCGACGATGTGACCGCCGTCGCGCTCGAATGCCGCTTCACGAATTGCAGCCACCTCGATGCACCCGGCTGCGCCATTCGCGCGGCCATCGCGGAAGGTACGCTGGACCCCGCCCGCGTCCAACGCTGGCGCAAGCTTGCCCAGGAGGATGGCGAGAATAGCGGCCCGCCCGGGGTTCGCCGCGCCCGCAAGCGGCAAGGCGGCAAACGGCGCTGACGGCGCCGCGCGGCCTCAGCGCTGCTTCTTGGCGATGGTCGCGGTGAAATCGGGGTCCTTGTTCGCCACCCAGTCGACGAACTTTCGGACGCTGGGATTGGCCAGCAGCGCCTCGACATCGGTGCCGTGGCGCTGCAGCTCGGCGTTGGTGAAGTTCACGATCAGCGTCTGCTGGCAGATCGCATGCATGGGCACGACATCGCGCCCGCCGCGGCTCTTGGGTACCGGGTGGTGCCAGACGGTCGTCTTGCCCATCGGCCGGCCGCACAGCCAGCAGAACACCGGTGCTTCCGGCGGCTCCTCGGCGCGGAGCAACTCGCCATAGGGGTCTTTCTTCGACTGTCTGCGGTTCATGGGCAGCGCTCCTAGCCGCTTTGGCGAGCGGCCGCTACAGGTCGCGCAGCGCCGCGGCGGGCCGGGCACGAAGGGCGGGAAGGCTGCCGACGATCCCCATGCCGAGTGTCGCCGCGACGGCGGCCGCCACCGTCGCGGCGACGATGTCCCAGCGCGGGGCCCAGGCGATGGCGAACACCTGGGTCACGACATACCATCCCGCGCCCGTACCCACGCCGATCGCCACCAGCACCAGCGCGGCGGCGAGCAGGGCATATTCCAGCGCCTGCGCGCCCAGCACCTGGCGACGGCTGCCGCCGAGCAGCTTGAGGATCACCGCATCGTAGCGCCGCGCGCGGGCCGAGGCGGAGACGGCGCCGATCAGCACCGCGATGCCCGCCGCTACCGTCACCGCCGCCGCGGCCCGGATCGCCACCGCGATCTGGCCGAGCACCGCGCCGAGCTGGCCGATCACGTCGCCGACGCGGATCAGCGTGACGGAGGGGAGGGCGGTGCCGACGCTGCGCATCACGGCGCCGTCGCGCCCGGGATCGGCATAGACGCTGGCGAGCAGGCCGTGCGGCGCTTCCTCGATATAGCCGGGCGAGAAGACGATGGCGAAGTTGAGCCCGAGCCCGCCCCAGTCGATCTTGCGCAATGCCGCGATCCGCGCCGGCACGTCGACGCCGAGCACCGACACGGTGATGCTGTCGCCCACCTTCAGGCCCAGCGCGGCGGCCGCCTTGTCTTCCAGCGAGACGAGTGGGGGACCGCGATAGTCTGCCGGCCACCATCGTCCGGCAACGACCGTGTTGCGGGGCGGAAGCGTGGCCGACCAGGTGAGGGTGCGGTCGCCGCGCAGTACCCAGGCGCCTTCGGGCAGCGTCTTCATGTCGGTGACCCGCTGGCCGCGCAGCGCGACGACCGATCCGCGCAGCGACGGCAACGTCTCGATGGTTGCACCCGGCGCGACGCTTCGTACCGCGTGGGTAAAGGTCGCGGCGTCTTCCGGCTGGAGGTCGATTGCGAAAAACCGGGGGGCCTTGGCAGGCGCGGCGTTGCGCAGTTCAGAGGCGAGGCTCGCATCGATCACCGCCAGCGCCACGAACAGCGAAAAGCCCAGGCCCAAGGCGACCACCAGCCGATCGGTCTGCGCGCCGGGGCGGTGCAGGTTGGCGATCGCCAGCCGCAGGAGCGGCGTGCGCGCTCTTGGAAGCTTCGAGGCGATGAAGCGGATGGCGAGGCCGAAGCTCCATAACAGCGCGATGAACGCCGCCACCGCGCCGACGAAGCCCAGCGCGAGCAGCCGGTCCGACGCGGTCAGCACGGCAAGCGCGACCAGCGCCGCAACGAGCAGCCCCATCAGTCCCAGGACGACCGCCGAGGGCCGTTGCCCGATGCCTAGCGCGTCGCGCAGCAAGGTCGCCGCCGGCACGTTGCGCGCCCGGGCGAGCGCCGGCAGCGCGAACAGCAGCGCCACCAGCAGCGCCAGCACCGCAGCGGTGGCCAGCGGCACCGGATAGAGCGCAAGCCGTGGCGGCACCGGCAGCGACGCGCCGACGAGGCTGGTCAGAAGCCAGGGCACGGCCGCGCCGACCAGCAGGCCGCTACCGATCCCGAGCACCGAGACCGCTCCCAGTTGCGCAAGGAAGATCGCCGCGATCGTGCCGGAGGTCGCGCCCAGCACCTTCAGCGTCGCGATGATCCGGGTCTTGCCCGCCAGATAGGCGGCGACGCCGCTGCCCACGCCGACGCCGGCAATGGCGAGCGCGGCCAGCCCGACCAGCATCAGAAACTGGCCGAACTGGTCGATGCCGCGCCGCAGCCCGCCCGCCGCGCGGTCGCTGGTCCGCGCCGTCCAGCCCGCGCCGGCCAGGCGGGCGAGCAGCCGCTTCTGCACGTTCGCCGCATCCGCGGGCCGTGCCAGCGCGATGCGGTAACGGCTCTCGTAGAGGCTGCCGGGCTGCACCAGCGCGGTGGCGTCCAGTCCCACTAGGTCGACCAGCGCCGGCGGCCCGAGCGTGAACCCCGCGCCGAGCCGATCGGGTTCCTCGCTGATGATCCCGATCACCCGCAGCCATGCCGACCCCAGTCGCACGCGGTCGCCGGGTTTCACGCCCAGCCGGTCGGCCGCCGCCGCCGCGATGGCGATCTCGCGCCCCCGGGGGCGACCGGACAGCGCGCCCGCCGCGAGCCGGAAGCGCCCGACCAGCGGCCAGGCCGCGTCGGTTCCGCGCAGATCGATCAGCATCGCGGGGCTGTCGGCGCTTTTCCGCAGCATCGCCCGCATCGACACCGTCTCGGACACGCGACCCACTTCTGCGAACGCGGCAAGCTCCGCCACGGTCGCGCGGCGCTGGGAGACGGTGAATTCGACATCGCCACCCAGGATCTGCCGCCCGTTCGCGTCGAGTGCCGCGATCATGCTGGCGGCGAGGCTGCCGATCCCGGCCAGCGCAGCGGTGCCGAGGAAGAGGCAGGCGATCAACAGCACCAGCCCGCGCCCGCCGCGGCGCAGGTCGCGCAGCGCCAGCCGCCAGGCGATGCTCACGCGCGCTGCCGATCGGTGGCGATGCGCCCGTCGGCGAGGGTGACGACGCGCCCGCACCGCGCGGCGAGCGCAGGATCGTGGGTGATGACGAACAGCGTCGTCGCGCTCGCGGCGTGCCGCTCGAACAGCAGATCCATGATCGCGGCACCGGTGGCGGTATCGAGATTGCCGGTGGGCTCGTCGGCGAACAGCAGCGCCGGGCGCCCGACCAGCGCCCGGGCGATCGCCACCCGCTGCTGCTCGCCGCCGGAAAGCTGCGCGGGATAGTGGCCGGTCCGGTGCGCGAGGCCGACGGCGGCCAGTTCCGCTTCGGCGCGCGCAAACGCATCGCGCGTGCCGGCCAGCTCCAGCGGCACGGCGACATTCTCCAGCGCGGTCATCGTCGGCAGCAGGTGGAAGGCCTGCAGCACGATGCCGATGCGTCCGCGGCGCGCGACGGCAAGTGCGTCCTCGTCCAGCGCGGTGAAGTCCAGCCCCGCGACCGAGACGGTGCCACCGCTCGGGCGTTCCAGCCCGGCGAGCACCGCCATCAGCGACGATTTGCCCGATCCCGAGGGCCCGAGCAGCGCGACGCTTTCGCCGGCGGACACGCGCAGGTCGATCCCGCGGAGGATCTCCACCCGCGCGGGCGCCCTGCCCAGCGACAGGGAAACGTTGCGCGCGTCGATCAGCGCGCTATCGAAGGGGGATGCTATGGCCACGCCCGAAGCGATATGGAGGGTTGCGAGGGATTGTCCATCTCGCGATGCTGGCGACCCTCGTATTTGCGCCGGGCGCCGATGCCGCGCCGCGCGCCCTGGTGATCTGGGCGTTCGGGGATAGCCTCAGCGCGGGCTATGGCCTTCCGCCTGCCCTGGGGTTCACCGCCAGGCTGGAGGCTGCGCTGCGCCGGGCAGGCGTGGCGGCGACGGTCCGCAACGGCGGCGTCGCCGGCGACACCGCCGCCCAGGCCCGCGCACGGCTGCGGTGGGGGTTGCGCGGATTGGGCACGACGCCCGATCTGGTCATCGTCGAACTTGGCGCGAACGACATGCTGCGGGGCCTTCCGGTGGCGCAGACCAGGGCCAATCTCGATGCGATCCTGACGGAACTGCACGATCGGCACATCCCGGTGCTGCTCGCCGGCATGCGTGCCGCACCGAATCTGGGGCCGGAATATGTCGGCGCCTTCGACGGCATCTACCCCGCGCTCGCCATCAAGCATCGGCTGGCGCGCTACCCGTTCTTCCTCGACGGGGTGGCCGGCAATCGTGCGCTGCTCCAGGCGGACGGGATGCACCCGAACGCGCGGGGGGTGGAGATCATCGTCGGCCGCATTGTACCCGCCGTGCGCAAGGCGCTACGCGGGTCAGTGGCGCGCGGCGGATGACCCGCGTCGCTACCTCGAACGCCTAGTCCCGATCGACCCTCGACGGAACGTCATCGGCTTGCCGCGGGCGCCCGGATGCAAGTCCGCCGCCAGGACTGCGCGGAAACCGCGTGCAGCAACCGCGTCGCCTGTAGTGAACTGTCCTTGGCAGCACTGGTGGGGCCGTTGTGCGATCAGGAGAGAAGGTCCTTGACGCGGCAGGCGCCGGAGCGTTCCCCGCGCGGGCCACGCTCGTGCCCGTCCCTGAGCATGACGGTATCTCCTCCGTCGGCGCGGTGCTGATACGGTCAAATATACCGTCAGGTGCCGCGGGTTCCAATGGATCGACCCGGATTTGGGTGGATCGGATACCGTCAAGAACCACGCAAATCTGCCGGTTTT
>JAIYAA010000007.1 GCA_027489295.1 Sphingomonadales bacterium | reverse complement strand
GAGGAAGCGGCGATCGCGCTGGCCAACGACAGCGAATACGGCCTCTCGGCCTCGGTCTTCACCCGCGACACCGCGCGCGGCCTGCGGGTAGCGCGGCGGATCCAGTCGGGCATCTGCCATATCAACGGCCCCACCGTGCACGACGAGGCGCAGATGCCCTTCGGCGGCGTCAAGGCCAGCGGCCATGGCCGCTTCGGCGGCAAGGCCGGCATCGATTCCTTCACCGAGCTGCGCTGGATAACGATCGAGACCCAGCCCGGCCATTATCCGATCTAAGCAAACCAAGGACTGCACATGACCGAGACGAGCAGCAACGGCGTCGTGGCCTACGACGTCGAAGGCGGAATCGCGTGGGTGCGATTCAACCGCCCCGAGAAGCGCAACGCCATGTCGCCGACGCTCAACCGCGACATGATGGAGGTGCTCCACGCCCTCGAATTCCGCGACGATGTCGGCGTGCTGGTGCTGAGCGGCGAAGGCGCCGCCTGGTCCGCCGGCATGGACCTCAAGGAATATTTCCGAGAGACGGAAGCCGGCGGCTTGGGCGCCGTGCGTCAGGCGCAGCGCGAGAGCTATGGCTGGTGGCGACGGCTGCGCTGGTACCAGAAGCCGACGATCGCGATGGTCAATGGCTGGTGCTTCGGCGGCGGCTATGGCCCGCTGTTCGCCTGCGATCTCGCCTTTGCCGCGGAAGAGGCGCAGTTCGGCCTGTCCGAGATCAACTGGGGCATCCTCCCCGGCGGCGGTGCCACCAAGGTGGCGGTCGAGCTCGCCTCGTTCCGCAACGCCATGTACCACGCGCTGATGGGCGAGAATATCGACGGCAAAAAGGCCGCCGAATGGGGTCTGGTCAACGAGGCGCTGCCGCTCGACAAGCTTAAGGCGCGCGTCGCCGAAGTGGCGAACGTGCTGCTGAAGAAGAACCCGGTGGCGCTCAAGGCCACCAAGGACGCCATCCGCCGCGTCTCGATCATGAGCTATGACGATGCCGAGGACTATCTGGTCCGTGCGCAGGAAGCCGCCAACAGCTTCGACAATGAAGGGCGCAAGGAAGGCATCCGCCAGTTCATCGACGAGAAGAGCTACAAGCCCGGCCTCGGCGCGTACGACAAGGATCGCGCGCGCAGCTGATCTTCCCCTGCCCTTTTGACAAACGGACGCCAGCAATGGATCTCGCCCGCCTGCTTACCCCCCGTTCGGTCGCCATTGTCGGCGCCTCCGAAAAACCCGGCGCGCTGGGCGCGACGGTGCTCGCCAACCTCGTCCGCCACGGCTTTGCGGGCGACATCCACCTGATCAACCCGAAGCGCGACACGATCGAGGGGCGGCCTTGCCTCGCCTCGATCGACCAGCTGCCGGAAGGCGTCGACGCCGCCATTCTCGCCATCCCAGGCCCTGCCGTGCTCGACGCGATCCGGGCGCTGGCCGCGCGCGGCGTGGGTGCCGCGATCATCTTCTCGGCCGGGTTCGCCGAAGGCGGGGCGGACGGGCTGGCGGCGCAGGCCGAAGTGGCACGCATCGCCCGCGCGCACGGCATGGTGGTGGAAGGGCCGAACTGCCTCGGCCTTACCAACAATGTCGCCGGCGTCCCCCTCACCTTCGTCGAGATGCCGCCGCTCGACGTGACGGGCCTGCCCTGCGTCGGCATCGTCTCGCAGTCCGGCGCGATGGCGGCGGTGCTGGGCACCACGCTGACGGCCAAGCAGCTCGGCGTCTCCGCCTGGATCTCGACCGGCAACGAGGCGGCCTCCGGCGTCGAGGATTATGTCGCCTGGATGATCGACGAGCCGAACACGCGCGTGATCGCGATGATCGTCGAGCAGTTCCGCAAGCCGGCGCGCTTCCTGGAACTGGCGGCGCGGGCCAAGGCGGCGGGCAAGCCGATCGTGCTGCTCCACCCCGGCACGTCGAGCGCCGCGCGCGACAGCGCCGCGACGCATACCGGCGCGATGGCGGGCGACTGGTCGCTGATGAAGACCAAGGTCACCCGCGCCGGCGTGGTGGTGGTCGAGAGCCTGGAGGAGCTGGGCGACGTCGCCGAGATCCTCGCGCGCACTCCATCGCTGCCGCAGGGCGGGGTTGCGGTCCTGGCGGAATCGGGCGCGTTCAAGGCGCTGACGCTCGACCTTGCCGAGCGGATCGGCATGCCGCTTCCGGCGATCGGCGGCGCGACCCATGACGCGATCCGCGCGACGCTGCCGGACTTCATCGGCGTTTCCAACCCGATGGACCTCACCGCCCAGGCGCTGGTCGATCCCGACCTGTACCGCCGCACGCTGGACCCGCTGCTCGCCGACCCGGCCTATGCTGCGGTGGTGCTCGGCATCATCCAGACCGATGCCGGCACCTGCGCGCGCAAGTTCCCGCCGATCACCGAGGCGGTGCGGACGCTTGCCCCCACCAAGCCGGTGATCTTCGCCGGGCTGGACGAAGGCGCGCCGGTGCCCCCGGAGATGATCGCCGCGCTCCATGCCGAGAACGTCCCCTATTTCCCCACCGCGGACCGCGCCTTCCGCGCGCTGACGCGGCTGCTCGAGCCCGAACGCCATCAGGCGCTGGCGGCGGGCGCGCCGGTGGCGCTGGACCTGCCCAGCGGCGTCGTCCCCGAATATCTGGCGAAGCGTGCGCTCGCCCCGCTCGGCATCCCATTCCCGCCGGGCGACTTCGCCCGCACGCCGGACGAGGCCGTCGCGATCGCGGAACGGGTCGGCTATCCGGTCGCGCTCAAGGCGCAGGCGGTGGCGCTCAGCCACAAGAGCGACGCCGGCGGCGTGCTCCTCTCCATCGCCGACGAAGCGGGGCTGCGGGTCGCTTGGCGGAAACTCTATGCCAATGTCGCGGCCTATGATGCCGGCATCATGCTGGACGGCGCGGTGGTCGAGGCGATGGGCGAACGCGGTGTCGAGCTGATCGTCGGCGCCCGCAACGATCCCGAATGGGGGCCGGTGATCCTGGTCGGCCTGGGCGGCGTGACCGCCGAGCTGATGAAGGACGTGTGCCTGCTGCCGCCCGACCTGACCCGCGAGGACATCGTCGCAGCGCTCCGCCGGCTGAAGGGTGCGGCGCTGCTGGACGGCTATCGCGGCAGCCCGGCGGTCGACCTCGATGCGGTGGCTTCGATCGTACAGACGCTCGGCCGGCTGCTCGCCGGTACGCCCGCGATCCGCGAGATCGACCTCAACCCGGTGATCGCCCGCCCCGACGGGGCGGTGGCGCTCGACGCGCTGATCCTCACCGCCTGAATTCCCACAAGAACGACAAGTCAGGAGAGCTTCGATGATCACCAAGGACGGCGTTTCCTACCGCGTCGAGGATCGCATCGCCTGGGTCTATTTCGCCCGGCCCGACAAGCGCAACGCGATGAACCCCGCGCTCAACCGGCGCATGGCGGAGGTGTTCGACGAACTCGAATTTCGCGACGATGTCGGGGTGCTGGTGCTGGGCGGCGAAGGCACCGCCTGGTCCGCGGGCATGGACCTCAAGGAATATTTCCGCGAGACCGAGGCGCAGGGGCTTGGCGGCATCCGCAGGTCGCAGCGCGAAAGCTATGGCTGGTTCCGCCGCCTGCGCTGGTTCCAGAAGCCGACGATCGCGATGATCAACGGCTGGTGCTTCGGCGGCGGCTTCGGTCCGCTCTTCGCCTGCGATCTCGCGGTGGCGGCGGACGAGGCGCAGTTCGGTCTCTCCGAGATCAACTGGGGCATCCTGCCCGGCGGCGGCGTCACCAAGGTCGTCGTCGACCTGCTGCCGATGCGCGACGCGATGTGGCTGACGCTGAGCGGCGACCTGATCGACGGCCGCCAAGCCGCGGCGTGCCGGCTGGTCAACGAGAGCGTGCCGCGCGACCGGCTCGAGGCGCGCACCCGCGAGATCGCCGAGATGCTGCTCAAGAAGAATCCCGTGGCTCTGAAGTTCGCCAAGGATGCGGTGCGCCGGGTCGGCACCCTCACCTATGACGAGGCCGAGGACTATCTCGTCCGGATGCAGGAAGCGGCAAACTTCCACGACAAGAGCGAAGGCCGCAAGGAGGGCATCCGCCAGTTCATCGACGAGAAGAGCTACAAGCCCGGCCTCGGCGCCTACGACCTCAACCGCAGCTGAGCGGCGCGTGGATCCGGTGCAGCAGCCCGAGCAACGTCGCGCGCTCGCCCGCGTCCAGATCGGCGAGCAACGGCGCTTCGGACGCGCGCAGCCGCGCGATCATCTCGGGCAGCTGAGCCTCCCCCTCCGCGGTCAGGTGCAGCGCGTGGCTGCGCAGGTTGCGCCCCGGGCGCCGTTCCACCAGGCCTCGCTCGACCAGCTGGTTGACCAGCTTCATCGCGCTGGCCCGGTTGATCGAGAGCGCTCGGCCCAGCGCCGACTGGTCCAGCCCCGGCTGCGCGCGAATCAGCGCCAGCGCGGTCACGCGGGCGGGCGAGATGCCGAAGGGCGCCAGCGCGGCATGTGCCGCTTCCATGACCCGCAGGCGCGCCATCTGCAGCTGATAGCCGATCAGCGTGTCGAAGTCGGGATCCTGGGATGCAGGCTGGGTCATCTTGTCCGGTCGGTATCCCTGGGATACATTTTTCGCAAATCATAATGCGCCGCGGCGAGTCGCGGCCTGTCTCAGGAGAATGGCCTTGGAACGCACCTTCAAGCTGCTGATCAACGGCGAGGCCGTCGACGGCGCCTCGCAGTTCGACGTCATCAACCCCGCCACTGCCGAGCCCTTTGCGCGCTGTCCCAAGGCGGACGCCGATCAGCTCAACGCCGCCGTCGCCGCCGCCAAGGCCGCCTTCCCCGCCTGGGCCGCGACGCCGATCGAGGAGCGCGCCGCCAAGGTCGAGGCGGTCGCCGCGCGGCTGCAGGAGCGGCTGAGCGAATTCGCCAGCCTGCTCACCACCGAACAGGGCAAGCCGCTCGACCAGGCGACCGGCGAGGTGATGGGCACGATCTTCACCCTGCGCGCCTTCACCCAGATGCGCCCGGAAACCAAGGTGCTGCGCGACGAGGGCGGCAACCGCGTGGTCGAGCATCGCACCCCGCTGGGCGTGGTCGCGGCGATCACCCCGTGGAACTTCCCGATGATCCTGGCGGCGAACAAGATCGGCCCGGCGCTGGTCGCCGGCAACACCATGGTGCTCAAGCCCGCCCCGACCACCCCGCTGACCTCGCTGCTGATGGGCGAGATCTTCGCCGAGCTGCTGCCGCCGGGCGTCATCAACATCGTCTGCGACCAGAACGATCTCGGCGCGCTGCTCACCGCGCATCCGGATGTCGCCAAGGTCGCCTTCACCGGCTCGACCGCGACCGGCAAGAAGGTAATGGCGAGCGCCGCCGACGGCGTAAAGCGGGTGACGCTGGAGCTGGGCGGCAACGACGCGGCGATCGTGCTCGACGATGTCGAACCGGCGCTGGCGGCGAAGAAGGTGTTCCAGGGCGCGATGTACAATGCCGGGCAGATCTGCGTCGCGGTGAAGCGCGCCTATGTGCCCGAGGGCATGTACGAGGAGTTCTGCACCGAGATCGCCCAGCTGGCCCGCGACGCGGTGGTCGATGACGGCGCCAAGCAGGGCGCCAAGGTCGGCCCGGTGCAGAACGCGATGCAGTTCGAGAAGGTGAAGGCGCTGATCGCCGACGCCAAGCAGCGCGGCACCGTGCTGGCCGGCGGCGACGCGCTCGATCGCCCCGGCTATTTCATCCCGCCGACGATCGTCCGTGATCTCGACGACGATGCGCCGCTGGTCCGCGAGGAACAGTTCGGCCCGGTGCTGCCGGTGCTGAAGTATCGCGACATCGACGAGGTGATCGCCCGCGCCAATGATTCCGACTATGGCCTGGGCGGCACGATCTGGGGCCGCGACGTCGCGCGCGCGACCGAAGTGGCGATGAAGATCGACAGCGGCACGGTGTGGGTGAACCAGCATCTTGCCATCGATCCGCGCATTCCGTTCCGCGGATCGAAGCAGTCGGGCCTGGGCGGCGAGCTCGGCCAGGCGGGGCTGCACGAATATACGCAAGCCCATATCGTCAACGCCGTCGAACTGGAGCCGGCCGCCTGAGCGCGGTCGAACATTTCACCACCCAGGGGGTGCCGCTCCAGCGGCGGCACCTGTTCTGGCGCGACATCGTCGCCGAGGCCTTTCCGGGCATGACCGCCATCGCCCCGGAAGGCATCCGCGCCGATCTCGCCCGGTGGCACCTGGGGCCGGTGGGCCTGGCCCGCGCCCGCAGCGCGCGGGCGCAGGTACGGCGCGAGGGCAATCGCGACGGCCATCATCTGCTGCTCCATCTGCAGCGGCGCGGGCGCCTGACGATGCTGCACGGCGAGGCCGCGGTCTCGGGCGGCATGGGCGACATCCTGGTCGCCGATGACAGCCGCCCCTATGCGATCGATATTTCCGACGCGAACGAGTGCCTGATCCTCCAGGTGCCGGCCGCCCTGCTGGGCGACGGCATCGGGCTGGGCAGCCTGCACGGCCGACTGCTGCCGGGGCAGGACCCGCACGTCGCCTTCCTCAATCACATGCTGCTCGGCCTGTGGGAACAGCGCGCGATGCTCGGCGACGTCGATGACGGCGTGGGCGCGCTGCTGGTCGACGCGACCCGCCTGGTCTGCCGCCAGCAACGCTGTGCCGCCTTCGTCGCCGGGGGCGCGGAAACGCCGGTCGCCTATGCGCTGCGCCATCTCAACGATCCCGAGCTCGGCACCGCGAGCCTGTGCGCGGCGACCGGGCTGAGCCCGCGTGCCGTGCAAAAGGCGTTCCTGCGCGAAACCGGCCTCACCCCCACCGCCTTCGTCGCCGATCGCCGGCTGGCCCGCGCGGCCGAGCTGCTCGTGGCCGAGCCCGGCCGCAGCGTGACCGACATCGCCTTTGCGCTCGGCTTCAACGATGCGGCGTTTTTCAGCCGCTGCTTTCGCCGTCGCTTCGGCACGACCCCGCGCGAATGGCGCTGCAATGGTGCGCGTCCGTCCTGATCGCGGTGCGCGCCCGTCCAAGACGGGTCGCCGGGTCCACGCTAGCCTCTCCCCATAAGCGCCGAAGAAGGCGTGTCATCGGGAGAGGAAAATGCGCATTGGTCTCGCCACGGCCCTGCTCGCTTCGGCGGCATGGGCGGCGCCCGTCTGGGCCCAAACCACCGAACAACCTGCCCAGCCGGAAGCCAAGCAGCAGGATGGCGGCATCGCCGAGATCGTCGTGACGGCGCAGAAGCGCGCCGAGAACGTGCAAGACGTGCCGATCGCCATTTCCGCGTTCGGGGCGAACACGCTGCAGGAACGCGCCGTCGGCAGCGTCGCCCAGCTCTCCGCGATCGCCCCCAACGTCAATCTCGATGCCGGTACGCCGTTCTCGGGCTCGCCCGCCGTGCTCTCCGCCTATATCCGCGGCATCGGCTCGGATGATTTCGCGTTCAACATCGATCCGGGCGTCGGCCTCTATCTCGACGGCGTCTACCTCGCCCGCACCGTCGGCGCGAACCAGGACCTGATGGACGTCGCCCGGGTCGAGGTGCTGAAGGGCCCGCAGGGCACGCTGTTCGGCCGCAACACGATCGGCGGCGCGATCTCGATCGTCACCCGCGATCCCGGCAAGGAATTCCGCGTCCAGGGCGACGTGACCACCGGCAGCTACAAGCGACTTGGTGCGCGCGGCGCGATCGACATCCCCATCACCAGCGATCTGGGTGCGATCCTCAGCTTCGGCGTGCAATCGCGCGACGGTTTCCTGAAGCGCATCCCCTATCCGGACCAGCGCGCCAACAACACGCCGTCCTACACCGCCTTTTCCGCCGCGGGGTACGGCAATTCCCCGCGCGAAGGCGGCAACGACAACTGGAACCTGCGCGGCAAGGCCAAATGGTCGAACGGCGGTCCGCTCACCCTCACCGTCTCGGGCGATTACAGCCGTGACAAGGGTACCAGCGCCAACAAGCTGATCGCCACGGCGGAGACGGTGCCGGGCAATTTCGCCGGTACCGCCAACCTGCCCGGCACCGGCTTCGATCCCACCGGCACCACCGGCTTCAACTTCGCCGGGCTCTATAATTTCTGCATCGGGGCGACCCAGGCGCAGATCGCCGCGCGCGGCGCCTCGGCGCTCTGCGGCGTCTCGGGCACGCAGTTCAACCCGCGCTTCCAGGTGCCGAGCTATGCCGGCGTCAACGTCGACAGCAATCCGAACAACAACCGGCTACCCTGGGACAGCCGCTATCTGATCGCCGATCCGGACAAGAGCTATGCCACTGGCAACAGCTTCTCGGACCTGAAGAACTGGGGCTTTTCGGGCGTCATCGACTATGACCTGAGCGACACCATCGCGCTCAAGTCAATCACCGCCTATCGCCAGCTCAACTGGGCCGCCGGGCTCGATGCCGACGGTTCGCCGCTCAACTTCCTGCAGCTCAGCTTCACGATGCGCCAGTGGCAGTTCAGCCAGGAAGTGCAGCTGCTCGGCAAGGCGCTCGACAACAAGCTGAACTATGTGCTCGGCGGCTATTACTTCAAGGAAGCCGGCAATCTCCACGACTACGTGACCTTCGCCGAGGGCCAGGTGCAGGTGGACGGCCCGAACCGGCTGGAGACCGCCAACTATGCCGCGTTCGGCCAGATCGACTATCGCGCCACCGACTGGCTGGGCCTGACGATCGGCGGCCGCTACACCAACGAAAAGAAGCGCTTCGAGGGCGGCCAGCAGGAGCTCAACGGCTTCAACTACAAGCTGTTCGGCTGTTCGGACGCCAATGGCAACATCACCCCGAACGGCCCCTTCCCGCTCGCGCCAATCCCCTGTCAGGCCGGGCTCGGCTATCCCGATCCGACCAATCCGGTGCGCGTCTATGTGCCGGGGGTGAACCGCAAGTCGTTCAGCGATTTCTCGCCCAAGTTCGGCGTGCAGCTCCACCCGACCGACGACATCATGGTCTATGGTAGCTGGTCGCGCGGCTACAAGACCGGCGGCTGGACCACCCGCCTCACCAACCCGCAAGGCAATGTCGCGCCGGACTTTAACGAGGAAAAGGCAACCACGATCGAGGTCGGCGTCAAGTCGACGCTGTTCGATCGCAAGCTGCAGCTCAACGCCGCAGCGTTCACCACCGCCTACAAAGACATCCAGCTCAACATCCAGATCGGCACCTCCCCCACCATCGCCAACGCAGGCGATGCGCGGATCCGGGGCTTCGAGCTGGAGGCGATCGCCGCCCCCATCCGTGGGCTCACGATCAACAGCTCGATCGGCTATATCGACGCCTATTACACGCGGGTCTCCGCCGCCGCTGCGGCCGTGGGCGGCCCGAGTGCGTTCCAGGCCGGCACCGTGGTCGGCGCGCCGCTGCCCAAGACGCCGAACTGGAAGACCAACATCTCGCCGCGCTACGAAACCCGGATCGGCAACGGCGGATCGGTGATTCTGCTGGCCGACTGGAGCCACGCCAGCAGCGTGTGGAACGACACCCAGCGTACCTACCTGCTCCGTCGCGGCGCGATCGATCTGGTCAATGCGAGCATCGCTTATCAGGAACCGGGCGATCACTGGACGCTGACGGTCGGCGCGACCAACCTCACCGACAATCGCTACCTCACCTCCGGCGGGGCAAACATCTCCGATGGCACCTTCTTCGGCACCTATAGCCGCCCGCGCGAATGGTATGCGCGCTTCGGCTTCAAGTTTTAACAGGAGCGCATCCATGGACATCCAGGCAGCCGTTACCGAAACGGCAGGCGGCGGCTTCCGGATCGAGACGCTGCGGATCGATGCGCCCGGGCCGGAGCAGGTACTGGTCCGGATCGTCGCCTGCGGCGTTTGCCACACCGATATGGTGATGCGCGACGGCGCGTTGCCGGTGCCCTTCCCCGCGGTGTTCGGGCACGAAGGCGCCGGCGTGGTCGAGGCGGTGGGTCCGGGGGTGACCGGGCTCGTGCCCAGCGACAAGGTGCTGCTCAGCTTCGACAGTTGCGGCGCCTGTTCCGCATGCCACGACCACCAGCCCGGCTATTGCCCCGAATTCTTCCCGCGCAACTTCCTGGGCGCGCTGGGACCGGATCAGGGCGGGCTGTGGCGCGGGGAGGACCGGATCGGCAGCAACATCTTCGGCCAGTCCGCCTTTGCCAGCCACGCGCTCGCCCATCCGCGCAACGTGGTGAAGGTGGATGCGGATTTGCCGCTCCACCTGCTCGCTCCGCTCGGCTGCGGCATCCAGACCGGCGCGGGTACCGTGCTGGAAACGCTGAAGCTGCAGGCGGGCCAGTCGATCGCGATATTCGGCGCCGGCGCGGTCGGGCTGGCGGCGGTGATGGCCGCGCGCATCGCCGGTGCCGGCCGGATCGCGCTGCTCGACCGCCATGCCCACCGGCTCGACCTCGGCCGCGAGCTGGGCGCGACCGAGGTCGCGACCAGCCTCGATACCCTGAGCGGGCCGTTCGACCATATCGTCGACACCACCGGCGTGCCGGCGCTGCTCGGCCCGGCAGTCGACCTGCTGACCGCGCGCGGCACGCTGGCGCTGGTCGGCGCCTACCCTTCCGATCCAAAGCTGGCGATCGACGCCTCAGCGATCATGAGCCTCGGCCGGCGGATCGTCGGCGTGGTCGAGGGCGGCATCGATCCGCAGCGCTTCGTGCCCGAACTGATCGAGCATTACCGTGCCGGCTGGCTACCGATGGAGAAACTGGTGCGCACCTATCCCTTCGCCGCGATCGACCAGGCCGTGCACGACTCCGAGACCGGCGCGGTGATCAAGCCGGTGCTGCTGATGGAGCAGGACGCATGACCCCGGCCGCGCCGCGGCCCGACGTCGCCGCCTTCCTCGCCTATCTCGCGGAAAATGCCGCACCACCGCTCTCCGCGCTGCCGGTCGAGGCGGCGCGGCTGGTGATGCGGGCGAACTGCGCGGTCGCCGATCTGCCGCCCGTGCCGCTGGCGCGGGTGCAGGACTGGACGATCCCGACGCCCGCAGGGGCCCTCGCTGCGCGACTCTACGACCGTCGGCTCGATCGCATGTCCGGCCCGCTGGTGCTGTTCTTCCACGGCGGCGGCTTCGTGATCGGCGATCTCGGCACGCATCACAGCTTCTGCACCTGGCTGGCCGACACGCTGGACCTGCCTGTGCTGGCGGTCGACTATCGCCTCGCCCCCGAACACCCGTTCCCGGCCGCAGTGGTCGATGCGGAAGCCGCCGCACGCTGGATCGCGAACGCGCCCGACGTCTTCGGCTTCCAGGTGACCGGCCTGATCCCCTGCGGCGACAGTGCCGGCGGCAACCTCGCGATCGTCACGACGCAGCGGCTTGCCGTGCAGCCGGCGCCGGTGCCGGTGCAGGCCTGCTGGACACTCTACCCCTATGTCGGCGGCGGCACCGACTGGCCGTCGCACCGCGCCTATGGCGAAGGCTTCTTCCTCGCCGCGGACGACATGGCCTGGTTCGACGCGCACTATGCGGCAACCGCCGGCGATCCCCGCCACGACTGCATCGACGGCCCGGTTCCACCGGTGCCGCTGCTCGTCCACACGGCAGGGCTCGACCCCCTGCGCGACGCGGCGCGGGCCTATGCCGATCGGGTGGCCGCGTCCGGCACGCCGGTGCAGCGGCTGGACGCCGCGGGGATGATCCACGGCTTCATCAATTTCCGGCAGGCGCTGCCCTCGGCCCAGGCCGACTGCCTGGCCTTTGTCGAGGCAGCAAAGGCGATGCTGGCGGGCTAGGCGCGGGCGGCAGCGCGGAGAGCGATTCCGACTATCCGCCGCCGGGCACCTGATCGCGCCAGATCCAGCGCAGCACCTCGGGCAGGATGGCGCCGCCATCGGCATCCGAATGGCCGCCCTCCGTCCAGCGAAACCCGATGTCGTAGCGCGGGCCGGCCCGCGAGGCGGCGTCGGCGTTCGCGTTCGCCCATTGCAGGCTCTTGAGCATCTGCTGGTTCGCGAGGAACCAGTTGCCATGCTCGTTGTCGAGGTCGCCTCTGCCGTCCTGCAGGAAGATGCGGAGCGGCCGGATCGGTTGCTTGCGGATAAGGCCCGGATACACGTCGCCGCCATAGGTGCGCGGGATGCCATCGGCTCCGAAGGCGAGCCCGATGGTGGTGTAGCTGCCGATGAAGCTGAGGACGTTGCCGAACGCCTCCGGGTGCCGCCACGCTACCGTGAAGGCGGCGATCGCGCCGCTGGAGGTGCCCCCGATCGCGCGGCGCCGGGGATCGTCGGCAAACCGCCAGCGCTGCGCCACCGCCGGCAGCAGCTCGTCCAGCGTCATCCGGGCATAGTCGTCCGACAGCGAGTCATATTCCTCAACCCGGTGATCGGGGTTCTGCATGCCGAGCCCGTCGGGGTAGCGCTCCGAACGGTTGCCCGGCGTGACGAAGACGCCGAGCGTGGCCGGAATCGCCTTCGCGGCGATCAGCGCGTCGAGAACCGCCGGCACCTTCAGCGATCCCTGCGGATTGATCGCACGCTGACCGTCCTGGAACAGGAGGAGGTTCGGCGGGCGCGCGGGATCGTAGCCCGCGGGCACATACACCCAGTAGCGTCGCACCGTCCCAGGATAGCCGCGCGCGTGCAGCTCGAACGGCCCCTCAAGCCGGCTTGTCTGCAGCGCAGGCCTCGCCGCAGCCGGCAGCGCGGCGAGGAGCGCCAGCCCGCCCAGGATGATCCACCGCATTGTCCGTCCTCCCCAAGGGTTTCGAACGGTCTAGCAACTCCCGGGGTGCGCGTCGCCAGGCCCGATCGCCATGTGGTGGTGGCGGGAACGCGATCAGGGTTTGGAGGGTTCAGCCGCTTCGTTCCGGAGAGACAACGAGGGAAATGCGATGCGCGCACGGTATGTTCTGGCGATGACGCTGTTCGCGCTGGCCGGCTGCTCGGGCAAGCGGGGCAGCGGCGCGCCGCCGCAGGCGCAGGACCAGATCACCGTGGCGCCGGAGCTTTCCACTCTCACCCTGCCCCTCGACGCCGGCCTCACCGATCTCGCCGCCGCGCTGGAACGCGCGGTGCCGCGCCGGCTGTGGGGCATCGATGCGCCGGGCCAGACCTGCGTCGCTTCCAAGCGGGTCGACCTCGGCATCGCCACGGTGAAGACGCCCAAGATCAAGTGCCGCATCGTCGGCGAGGTCACGCGCGGGCGCATGACGATCGGCGGCAGCGGCGAGACGATCCGGCTGGCGATGCCGCTGCACGCCGTCGTCCGTGCCGAGAATGTCGCCGGCGTCGCGCGCGAGACCGCGACCGCCGACGCCATGGCCCATGCCGTGATCCGCCTCTCGCTCACGCCCGACTGGACGCCGCAGGGCAAGATCGCGATCGACTATGCCTGGGCCGATGCCCCGCATGTCGACCTGCTCGGCCAGCGGATCGAGTTCACTGCCCAGGCCGATCGGAAGCTCGCGCCGATCGTCGCCAAGCTCGAGCGCGAACTGCCGCGCGAGCTGCAGAAACTGGGCGTACGCAAGAAGATCGACGAGGCGTGGCGTTCGTCCTTCACCACGCTGTCGCTCAACCGCGAGGATCCGCCGGTATGGATGCGGGTGACGCCGAAGCAGCTGCGCTATGGCGGCTATGCGATCACCGGCAACCGGCTGCAGCTGCGCCTCGGCCTGGAGGCGCGTACCGAGACCTTTGTCGGCCAGCGCCCGGCCGACCCCACTCCCACCCCGCTGCCGAGGATGCAGCCGCTCACCGGCCCGATCGGCAAGGTCTCGCTGTTCCTGCCGGTGATCGCCGATTATCGCGAGCTGGAGCCGGTGCTGATGAAGGCGCTGATCAAACGCCAGGCGCGCCCGTTCGAGGTCCCCGGCGTCGGCGCGGTGCGCGCGCAGTTCGAAAAGGCGACGATCTACGGCACCACGGGCAAGCAGATGGCGGTCGGCCTGCTGTTCTCGGCGGAGGATGTGGCGGGGCGGATCGGGCGGACGCGCGGCACCGTGTGGCTGACCGCCACGCCGGTGAACCTGCCCAATTCGCGCCGCGTGGATTTCCAGAATCTCGGGGTGAGCGGCACCACCGACATGACCGGCGGCGACCTCATCCTGCAGTTGATGAACGCACCGGGCATGAGCAGCTTCATCGGCGCGGCGCTCACCCAGAATTTCGAGCGCGACTATGCCGAGCTGCTCGGCAAGGTCAGCCGCGCGATCGCCAACCGGCGCGAGGGGCCGCTGCACATCGATGCACGGATGGAGCGCACCCGCACGGGCACGCTGCAGGCATCGGGCCAGGGGCTCTATCTGCCGGTCTGGGCCGAAGGCGCGGCGACGGTGCGGCTCGCGCGCTGACGGCTCAAGCGGAGAGGAACACCACCCCCGGCAGCGCCACGCCGCGCGCGGCCGGCCCCAGCCGCCCGTCCTTCGCCAGCGGCAGCTGGGCGACGTTGCCCGAGCGCTCGTTGGCGACGAGCAGCTCGCCGCCCTCCTCGCGCAGCAGGAACAGTCGCGGCCAGTGCCCGCCGCAGGCGGCATGCTGGATCGGGGCGAGCCCGCCCGCGCCGTCGATCGCGAACACCGCGATGCTGTCATGCCCGCGGTTCGAGACGTAGAGCCGCGTGCCGCTGCGGTTGAGCGCGATATGTGCCCCCGCCGAGGCGCCGGTGAAGCCCTTGGGCAGGGTGGAGAGCGTCGCGATCGCGCTGAACCGCCCGTCGGCATGCGCGCGCAGCACCGTCACCGTGTTGGCCAGTTCGGTGACCAGATAGGCGATGGGCAGACGCGGGTGCCGGGCGAGGTGGCGCGGTCCGGCGCCCGGCGCCGCGTGATAGGCGATGCTGGTTTCGATCGCGCCGCCCGCGCCGATCCGGTGCGCGAACACCGCGTCTGCGCCGAGATCGACCGAATGCAGCAGTCTGCCGCCGTCCGCAAACCCCACCCAGTGCGCGTGCGGCCCGGTTTGGCGCTCGCGATTGGGACCACTGCCCTCGTGCGCGATCCGGCGCGCCTCGCCGATCGGCCGGCCGGCGCGATCGAGCGCGAACAGCGCGACGCTCCCGCTCGAGTAATTCGCGATCGCGAGGCGGCGCCCGTCCGGCGAGAGCGCGGCGTGGCAGGGGTCGGCGCCGAGCGACGATGCCTCGGCGATCTGGCGCAGCCCGGCATCGTACACGCCCAGCCGGCCTTCCGCTTGCTCGTCGAGCAGGTAGCGGATCCCGGCCGCGGAGCGCACCCCGAACGAGGCGTTGCGGATCGCCGCGAGCGGCATGCCCGTACGCCAGCCGCCCGGCCCCTGCGCCAGCGGCACCAGGCCCGGCCCGCCTTCGTTCGCATAGGTGCCGGCGATCAGTCCGCCCCCGGCAGCACGGGCCAGCAGCGATGTCGGGCAGGCGCCCAGCGCCACGGCCGAGCCGATCAGCGCCCGGCGAGTCAATGGAAGTGCAGAACCGGTCATATCGTATGGAAGCCTTTCGCGTCCTTGCCGTCAACGCAGAACCTTTGCCAGCCTCGCCCGCTGCACCGGCATCGCAGGGCGCAGCACCATGACCGCAGGATCAAGCCGCCGCGGTCGCCGGTGCCGCGCCACTCAATGGGCCAGGCGGAACATGACCGGCGTGGATTCCGCCGTGCAGGCAACACCGTCTTCGGGCCGATAGCTGCTGGTGTATCGGAACATCTTGGCCATGCTCACGCCCGCCTCGTCGAATACGAAGGCGGGATAGGCGGAGACGATCCGCGGCGCGATCGTCCGGCCGTCGGTCGCGACGTCGAATTCGATCTTGACCCAGCCCTCGAACCCCATCTGCTGGGCGGCCATGGGAAACGCGCCATCGACGTTGCCGACGCCCCGCACCGCAGGCTTGAGGCCCAGCAACGAGCACTGCCGGCTGCTGAGGCCGGTCAGGGCGAAATGCTGCTGCGCCGTCGCGACATCGCCCTTCGCCGCTGCGATGTTGGCGCGCTGGAGCAAGGCGGCAACCTTCAGCGGGTGCCGCGCGGGCAGCGCGTCGCCGTCCGTCACCGCGGTGAGCAGCGTGTCGCCATCGGCGGGCGCCCGGCGGCGGAAGCGCGGCATCGCGATCATCACCCGCAGCGTCGCGGCAACCAGCGGATCCTTCCGGAAGTCCGGGCGCGCGAGGAGATCCCGCAGCGCCGCGTCCTGCGTACGATACTCATGCCCGATGCTCACCGCGGTGATGGCGAGATGCGCGCGCACCGCCATCGGCGCCGAGAGCGCGTCGGCAAGCGCCACCGCTTCGGCCAGCGCGCTCTTGCGCTCGAGCGGGTCGGTGACGGCATTTTCTCCCAGCGCGATCGCGGCGGCGAGCATGGCGGGCCGGTCGCCCTTTGCGCGCGCCTCGGCCAGCGCCGTACGCTCCAGCGGCGCCGCCTTGGCGGCCGGCAGTCCGGACCATCCATGGTCGGCGACGTGCTGCGTCTCCAGCCAGTCGGCAAAGGCCTGCTGTAGCGGCGCGGTGAGCGGCGGCCGATCGACGCCGGTGGTGCAGCGCAGTTCGACGCGCGTCGTGGCGCGGAACAGTACGGGAATGCTCTTCGCCGCTTCCGGTGTCCACGACCAGCCGGAGACGGCGCGGGCAAAGGCGGCGGCGGCGGTGCGCCCGGCCGGCACATAGATCGGCAGCACACCGTTCACATGGCCATCATCCGCCAGCGAGAATTCGACGATCGCGGAATCCTCCGGCTTGAGGCCGGTGCTCTCGCCACAGGGCGGGAGGTCCATGTCGGTCGCGCGGGTGAAGGGCGAATCCTTGAAGCGACCGGCCCCGGTATAGGCAAGATATTTGCGGGCGGAGTCGACATCGTGATCGAGCCAGGCGGCAATGGCGAGGTCCGAGCGGGTGGTGAGATCGGCAATGTCTACCTTGAGGTCCAGTCCGCCCTGCTTGCGCAGACTGTCCTTGAGCTCGGCATAGCCTTCCTTGACGCGGCCGGCGTTGAGCAGGGCGCGGGCATATTGCGTCTGGACAGCGGCGACGTTGCGCTTGGTGAAGACGGGATTGCCCTGCACCAGCGCCCGCGCCTCGCCCGCATAGCGTACGGCTTCGCCGTCCTGATCGAACATCAGCACCTGCGACAGGCCCAGCAGCGGCCGCAACCGTTCGATGCCGGTCGCATGGTCCAGCGCGATCCGGTATTCGGCGGCTGCGGCGGGATAGTCAAAGCGCAACACCGCGATCCTCGCCAGCGCCTCGTGCGACTGTTGCACTTCCTCGGCAAAGCCGGCGCCGCGCGCCGCCAGCACCGGCAGTCCGCGGCGGATCGCGGCTTCGCCCTCGTCGGCCCGCTCCAGCACCGCGAGGCAATAGCCCTTGCGGACGTCCACCGCGGCACGAACGGTGGGGGCGGACATCGCCTTCTGGTTCTGCTCGATCTGTTCGAACGCGCGCACCGCTTCGGTGCACTGGCCTTCGGCGGCGGCCTTGGTCGCCGTGTCGAACAGCTGCTGCAGCGTGGGCGCCGCCTGCTGCTGCGGATCGGCCGCGCCTGCCAGCAAGAGCGCAAGAATCAGCGACGACATTGTGATACCCCCCCGGATCGATGATTCCACCCAATCACGCACGAGCAACAATGTCGAGAAGCAGCCGCCGGAAAATTCTCGGAAGAACAGCTATCGCGTTGTTACCGTTACTGTTTTCCGCGCAAGGTGCGGCGGCGTCGGACCCGGTTGCCTACCCCCCGGAAACGGTGCTGCTGTTCGTCGCCGCCTGGTGTGCGCCCTGCCATGGCGAGCTCGCGCATCTTGCCGAGATCCGCGACGGTGCGCGGCCCTATCGGGTATTGGTGGTGCCGTTCGACGACAGTCGCGCGACCATGGCCATGCTGCAAGGGGTGCCGGCGACGGCGCGCTTGCTGCCCGATCGGAAAGCCCAGCGCCGGATGGCGGCGATGGTCGCAACCGAAAGCCCCGGCTTGCCCTTCAGCGTTGCGATCGATGGACAAGGCCATGTCTGCGCGACGCAGGCCGAAGCGCTGACGGCGTCGACGGCCAGGGCGCTGGTGGCACGCTGCCGCAATTGAGGCGGGCACCAGCGTGCGCCGTACCTCCGGACGCACCGCGTCGGCTTGCTCCAGGTTAATCCGAATTTCGCCCGCCGGACAGCCCGCAGGGTTTTGGTAACCATGTCCGGAACCGGGGCCTTAACCCTGTTGCCGCTAGAAGAACCGCCATTGCCGCTGCGACAAAGCAAGGAGCTGGGGGCGTGTCTAGCGTATCGAAAATCGTCCTGGCCGCGGGTGCCGCCATGGCCCTGGCCCTCCTCGCCGGGTGCGATGGCGGCGGCGGAGCGAGCAGCAGCGGCGGCGGGCTGGTTGGTGCCGCCGCGGCGCCGTCGCCGACGCCCACGCCCGCCGGACCGACCCTCGATGACAGCGTGCGGCTTGCCCAGCAGGCAAGCTTCGGCCCCACGGTCGCGCTGGTCGATCGCATCCGGTCGCTGGGCGTGAACGGGTGGCTCGACGAGCAGTTCGCCGCGACCGGCAGCACCTATGCGGATCTCGCCACGGACGTCCGCAGCGACAGCTGTACCAGCGGCGACACCGCCTGCACCACGCTGCGCTTCACCCGCACACCCGTCGCGATGCGCTTCTATGCCGACGCGATCACCGCGCCCGACCAGCTGCGCCAGCGCGTGGCGTTCGCATTGTCGCAGATGATCGTCGCGTCCGAAGCGGCGGTGCGCTCGACCGCCGGGATCGCCGCGTTCAACCAGCTGTTCCTGACCCAGGCCTTCGGCAACTATCGCGACCTGCTGCTCGCGGTGACGATGAACGGCTATATGGGCGACTATCTCGACATGGCGGACAGCCGGCGCGGCTCGCCCTCGGAAAACTATGCCCGCGAATTCCTCCAGCTGTTCACGATGGGGCCGGAGCAGCTGGCGATGGACGGCACGCCGCAGCGCGACGCGAGCGGCGGCACCATCCCCAACTATACCGCCGACGACATTCGCGAGATTGCCCGCGCGCTGACCGGCTGGACCTATGCTCGCGTCGGCAGTGCGGCCGCCACCGACAATCAGGCGATCGCCTATGCCCAGCCGATGCTCGCGGTGGCCGGGCGGTACGACAATGCCGAAAAGCGCTTCCTCGGCACCACCGTCGCCGCCGGCGCGGCGCCCCAGGCCAGCGTCACCGCGGTCATCGATGCAGCGTTCAACCACCCGTCGACCGCCCCCTTCGTGGCGCGCCACCTGATCACCCACCTCGTCACCCCCAATCCCTCGCCCGCCTATATTGGCCGGATCTCGGCAGTGTTCGCCAACAACGGCAGCGGCGTGCGCGGCGACATGAAGGCGGTGGTCCGCGCGATCCTCACCGATGCCGAGGCCCGCGCGCCGCAACCGGCGAGCGGCGGCAAGCTCAAGGAGCCGGTGCTGGCGATGACCAGCCTCGCCCGTGCAATCGGCTTCACCTCCGACGGTTATGTCTTCCAGGTCCGCGACGCGACCATCGCCCAGCCGGTGATGCGCGCGCCATCGGTGTTCAACTTCTATCCCGACGATTTCCCGCTGCACGGCAGCGCCACGCTGCGCAGCCCCGCGGCGAAGCTGCTGACCACGAGTACGGTGCTGCGCCTCCACAATCTGGTCTATGACTGGACGGTCAGCGGCGATGCGGGGCGGAGCGAATATGCCGCGGTCGCGACGATCCCCGGTAGTGCGGGATCGACCCCGGTCTGGGCCGACTGGGAGGCGTTCGGCGACAATGTCGACGGCATGGTCGATCGCATCAACCTGCTGATGTTCGCAAACGGGCTCAGCAAGACCCAGCGCGATGCGCTCAAGGCCGCTGCGGCGGCCATCACCAACGCCGATCCGAAGCTGCAGGCCCGCAAGCGGGCGCAGATGATGCTCTACATCGCCGGCACCAGCCCGATGTTCCTGGTCGATCGCTGAGGACCCCGCCCATGCCGCTTTCCCGCCGCGATTTCGTTCGCCTCACCGCCGGCACCGGGGCGCTCGCCGCACTCGGCCAGTTCGGCCGCACCGCCGCCATCGCCGCGCCTACCGGCAGCTTCCGCGCCATGGTCGGCATTTTCCTGTTCGGCGGCAATGACGGCTGGAACATGGTGATCCCCACCGATGCCCGGCACAGCGCCTATCTGGCGTCGCGCGGGAGCGTCGGCATCCCCCGTGCCTCGCTGACGCCGCTGACCAACAGCAGCTACGCGCTGCATCCGGCGATGGCGGCGCTGCGGCCGATCTGGGACGAAGGGTCGCTGGCGCTGGTGCTCAACGCCGGCACGCTGTTCGCGCCGCTCACCAAGGCCACCTACCAGTCGCGCACCGACCTGCGCCCGGCCAACCTGATGAGCCATTCGGACGAGCAGGATCACTGGCAGGGCCTCCGCGCCCGCGAGACCAGCCGCGACGGCTTCCTCGGCCGGATCGGCGACAAGATGCCGGGCGGCACGCTGCCGCCGGTGATCTCGATGGCGGGAGCGACCGTAGGCGTGTTCGGCCGCCAGACGACGCCGCTGATCCTCCCGGCCACCGGCGGGCTGCCCGCCCGCAGCGGCTACACCGCTGGCGGCACCGCCAAGAACAGCGCGATCAGCACGCTCGGCAGCAATGCCGATGGCTATGCGGTGCTCGACGGCGTCGCGGGCGATCTGACGCGGAGCTACGACCAGACGGTCACCGCCAATACCATCCTCGCCGGGACCGCGGCGACCGACGCATTCTTCGTCAATCCCGCGACCGGCGCGGCGCTGACCAGCGATCTCGCCCGGCAGCTGATGGTCGTCGCGCGGATGATCGCGGCGCGCGGCACGCTCGGCCATGGCCGCCAGAACTTCCTGGTGAGCCAGGGCGGGTACGACACGCATTCGGGCCAGGTCCAGTCGGGCGCGACGGCCACCGGGCTCCACGCCAACCTGCTCGGCGACCTCGCCATGGCGATGGCGGGCTTCCACAAGGCGATGGGATCGCTGGGGCTGGCAGGCAACGTCACCAGCTTCACGATGAGCGATTTCGGCCGCACCTATCTGGGCAACGGCCAGAGCGGCACCGACCATGCCTGGGGCAGCAACCATCTGGTGATGGGCGGCGACATAGCCCCCGGCGCGGTGCTCGGCAGCTATCCCGATCCCACGCTGGGCGGCGCCGACGACATCACCAAGGAAGGGCGCTTCGTGCCGGGCGTGGCGCAGGAAGAATATCTCGGCGCGATCGCCCGCTGGCACGGCGTCGCCGATGCCGACCTGCCCTATGTCTTCCCCAACTGGTCGACCTGGAGCAGCGCCGGGCGCGGACCGCTGGCGCTGTTCCGGGCGTGACGCCTATTCCTCGTCGGGATAGGGGCCCTTGCCGCCGTCCTTGATGAACTGGTCGGTGCGCTGGTCGATCACGGTCAGCGGCACCGATCCAAGCTGCAGCATCGTATCATGCCAGGCCCGGATGTTGAACTTCGGTCCCAGCGCCTTCTCGGCCCGCGCCCGCGCGTCGAGGAACGCCAGCTCGCCCATATAATAGCTCAGCGCCTGGCCGGGCCAGGCGATGTAGCGGTCGACCTCGGTCTCGATCTCGTGGTTGCTGAGTGCGGTGTTGTCGCGCAGAAAGGCCTGGGCCTGCTCGCGGGTCCAGCCCATCGCATGGATGCCGGTATCGACCACCAGCCGCGCCGCGCGCCACATCTGGTAGCTGAGCATGCCGAACTGGTCATACGGCGTCTCGTACATGCCCATCTCGACGCCGAGCTTCTCCGAATAGAGCGCCCAGCCCTCGCCATAGGCGGAAAGATAGGTGTCGCGCCGGAAAGGCGGCAGCGCCTTGTTCTCGTTCGCCAGCGGCATCTGGAAGGCGTGGCCCGGCGCGCTTTCGTGCAGGGTCAGCGCGGTCAGCTGGTAGAAGGGCCGCGACTTGAGGTCATAGGTGTTGACCAGATAGATGCCGGGCCCGCCGCGTCCGCCGGTATAGAAGGGGGCGAGATCGTCCGGCACCGGCACGATCGCGAAGCGGCGGCGCGGCAGATGGCCGAAATATTGCCCGGCCTTTCCGTCGAACTGCTTGGCCGCCCAGGCGGCGTGGTAGAGCAATTCGCGCGGCGTCTTGGCGTAGAATTGCGGATCGGTGCGCAGGAAGTTGAGGAACGCCGGCAGATCGCCGTCGAACTTGGCCTCCGCCTTCACCGTCATCATTTCGGCGCGGATCTTCGCCACCTCGCGCACGCCCACGGCATGGACCTGCTCGGCAGTCATGTCGCGCGTCACATATTCGCGGATCTTGGAGCGGTAATAGGCCTGGCCGTCGGGCAGCGTCGTCGCCGCCAGCGGGGTGCGGGCGCCGGGGATATAGTCCTTGCGCAGGAAATCGAGCAGCTTCTGGTGCGCCGGGATCACCGCCTCGCGGATCGCCGCGGCGCCCTCGCGGCGCAGCTCGGCCTGCACCGCGGCAGGGATCGCGCCCGGGAACTTCTGGAACGGCGTGTAGAACAGGTTCTGCTCGACCGGCGCCTCCACCACCTGCGCCACCCCGACGTCGCGGCCGGTGAGCGTCACCTTGGGCGGCGTGAAGCCGCGCGCGAGGCCGGCGCGCATGTTGGCGATGTTCTGGTCGAAATAGCGCGGCAGGTCGCGCAGCGTCTTGATGTACGCGCGATACTGATCCTCGCGGACAAAGGCGTCACGCGCGGATCCCGCCACGTCGCTCCAGAAGCTGCTGTCAGAATTGAGTGGCTTCTCGTAATCGCGGAAGCGCTGTTCGGCGAGCAGCGCGTCGATCTGGCCCTTGTAGACCAGATAGTCGATCCGGCCCTTCGGGGTCAGCTTGGCCGGGTCGATCGCGGCGAGCTGGCGCGACACCGCCGTCCAGCGCGCCAGCCGCGCCGCCTGCGCCGCGGGGCCGACATCGGGCAGGCCGCCCTTGGCCTCGGGGCTGTCCTCGCCGGGGCCCTGCTGCTCCGTGCGCCACTTGTATTCGCTGTCGATGATCGCCTTGAGCCGGGCATCGGGGCTCACCGCCTTCGGCGCAGGCGCCGCGGCGGTGGCGAGAAGGGCGGCGGTGAGGAGGAGAATGGGCTTCATGCAGTGAGGCTCGCTTCCAGCGCTAGAATGTCGGCATAGAGCTTGTCGGGGATGCGCACCCCCTCGGCAAGGCTGCGCGCGCGGGCGGCATAGCGACGAGCCGAGGGCAGGCGCGCGCCCTGCCCCTCGATCGCGTCGAACATCGCCTCCGCACGGAGCAGGTGCCCCGTCACGGCGTCGCCCAGAAATCCGGCGGGATCGATCGCGACGATCAGCTCGCCACCCAGCGGCGAGGCGCCCGCGCCGGCATCGGCCGCGATCGATTCCGCACTGGTCCAATCGCCGATCAGCGGCCCGGCGATCAGCTCGACCATCGCGGCGAGCGCCGATCCCTTGTGGTCGCCAAAGGTGCGCATCGCGCCGTCGAGGATCGCGGCGGGGTCAGTGGTCGGTCGGCCCTCGGCGTCGATGCCCCAATCGTCGGGCACGGAAAGACCGGCGCGGCGATGCAGCTCGATCTCGCCGCGGGCGACCATGCTGGTGGCGAAGTCGAAGACGAAGGGCGGGGCCGGCGCGGGGCGCGGCCAGCCAAAGGCGATCGGATTGGTGCCGAACACCGGCCGCGTGCCCCCGGCGGGCGCGACCCAAGCATGGCTGGGGGTGAAGGCCAGCGCCACCAGGCCTTCTTCGGCCAGCGCCTCCACCTCGGGCCAGAGCGCGGCGAAGTGGACGACGTTGTTGAGCGCGAGCGCGGCGATGCCATAGGCGCGCGCCTTGGCGATCAGCGCCGGCTTGCCGAACGCGAAGGCCAGCTGGGCGAAGCCGCCGCCGCCCTCCACGCGGGCCAGCGCGCGGGCCGGCTCGGACAGCACCGGCACGGCATCGCGAACCACCTTGCCCTTGGCGATGGTGTTCGCCGCGACCAGCAGCCGGTAGATGCCGTGCGAGGCGCAGCCGTCGCGCTCACCCGCGACCATCGTCTCGGCGACCGCCTCCACATGGTCCTCGGCGAGCCCGACCGCCCGCAGCACGCGGCGGGCAAGCGCGCGGACCTCGTCCAGCGTCAGG
This sequence comes from Sphingomonadales bacterium, assembly GCA_027489295.1. The sequence goes on along the minus strand of JAIYAA010000007.1, from coordinate 2,029 downwards.
CAGACACCCACCTCCTGCACCGCCACGCTCACGGCTTGGCGGTAAACAGCACCACGCCGAACACGGGTCCTGCGCTGCTGCGATCGTGGGGCACGAAGCGGACGCGCACACTTTTCTTGCCCTTGGTCAGCGCCTCGGGGAGCGGATAGGTGACGTCGTAGAACTTGCCCGGCTGTTCCTTGTCGTTGAGCGTCTGGGTGGCGATCTTCACCTCGTCGACCAGGATGTCGAAGCTGCGGTCGCGCTCGCCGCCCCAATAGGTAGCCTGGAGCAGCAACGGGCCGTCCTTCACCTTCATCGCGAAATCGAAATAGCCGCCCGAGCGCGCATCGCGCCCCTGCCGCCCGCGATAGGAGACGGGGTAGGAGATGTCCGAACGCAGGTCATGGTCGCGCTCGGGCTGCATCTCTCCCAGGTGCATCACGTCGACCGAGCGGGCGGCCACGTCCTTCAGCCGGGCCTGCTCGGCGAGGAAGGCAGCCTGCTCCTGCCGCCACTGGGCCTCGCTGAAACGTTTGAAATAGACCGCACTGCGCCGCTCGACCTGGCGGTAGAAGGGCACGAAGCGCAGGTCCGCCGGCCGCACCACGCCGCGCGTCTCGAACACCGCAGGCTCGGCCGCGGGGGTGAAGGCGGCGAGCAGATCGGTGCCGACAAGCGCCGGATCGGCCGCATTCCACGGCGCCGAGGTCGGGCCGAGGTCGCCGGCCAGCACCATCGGCCCGCGCAGCACGGCGACGGTGCTGTCGTCGCCCGGCGTCGGCTCCAGCCGCAGCGCCATCGGCAGGGTGATCGCGAGCGCGTCGCCGACCTTCCAGCTGCGCGCGACGATCGCATAGCCGCGATCGACCACTGCGCCGGCCGGCTTTCCGTTCACCGTCACCACCGCCTTGCCCTCGGCCCAGCCGGGCACGCGCAGCGCGATCGCGAAGCGCCCGGCGCGGGCAAGCTGCTCGACCTTGAGCGTCGCCGTGCCCTCGAACGGATAGGCGGTATCGAGCACCAGCTTCGCCTTCTGGGCCTTCCAGTCGATCTCCGCCGGGATATAGAGATTGACGAGCAGTGCGCCCTCGCCTTCCCAGAATGCCGCCTCGCCATGCTTGGCATGGCTCTCCAGCCCCGAGCCTACGCAGCACCAGAAGGCATCTTCGTTCGGCTGCGAATAGCCGCGCTCGGCGCCGCTCATCAGCGGGGTCATGTAGGTGAAGCCGCCGGTCTTGGGATTCTGCGCCGCCATCACATGATTGAGATGCGCGCGCTCATAATAGTCGAACAGCGCGCCGTTCGGCTGCCAGGCGAACAGATGGCTGGTCAGCTTGAGCATGTTGTAGGTGTTGCAATGCTCGCACGTCTGGTCGGTGATGTGCTGGGCGATGCTGTTCGGCGCGGAGAAATATTCGCGGTCGGCATTGCCGCCGATCACATAGCTGTGATGCCCGGTCACCCGCTCCCAGAAGAAGCGCGCAGCGGTGGCGTCGCCGGCATCGCCGGTCAGCTCGTGGATGCGCGCCAGGCCGATCAGCTTGGGCACCTGGGTGTTGGCGTGGAAATTGGCGAGCTTGTCCTCGCCCGCCTTCAGCGGATCGAGCACGCGATCGTCGTACAACCGCTTGGCGACCACCATCCAGCGCGGATCGCGGGTGCGGGCGTAGAGCTCGGCGAAACTCTCGTTCAGGCCGCCATATTCGCAGCCGAGCATCTGCTGCATCTGCGTGTCGTCGAGCGCGGCGAACACCTTCTCGAAATAGCCGGCCAGCCCCAGTGTCACCTGCAGCGCCTGGGCATTGCCCCAGCCTGCATGGACGTCGAGCAGCCCGGCGAATAGCTTGTGCACGGTATAGAGCGGCGACCAGCTGCCGTTGAGATCGAACCCGCCAGACTTAATCTGCCCGCGCATGATCTCCGGGAAGATCTCCTCCCCGTCGACGATCGTGCCGTCCTTCCGCTTGCGGCCGAGCGCGCCGACATAGCCGGTGCCGCGCTTCGCCTGCGCCTCGGCCAATTCCGCCACGATATAGTCGGCGCGGCG